>CAMOSH010000032.1 GCA_946624575.1 uncultured Verrucomicrobiota bacterium
GCCCTCCATCGCCCCTCCGTCGCCCTCCATCGCCACTCCGTCGCCCTCCATCGCCACTCCGTCGCCCCGTCAACTTGATGGTGCGGCCCTTCAGGCCGCACCTGCGGCTGGAGCAGAAATACGCTGAAGGCCGTGGTTTCCACCCTGCGGCTGGCGCTGGCGCGCCAGCCGCGTGGCGCGCATCGGTCGAGAAGCTTGGTTTCGACTTTCCACCGGACAAACTCGTCAAAATGCGGCGGGACATCGCCGCCGCGCTGGAAGACGCCGACTTGCTCGACGCCCTCTCCCGCCCCGACGTCCGCCAGGAATGGGCGACCGCGTTCCGCAAGTCGGGCACGGGCACCGCCGAAGAAAAACTCGCGCAAATCGACGATCCTCGCGCCGCCCCCTTGCTCGAAAAAATCGGATTCACTCGGGAAACCGCCCGCGCCGTCGCCGCGCGGCGCGCCTCGGCCAGATGCATCGCCGCGCTCCGGGAAGCACTTTCGCCAGTGCTGCGCGTCCGTCCCGCGGCATTCGGTCTCACCGGCCGGCAGCTCTTCCTTCTGGCGATTTCGTTCTTCGTCTGCATGGTCGGCATCGCGAACGCCATGCTCATGGCCATCGCCGAGCGCTTCCGCGAAATCGCGACGATGAAATGTCTCGGCGCCACCGACGGCTGCATACTGGCGCAGTTCATGATGGAGGCCGCCATGCAGGGCTTTTTCGGCGGACTGCTCGGCACGGCGGCCGGCTTCTGCATCGCAGTGGCTAAATGCGCCGCGCTGTACGGCTCGCTCGTTTGGAGCAGCTTCCCGGGACCGGCAATCGCCGCAGGCGCCGCCGCGTCGGTCCTGTCCGGAGTCATGCTGTCGGCGCTGGCCTCGATCCAGCCGGCCTGGAGCGCCTCGCGCATGGCCCCGATGGAGGCGATGAGGGTCGAATAGCCATGTCTGAAAAACCGCCACAGGCACCGCCCTTCGACGAAGCCGCATACGCGCGCGGCCGCGAGATCCTCGTCTCCGTCCACGGAGTCAAGCGCTTCTTCCGGCGCGGGGACGAAATCGTCCACGCCCTCGACGGCATCTCCCTGAACATATACCGCGGCGAATACATCTGCGTGATGGGACCGTCCGGTTCCGGAAAGTCCACGTTCTTCAACGCAGTCGGCGGATTGGACACGCCGACCGAGGGGAGGGTCTTCATCGACGGCGTCGACATGGCGCAGCTTAACGCCGAGGAGTTGGCTTTCCTGCGCTGCCGCAAAATCGGATACGTGTTCCAGCAGTTCAACCTGAACACCACGATGACGGCGCTGGACAACGTCACGCTTCCAATGGTTTTCGCCGGAGTCGCCCCCGACGAATCGCGCGCCCGCGGCATGGCCCTGCTCGCGAAAGTCGAGCTGGAAAAACGCTGGAACCACCGGCCCAAGGAGATGTCCGGCGGCCAGATGCAGCGCGTTGCCATAGCACGCGCCCTGGCCAACAACCCGTCAATCCTGCTTTGCGACGAGCCCACGGGCAACCTGGACCTCAAGAGCGGCCGCGAAGTCCACGAACTGCTGCACGACCTCAACAAAAACGGCGGCGTGACCGTCATTTGCGCCACCCACGACCCGAACATGCTCGCGGTTTCCGACCGCATGGTCTGGATAAGCGACGGCCGCATCGCGCGAATCGCCGAAAGCCGCCTCGTCAAGATCGAGCGGAACTCGCTCGGCGCGGAATCCGGCGAATAGCCCCCGCCGCCCCGTCGCCCGCGTCGCCCGCGCGGCCCAGTCAACTTGAAAGCGCGGCCCTTTAGGTCGCGCGCCCCCCCCCAAAAAAATTCCAAGAAACCGGCGCCCGAAAAACGTATTAGTGGCAAAGGAGAAAAAAAACTCATGTCAAACGACCCGCAGACCAACCCCGCAGAAACCGATCCCGGCTGGATGTCCGAAGAGGACCGCGTCTGGCGCGAAATGAAGAAGCTCTACTCGACCATGAGCTTCCGCGAGCGCATGAGGAAGACGATCAACGGCCTTTCCATGCCAAAGGACAGCGGCGAATACAAGTTCGCGCGCCTGCAAGTCCAGCGCATGAGCGGCCCCGTGATCGCGGTGCTGGTACCCGTGATCGCGATCGCCATCATGCTTTCGCTGCCGCAGAAGGAAAGTTCCACGACGCGCGCCACTGCCGTGGAGATCGTGGAGCCTACCGAGCAGCCGGAGCTGGAGCAGGAGGAGCCGGAACCCGTCGAGCCGGACTACATCGAACCGCTTGACACGGACTACGACGGACCCGTCGGCGAGACGTCGGTGGAGGCACCGATGGACATCTCGAACGAACCGGTCTCGCCGCAGCCGCGCGAAATGAACAGCGTGGCGCAGGTCAAGAGCCCGATTGTGATGCGCAACATCCTCGGGTCCCGCGATCCGGGCCAGCGCGGCAAGATGATGAGCAAATACGGCGGCGCCGGCGGCGAAGCCAGCGTGATGCGCGCCCTGCGCTGGCTCAAGAAAAACCAGAATGCCGACGGCTCGTGGCCGGGAGTCAAGCCCGCATCCACGGGGCTCGCGCTGCTGACGTTCCTCGCGCACGGCGAAATCCCCGGCTCCGACCACCCCGAATTCGGACCGACGGTCCAGAAGGCGCTCGAATACCTCGTGAAGTCCCAGAATCCCGCCACCGGATTCTTCGCGGGGCACGACGGCAACAACTACGCCCACCCGATCGCGCTGTACGCGCTCAGCGAAGCGTATTCAATGACGAAGAACCCTCTCGTCAAGCAGGCCGCCGAACGCGCCGCGGTGCCGGTCATCCAGGGCCAGTACGCCAGCGGCACATGGGCGTACAGGATGAAGGGGCCGGACGTCAACCAGAACTACCCCACGGGCGACACGTCGTACGCGGGCTGGTGCGCCCAGTCGATCAAGGCCGCGCATGTGGCCGAACTCGACGTCCCCGGCCTGGAGGAATGCTACAAGAAGGCCGCCGACGGATTTCTCGGCAACTACAACCCCACGACTGGAGGCTTCGGATACAACGGTCGCGGCGTGACGGGGCTTTCCTCCGTCGGGGCGCTGTGCATGCAGCTGCTCGGCAAATGGGACTCGCCCGAAGTCACCAAGACGCTCGAACTGCTCAAGGACGCCAAGTACGACTTCAAGACCTGGAACCAGAACCAGATCAAGGGCATGAACGGCGGCTCCCCGGTGTACTACTGGTACTACCTCACGCAGGCGAAGTTCCAGGCCGGCGGCGAAACGTTCAAGAGCTGGAACCGCCAGTTCATGCCAGTTCTAACCAACATGCAGCAGCGCGTTTCCGCGGAGCAGAGCGGCTATGTCGACGAAACCGGCAAGCCACGCGAGATCGGCTACTGGGACAGCCCGTCGAAAAACGAACACGGTCCCGGCGGCCCCGCGCTCGACTGCATCCGCTGGGAGAACGGCCAGCCGTTGAACGAAAAAACCACACTCGGCAAGCGCTGCCAGGACACGTGCCTGAGCGCCTTGCAGCTGATGGTGTACTACCGCTTCCTGCCGGCCTCGCAGGCCGTCAACGCAGCGCCCGAGGAGCGGCCCACCGAGAAAAAGCCGACCGATGTCAAGATCGGAATCAGAAAAAAGGCCCGCGCCGGCTAGCGAGGGCGGTCCCGACTGCGGATTGGACGGCGGCGCGTCGCGCCGCCGTCTTCGCATGCGGGCCGGCCAGACTATGGTCGAATACGTGGTGGCGCTGGCTTTCGCGCTGGCGGCGGCCTTCGCGATCCGCGCGTTGGCGCGCGCCGTCCGCGACGGCGGCGACCGCACCCTCCAGCTCGTATCCTCGGAATATCCCTGAACCTGGCCTTTGCAGGCCAGGCGCAACTGTACAGAGCCTTGCCAGCGATGGCGAGCGCCTGCGCACCCCCAAGCGCCACTATTCTGCGCGCCTCGCCAGCAATGGCGAGCACCTGCCGCGCCACCAAGCGCCCCTATTCTGCGCGCCTCACCAGCAATGGGGAGCTCCTACCGCGCCCACCAAGCACCCCTGTTCTGCGCGCCTCGCCAGCAATGGCAAGCGCCTGCCGCGCCCCCAAGCGCCCCTATTCTGCGCGCCTCGCCAGCGATGGCGAGCGCCAGCCGCGCCCCTCGCGCCCCTGTTTTGCGCGCCTCGCCAGCAATGGCGAGCGCCTGCCGCGGCCCACCACGCGCCCCTATTCTGCGCGCCTCGCCAGCAATGGCGAGGTATCTCAGCGGCGGAAAAGCACCCAGATTACGGCCATTGCGCCAGCCAGCAGCAGCGCAAAGCGCGGATTGGCCGGGGCACGGGCACCGCGATTGTCTTCTTCCGGCACCTTGAGCGAGCCGGCGGAGAATAGCGTATAGAAGAAACCAGGCGACTTCGCGTCCTCACGGCCCGCATGCGCGCGCCGCCGACCACGACCGCTGCGCGCCGCAGCCTCTTCCTCCATCTGGGGAAGCAGGCTCAATCCGGGCGAGCGGAAAAGCTTCCATTCGCGCCTGCGTGCTCTCACGGCGCGCCTTCCCCGCGCCGCTCGGCGCCTTCCCCGCGCCGTTCGGCGCCTTCCCCGCGCCGCTCGGCGCCTTCTCCGCGCCGCTCGGCGCCTTCCCCGCGCCGTTCGGCGCCTTCTCCGCGCCGTTCGGTGCCTTCTCCACGCCGTTCGGTGCCTTCTCCGCGCCGCTCGGCGCCTTCCCCGCGCTCGGCTGACGCCCCGCTGGATTCGGAAATCGCCGTGTCGGCGGTACGCAACGCGCGGATTTCGGAAATGAACTGCTCAACATTGCTGAAATGCCTGTAAATCGAGGCGTAGCGCACATACGCCACCTCGTCGAGCTTGAGCAGCTCGCGCATGACTGCGTCACCCAGTTCCTGCGCCGGCACTTCGTTTTCGAAGCGCTCGTCCATCTCCTCGATTATGCCGTCCACAAGCGACGTGATCCGCCGCATTGAAACCGGACGTTTCAGGCAGGACCGGATGATTCCGTTTTCGAGCTTGGCGCGACTGAATTCCTCCAGGCTTCCGTTGCGCTTGAGGACAAGCATGGAATCACGCAGGATCTCCTCGTACGTCGTGAAGCGGCGCCCGCAGCGCAGGCACACGCGGCGGCGGCGAATGGCGGCGCCGCCGCGCGACAGGCGGCTTTCCAGAACTTTGTCGTCGTCTTCCGAACAGGCAGGGCAGCGCATGGCGGCAACGAAAAAAAGCGTGTTTCGTCTACTTCGCGGCGGAGGACGGTTGCGCCGGTCCGAGCGTTGGCACGCGGCGTTCGCGCCGCGCCTGTCCAAACTTGACAATCGCAAGAAGCACCAGCACCGCAGCAAGTGCCAGGAGGACGGCGGTCACCACGCCAAGAGTCGGATTCCCGGAACGCCACGACCCAGCGCAGAGCAGCCAGAGCCCGGCGGCGGACACCGCCAGCATGAAGAGCATCGGGAAGAGCGTCACCCACCATGCCTTGTGGTGCGTGTAGAGCCAGAGCGAAGCCGTGAAGAGCGTCAGGCCGGCCAGAAGCTGGTTCGCGGATGCAAAGACGTTCCACAGGTTCTTGGCGGCGTCGGGGTTCCCCAGAAGAAGCAGCGCAACAATCGCCACAACGAGCCCGGTCGCCAGATACATCCCGGAAAGGACCGGAACGCCCTTCCCGTCCGCGGACACGAAGAATTCCTGCCAGGTGAAGCGCGCCAGGCGCGTCGCCGTATCGACGCTCGTCATGAGAAACGCCGCCACGGCCAGGCTCATGAACGTGGCCCCGGCGCTTTCGGGGATGCCGACCTTCGCGCAGAACGACGCCAGACCGCCGGCGAAAAGCGACACCGCAGACGCGCCGCCGTCGAATTTCGCGACGAGTTCGCCCTGCTTGAACGTTCCGACGGCAACGAGCGCCAGAATCGCAAGCACGCCTTCAAGCAGCATCCCGCCGTAGGCGACGGGGCGGATGTGGCGCTCGGAGGCGATTTGCTTGGCCGTGGTACCGGACGCCACCAGCGAATGGAACCCGGAGCACGCGCCGCAAGCAATCGTGATGAACAGGAACGGGAAGAGCGGGTTCACGACAGCCGAGCCGTCAGCGCCATGCCGCGCCACGGCGTGCAACCCCGTGAAGGCGTCCAGTTCGATCGAAGGCGACGCGGCGAATACGCCGAGGAATCCAAGCGCCATCATAGCATACAGCAGGTAGCTGTTGAGGTAGTCGCGCGGCTGGAGCAGAAGCCACACCGGAAGCGTGGAGGCGAGGAAGCAGTAGACGAGCAGCACGACAGTCCAGGCGGTCTGCGCGCCCGCGACCGAAAGGCCGAACGGAGCGGCGGTGAGATCGAACGGCAATTTGGTGCCGACCCAGATGCACCCGAACATCACCGGCACGAAAACCGCAGTCGCCGCCACGAGCGGGACGCCGCGGCGGTTGACCACGAGACCGAACACCACGGCCAGCGCAATGAAGAGCAGCGACGCCGTGGCGACCGCCGGAGAATTGACGAACGTGAGCGCCACCTGCCGCGTGAACTCCGCGCATACCAGAACGAGGGTGCTCCAGCAGAATGCGAGGAAGAGCGCCTTGCCGGGCCGGCCGAGCACGGTCTCGATTACGCTGGCGATGGAGCGGCCCTCATGGCGCACCGACAGGAAAAGCGAGACCATGTCGTGCACCGCGCCGATGAAGACGCACCCAAGCACGACCCAGGCCGTGACGGCGCCCCAGCCGAAATACGCCGCAGCTATCGGCCCGACGATCGGACCGGCGCCGGCGATCGACGCGAAATGGTGTCCGAAGAGCACCGCCGGATGCGCGGGCACATAATCGACGCCGTCGCGCATCGTCTCGGCGGGAGTCTTGCGCGAACCGTCGACGCCAAGCAGCCGCTCAAGCAGGCGTCCGTACAGGAAGTACGCGGCCACGAAGAATGCCGTGGCGCCCAGAACCAGAATCGAACCATTCATGGAGTTTGCGAATTGCGTTTCGGAATTTGTTGTTTTCGCTTCAGCGAGGAAGGAACAGAAGAAGGACGAGGCCCAGGGAAACAGGCGATAGCAGCGTAGAGAGCGCCACCGAGGAGCCTGCCAGACGCGAATCGCCGCCCATTTCCCCGGCCATGACGAACGACGCCACCGCGCTCGGACATGCCAGGAACGTCATCACCACGTACCTGTGGACCGGCGGCAGGCCCAGCGCCGAACAGATTGCCAGGCCGGCAAGCGGACAGAGCACGAGCTTCACGAGCGAGGCGACGCAGGCGCCGCGGAAGGCCGCGCGCAGGCGCGCGGGGGTGAGGGACGCGCCCAGCGCCAGCAGGGAACCGGCCGTCGCCATGTCGCCGAACGTGGAAACCGTACGCGCAATCGGCGTCGGCAGCGCGAAACCCCACTTCTCGCGAGCCCACAGCAGGGCGGACCCGGTCAGGCAGGCCAGAATCAGCGGGTTGCGCAGTGCCCCGGCGGCCACGCGCAGCAGCGAGCGCCACGGCGCGCGCTGCCCGGCGGCCGAACCATCGCCGCCCTCGGGCCGCAGCAAAAACGCGACTCCAAGCACGTTGTAGAGCAGCAGACACGGCGCAAGAGTCATCACTGCCAGCGCCATGCCGGTTTCGTTCAGCGCGGGGTTTCCGGAGAACGCGCTGGCCATCACGGGAATCCCGACGTATGCGTTGTTGCTGCGCAGCACAGTCTGGCAGAACGTCCCGCGCGACGCGCGCGCGATTCCCAGAATCGGCGCAAGGAACCAGCCAATCGCGGCGGTGGCAAGCGTGGCGAGAGCCAGGCAGACGGACGCCAACGCGGAGCCGTCGGCCATCGGTGCGCCCGAAATCGAACTCACGAGCATGCACGGGAGGGCACCGTAGAACACGAGCTTGTTCAGCCCCTTCGCCGCATCCTCACCGACAAAGCCGACGTGTCGCAGAACCATGCCGATGGCCAGCAGCGAAAAAACGGGGAAGAGAACCCCGGGAATGGCAAGCGCCGCGTTCACAGCCCGACGGCCCTCCTCGCCAGATAGTGCGGTGACGTGCCCGGCTGGCGCCAGGCGATCCTGTCGCCGATGCGCATGACGCGAGCCTCAAGGCATGCGCGGCACTGACCGGACGTTTCGTCAAGGCACGGCTTGCCCTTGTAGAGCTGATAGTCGCGGCGGTACTCCGCGTCGGTCGCGTTGGGCATCATCACGTTCGCGCCGGAAAGCAGCGCCCTTTCGCGCCCGTCCGGCGCCAGCACCTGGAGGGCCGTAGTGGCGGCGATGTTGCAGTCGTGCAGGTGGAGCCGGACGCACGCGACGAAATCAAGCGCGGTTTCAAGCGCCTCCTTTGGATCGAACGGCGCGCCCGCAAGCGGCGTTTCGGGATTCGGCACGAACGGGCCGCTGCCAATCATGTCGGCGCCGATTTCACGGAAGAACATGACATCGCCGGCCAGGTCCTCGGCAGTCTGGCCGGGCAGCCCCGTCATCACCCCGGTACCGAGCTGGTAGCCAAGTTCGCGCAACGCCGCAAGGCAGTCGCGGCGCCGCTCCCACGAGTGGTCCACCGGATGCAGCGAACGATAGAGCTCCGGGTTGGAACTTTCGATGCGCAGGAGATACCTGTCGGCGCCGGCCTCGCGCCAGCGTGCGTAGGTTTCGCGGCTCTGCTCGCCCAGACTCAGGACTATTGCGAAGTCGGGCCCGCAGTCGGCACGCACGGCGCGCACGATCCGCTCGATGCGGTCCGTGTTCCCTTCGCTCTGGATTTCGCCAGACTGGAACACCACCGATCCGTAGCCGCTATCGCAACTCCACTTTGCCATGCGGATCGCGTCCGCTTCCGGTATCGCATAGCGGTGGACCGCCGCGTTGCTCCTGCGCAGTCCGCAGTACAGGCAGTCCTTGCCGCAGCTGTTGCCGATTTCGACAAGTCCGCGCAGGAACACCGCATTCCCGGTGTGGCGCCGCCGCACTTCGAGCGCCGCGGCGCGCAGCGCGGCGCGGTCCTCGGCAGTCCTGAGAGACAGAAGCCGCGCCAACTCGCCGCGACCAAGCGCCCCTGGCGCCGCCATCGCCCTGCGAATCGCGTCTGCGTCAGTCCCGTCCATGTCTATGCGTTCTCCAGAACGAATCCCCGCCGTCCGCCTATATCATGTACTCCGGCTCGCCCTCGCGCGGCGGAAGGAACCGGCGCTGGCGCTGAACGACCTCGGCCAGCGAAATCCCGCGCAACGCCTCGACGAGCGCGTTGTTGACGTCGCGCCAGACACTTTCTGCGCCGCAGCGCCCGGTCCGTATGCACGAACGGGGGCGCGCCAGACACGCAATGAGCGCGACCGGGCCCTCCGTCGCCTGCATTACGTCGAGCAGCGATATTGTGTCCTCAGGGCGCGCCAGCATCAGCCCGCCCTGAACCCCGCGAACCGTACGTATCAGCCCCGCGCGACGCAGCGCCACGACAATCCTGCTGATGAATTTTTCCGAAATGCCCTGCGACTGCGCGATCTGCCGGATCGTGCGCGGCCGCGGCGCGGCCGCGGAAACGACTTCGTCTTCCACGCCGGACGCGGCTCCACCGTGGCATTCGACGTCGTTGCCAATGGCTATGTCCAGCATCGTGCGCAGCGCGTAGCGCGTCTTTGCAGTGATTTTCATCGATTCAGGCGGGAAAAAGGAGAAAATCCGAAAGTTTTAAAAACGGGACAGGTCGCGGACTCTTGGGGAATCGGCGCCCAGGGAGCCGAGCCATCGCGAAACCGGTTCCGAAGCCGGCAGGGCGGCGACTCCCAGCGCTTCGGGGCCGTCGCCGACGTCAAGGAGCGCCTTCGCGAGCTCCGCCGTGGTGTAGCGCTGCAAATCAACGCGCGAAGCCCAGGAATCAGGCTCTCCGGTCACCGGCACCAAAACGCCCGCGTCGCACAGCCGCCGCGCGACGTCGCGCGCGAAGCGCACCGGTACGCGGCGGCGATGGTGGAACTCGTCGACGCGGAGCGTCCCGCCGCCCGTTCGAATGGATTCGGCCAACTCCGCGAGCATTTCCGCCGCAAGCACGAGCCTGGCGCGCCACGAGGCGTTCGGGCGGCCGCGCTCCATCTCGTAGGTGTCGGCGTTCTGGGCGGCGAAGGAGACCTCGCAGGCCACGAGCAGTATCGTCCAGGAGACGTAAAGCCAGAAGAGCAGGATCGGCACCGCGGCGAACGAACCGAAGAACGTGCTGTACTTGGCCACCCCGATTTGAAGCCCCAGGCACGTCTTCAGCCAGACGCTAAAGCCGACGGCCGCCACGAAGCCGCCCATCAGTCCGGGCAGCAGCTTCACGCGCGTATTCGGAGTGAACCGCAGCAGGAAGCAGAAGAGTATCGTCAGCATGCAGAGAACCCAGACGCCCTTGAAGAACGGGATCCCCGCCACTACGGGAAGCCCAAGGGCGCCGTCCACCTCGTTCATCTTGCGCTCCAGCAGCGCCACGACCGGCATCGAAGCGGCCGCTATCGCCAGAAGCGGCAGTATCACGAGAACCGAAAGGTAGTCCGTAAAGCGCCGTGCGAGAGGCCGGACGCTCCTGACGCCCCATACGTGGTTGAACGCCCGCTCGACGTTGCCGACCAGGCTGATCACCGTCCACAGCAGCAGCAGCAGACCGATGCCTCCAAGCGCGCGGAAGTTGAGCTTGTCAACCACGTCGAACGCCTTGGACGCAAGTCCCTGGAAAAATTCCTCGTTCAGACCGCCAGTCTCCGGCTCCTCCGGAGCAGGCAGCTCCTCAGGCTCAGCCTGAGACTCCCGAGGCTCCTGCGACTTCTGGTCCGCCTGCGACTGGGACTCTTCAAGAGCCGCTTCCTGGGCCAATGCCGGGGCGGAGCCGGACTCCGCGCCTTCGATGCCGGCGCCAGCGTTCGCAGCGCCAGTAAAGCCCGATTCGTCGGCATCGTCGTCCGCGACGGCGGCCTCCGGGAAGTAGTCCTCGAAGAGCTTGTGGATCGAAGCGCTGGCGCGCTGGCGCAACTCATCGCCATCCATCACGCCCTTGGCGAGCGAAAGCGAAAGCGCCATCACCGGCACTATCGCCAAAAGCGACATGAACGTAAGGGACGAGGCTCGCAGCACGCATTCGTCGGCCCGGAAGCCGCGCACCACGAGCATCGACACGCGCACCGCCAGAACAAGCAGTTTCCTCATGCCGCGCAGCGCGGCGGGCTCCACGTCCCACACGCCCTGCGTCGCAAACGAAACCACGCCGCGAACCCAGCCGCGAACCGTTGCGGCAGCCTTGGCGAGCATTGCGGCGACACCGCCGCGAGGGCGCCCCCGCAACGCGGGCCGTTCCCCGTCGCCGCTCCCCGCGGCCATGGTCGCGGCGGGCGCAGGTGGCTGCCCGCCAGTGTTCGGCCGCCCGGACGTCATCCTTCGATTCCCGCTAGTATCGACGCAGTGCGGGAACACCCGAACCGCGTGGCGCCGGCTTCGCGCAAAGCGAGCAGTTCGGCGGCGGTGTGAATGCCGCCTGCGGCCTTGACCCCGACCCCGGGGCCGACGTTTGCCGCCATCAGCCGCACGTCTTCCGGCGTGGCGCCGCCCTTGCCGTAGCCGGTGGACGTCTTCACGTATTCGGCGCCGACCCGGGTGCAGATGCGGCAAAGCTCGACTTTCTGGGCGTCAGTGAGAAGGCAGCATTCGAATATGACCTTCAGAATCGCGCCGCCGCGATGAGCCTCCGCCGCGACGGACGCTATGTCCGCCTCGACCAAGTTCCACAGGCCGTCGCGCACCCAGGAGACATTGACGACCATGTCGATTTCGCGCGCGCCGTCCTCGACGGCGATGCGGGTTTCGGCGACTTTAGCCCGCGTGGCGGCCGTTCCGTGCGGGAAGCCGACTACGGTGCAGACTTTGACGCCCGTTCCGGCCAGCAGTTCCGCGCAGCGACTCACGGCGAACGGACACACGCACACGCTCGCGCAATGTTCCTGCGCGGCATAGCGGCAGCATTCGTCAAACGCCGCACCCGGGCTGTCAGGCGCGAGCACGGTATGGTCGATCTGGGCGGCTATTTCCGATCTCAATGACATGACTGAACCAGGTACCAGGTTGAAAAGTTGAAAGGTTGAAAAGTTGAAAGGTTGAAAAGTTGAAAGGTTGAAAAGTTGAATGAGGGGGCGTTGTCGCGTGTCAATTGTTACGTGTCGCTTGTCGCGTGTCGCACCCCTTCTTCACCTACCGGCGGCCGCCGCGCATTCCGCGACGATGCGGCGGACCACCGCGCCTGGCGCCGCCGCCGAAATGCCGTTCACGGCGCGGTTCCAGCCTCCGACTCGGCGGCGGCGGATCGGCAAACAGCTCATCCTCCGGCATCTGGCACGGCAGTTCGCGCCCGATCAGCTTCTCGATGTCGGGAATGATGAAACTTTCGTCCTCGCACGCAAACGAGACCGCGGTCCCCGTTTCGCCGGCGCGGCCGGTGCGGCCAATGCGGTGGATGTAGTCGTCGGGCTCGTACGGAAAATCGTAGTTGACGACCAGGGAAATGTCGTCCACCTGAAGCCCGCGCGCCGCGACGTCCGTGGCCACCACGACCTTGGCCGCACCGCTGCGGAAATCCTCGAGGATGCGGATGCGCTTCTTCTGGTCGACGTCGCCCGAAAGTTCAAGCGCGGGCACGTCGTGCGCCTGCAGCAGACGCACGAGATCCTCGCACGCGCTCTTGCGGTTGCGGAACACCAGCACACGCTCGCCCTCGTGCCTCTTGAGCAGATTGTAGAGAACGTTGAACTTCTCGTGCGTCGAAATCGGGAAGACCACCTGCGTAATCGTGTCGGCCGGATGAAACTCGGCATCGACGGCGATTTGGACGGGATCCGGCATCCACTGCGAAGCCAGGCGCATCACGTCTTCGCCTAGCGTGGCGGAGAAAAGCAGCGTCTGGCGCTGCTTTGGCAGGTACCACACGATCTTGCGCACGTCCGGGATGAATCCCATGTCGAGCATCCGGTCGGCCTCGTCGATGACGAGAGTGTGGACGCCCGAGAGATCGATCACGTGACCGCGGCGGAAATCGAGAAGACGGCCCGGCGTGGCGGCGATAAGGTCGAAAGGCTGAGCCTCCAGCGCGTCCTGCTGCGCGGCGTGGTCGCAGCCGCCGTACACAGCCAGGCATCGCAGGCCGCAGTGCGCGCCGATCTTTTTCGCGTCCTCGGCGATCTGGATCACGAGTTCGCGCGTGGGTGCGAGCACCAGCGCGGCGGGGCGCCCGGTCTTGGTCGGCCGCAGCTCCGGGTTGTCGAGCATGCGCTTGAAAATCGCGATCAGGAACGCGGCCGTCTTGCCCGTGCCGGTCTGGGCGCGGCCGGCCACGTTTTTGCCGGCCATCGTCTGCTCGAGCGAAGCCGCCTGGATTGGCGTGCAGTACTGGAACCCCAGATCTGCAAGGCCGTGCAAAATGGGAGCCTGGATCGGGAAATCGGTGAATCGCCGGCAACCTTCCTTTTCGGGCACGGCGTAGGACACGGCGGGATCCCAGTCTGACTCCGGAACCTGCGCCGGGGGAAATTCCTTCTGAGGGGCAGCGGGACGCGGGGCGCTGCGACCGCCGCCATGGCCGCGACGCGCGTCGCGGTCGCCGTCGCGCCCGCCGCGGTCCAGGCGGTCGCGGTGCCCGTCCTGACGTTCAGCAGCCTCGGCCGCGTCTTTCCGCGGGCGCTGGCGACGCGCAGGCGACCCGGTCACCGAATCGCCGCCGGGCGCCGCAGCGGCGCCGCCCGAACTGCCGCCTCCGGAACTGGAGCCTCCGGCGCCACGGGGAACGGCGCCGCCGGAACCGGCGCCAAAAATCCTTTTGAAAAAAGAAACAAGGGACATGTTCGACCTTTCTTGGCCCGAGACGGGCGCTCTCCCCGGACAGGAAACGTCCCCCTGAAAGCGCAAACGGGCAACCACGCGGGCTGCCCGTCTGAAAATGCCGGTCCGGGGATGGGCCGGCGGCGCGTTCGGGAGGGGCCGGCCGGACGAACCGGCCGGCAAGCGCAGATCCCGAAGACTAGCGCTTGGAGAACTGGAAGCGGCGGCGGGCTCCGCGCAGACCGGGCTTCTTGCGCTCCTTCATGCGCGGATCGCGCGTCAGGCAGCCAGCCGCCTTGAGCGCGGGACGGAGCGAGGCATCGGCCTCGCACAGCGCGCGGGCAATGCCATGGCGGATAGCGCCAACCTGACCCGTGCTGCCGCCGCCCTTGGCGAACGCGATCACGTCGTACTTAGTTTCGACGCCCGCGATCTTGAGCGGCTGCATGAGGAAAATGCGCGACGCTTCGTCGACGACATAGTCGTTGAGCGGCTTGCGGTTGATGGTGCACTTGCCGTCTCCGGAAACAAGGGAGACGCGTGCGACTGCGGTCTTGCGACGACCGGTTGCGGCGGCGAGAATTTCGGCCATGGTGTTTGTCCTGTATTTCCTGAAGCGCTAGATTTTGACGGCGACCGGCTTCTGCGCGGCGTGCGGATGCTCGGCACCGGGGTAGACCAGCAGGCGGCGCATCATGCCGCGGGCGAGCTTGTTGCCCGGGAGCATGCCCTTGACGGCCTCGGTCACGATGCGGGCCGGATCCTTGGCGCGCACGACGGAGGCTGGCAGCACGACATGGCCGCCGCGCCATCCGGAGAAGCGCTCGTATGTCTTCTGGGTCTCCTTGCGGCCGGAAAGCTTCACCTTGGAGGCGTTCACCACGACGACGAACGCGCCCGTGTCGACCCACGGGGTGTAGTCGGGCTTGTCCTTGCCACGAAGGGCGTTTGCAACGAAGACGGCGAGGCGGCCTGCGGGCACGCCGGCGGCATCAACGAGAATCCATTTGCGGTTTTCGCCGGGATCCTTTGGGAAAAACGTATTCATGTGGAACTGGTTTCTGTATTTGCGCAGTGTGATACGGGCGGGGGATTATCCCGGAAAGCGATTCCAAAGTCAAGACTTCCGGGAGATTTCGCGAAAAAAACGTTTTCCGCGGAAGAAAATCATTCGCCGAAAAGGGCGTCCAGGGAGTCGGCGATCATTTCAAGGGCCTCCTCCATGTCGGCGTCGGAGACGTTGAGCGGCGGCAGGAAGCGCACGACTGACGGGCCGGCCTTGCAGGCGAGCAGACCGCCGGCGCGCAGTTCGTCGAGCAGCTCGCCGGCGCGCGGCTCCTTGAGCACGAGTCCGAGCAGGAGGCCCTTGCCGCGGACCTCGAGAAGCTGCGGGTACTTCTCCACGAGCCCTTCAAGCCCTCGCCGCATCAGCGCGCTCTGCCGGGCCACGTTTTCGAGGGTCTTCTCCTTGTCGAACGCGTCGAACACCGCAAGCGACGCGGCGCACGCGACGGGATTGCCGCCGAACGTCGAGCCGTGCGATCCGGGAGTGAACACAGAGGAAAGCGCCGGCGACGCCACGAGCGCCCCGAGCGGCAGCCCGCCGCCAAGCGCCTTGGCCGCGGTGAACGCGTCCGGCTTCACGCCATAGGACTCGAACGCCCACAGCGTGCCGGTGCGGCCCATGCCGCACTGAATCTCGTCGCAGATCATCAGAACGCCCTTTTCGTCGCACAGCGCGCGCACGCCGCGGACGAACTCCTCGGTTGCGGGAACGACGCCGCCCTCGCCCTGGACGCACTCCAGCATCACGGCAGCCGTCTTGTCCGTCACTGCCGCGCGCACGGACTCCAGGTCGTTGAACGCGGCGAACCTGAACCCGGGCAGCAGCGGGTCGTAGCCCTGCTGCACCTTGCGCTGGCCGGTGGCGGAAAGCGTCGCCATCGTGCGCCCGTGGAACGAATTCTCCATGCAGACGATCTCGAAGCGGCCGCCGTTTGCGCCGCCCCAGAGGCGAGCCAGCTTGATCGCGGCCTCGTTCGCCTCCGCGCCGGAATTGCACAGGAAGCACTTGCCGCCGAGCCCGACCTTGTGGAGCTTCTCGGCAAGCTGGCCCACAGTCTCGTTGAAAAACAGGTTCGAGCAGTGCGCTATCGTCTCGGCCTGGGTCTTGATGGCCTCGGTCACTGCGGGGTGGGCGTGCCCGAGCGCCAGCACCGAAATGCCGGACGTGAAATCGAGGTACTGGTTGCCGCGCGGCCCGAACACCCTGCTGCCGCGACCGCGCACCAGAGTCGCCGTGCGCGCGTACGTGTCCATCTGGTAATCCGTGCAAAGCGCCGCCGCGCGGTCGGCCGATTCGTTGCTCATGTCTTCTTTTCCTGTCCTTGTTCCTGGTTTTGCGAAATTCAGTCTTTCACGATCTGGGTGCCGACGCCGCAGTTCGTGAACATCTCCAGCAGCAGCGAATGCGGCATGCGGCCGTCAACGAAGTGGACCTTGCGGACCCCGGCGCGCAGCGCCTGCAGGCTGCTCCGCACCTTCGGTATCATGCCACCGGAAATCGTGCCGTCGGCCATCAGCGCCGGCACGTCGGACGCGTGCAGCGTCTCGATCAGCGTGGACGGATCGGCCGGATCGCGCAGAAGCCCGGGCACGTCGGAGACGAAAGCCAGCTTGCGCGACGGCAGCGCCCGCGCGATCGCGGCGGCCGCGTCGTCGGCGTTGACGTTGAGAAGGTCGCCGCCGGCGTCGCGCCCGAGCGGGCATATCACCGGCACGTCGCCGGCCTCGAGGATCGCGCGCACCGGCCCGGTGTCGCAGTGGACGGCCTCGCCCGTGTAGCCCCAGTCGAGCGCCTCGCCCGTGGCGGGATCGACGCCCGTCTTGCGCACCGCGAAGAACACGCGGTCGCCGGCGAGGCGCGTCGCGGAAACACCGTTTTTGCGGAGCTTCTCCGCGATGTCCGCGCCGACGCGGTTCTTAAGCACGTCCTCGACTATCCCGATCGCGGCCGCGTCGGTCACGCGCAGCCCAGCGACGAACTTCACGGGGGCGCCGGCCTCGCGCAGCGCGCGGGAAATCGCCTTGCCGCCGCCGTGGACCACGATCGGCTTCATCCCGACCGTGCGCATGAACGCCACGTCCGTCAAAAGCGACTCCAGGGCCGATTCGTCCTCCTGGACGCTACCGCCCAGTTTGACGACGACCATTTCGCCGCGGAAATCGGCAATGTAGGGCAGAGCCTCGACAAGAACGCCCGCCTTCGCTATGCAGTCCGAAATTTGCATGGGCGCCGGATTCTAGTCCCATGGTTCCCGAAACGCAAGACCCGCGCGATTTTTTGGCGGTTTTTCTCCAAAATGGTTGACTCAAACGCCCCACTCCGCTATCCTTCCGCCCCGTCACGCACCAAGACACACCAACAAAAGACACGGGTTTCACCATGAGCCAGCACTCCAGTCTCAAGGGCTCCAGCCAGATCGCTGTCCGCCGCAACGTCCTCAAGCGCCACGAGCGCATCGACCTTCTCGTCAAGCGCGGGCAGTGGAAAAAGGGCGACCGCGGATTCGGCCTGCCCAAGACCAAGCCCGAAGAATAGGCCTCGCGGCGCACCTCGCGCGCCCCGCGCGCCGGCGGTCGCCACAAAGCGCCGCCGCCACAGCGGCCCGGCCGCCGTCGGCCGGGCCGTCAATTTCGGAGGGTCCGGCCGCGGCCGGACCGCATGCAACCGGCGCCGCCGACGTTCCGGCGGCATCTTCAGCCATGACAGACCTGTCCGTCGTCCTTCCCGTCTACAACGAGGAAGAGTCGGTTCCGCCGCTTTGCGAAGCTCTCCATGCCGCCCTCGAACCCCTCGGCAAAAGCTACGAAATAGTGCTTGTCGACGACGGTTCCCGAGACGGCACCTGGCGCGTCATGACGGAAATGACGCGCAAGTGGCCGCACCTGAAGATCGTCCGCTTCCGCCGCAATTTCGGCCAGACCGCCGCCATGGCGGCCGGCATCGACCAGAGTTGCGGCGCCGTCGTCGTCACCATGGACGCCGATCTCCAGAACGATCCCAAGGACATTCCGGCGGTTCTGGCCAAGCTCGAGGAGACGGACGAAACGGGCCGCAAATGGGACGTCGTGTCCGGCTGGCGCAAGAACCGCAAGGACGCCTTCATAAACCGCAAGCTCCCGTCGATGCTCGCGAACCGCCTCATCGGCTGGATGACCGGCGTCCGCCTGCACGACTACGGATGTTCGCTGAAGGCGTACCGGCGCGAAATCATCTCGCAGGTCCACCTCTACGGCGAGCTTCACCGCTTCGTGCCCGCGCTCTGCCGCCTGGCCGGCGCCTCCGTCACGGAAATTCCAGTCGACCATCACGCCCGCGCCTACGGCAAAAGCAAGTACGGCATATCGCGCACGTTCCGCGTCGTTCTCGACCTGATGCTCGTCAAGTTCCTGATGTCGTACTCGACGCGCCCGATACAGATTTTCGGGAAGATCGGCCTGTGGTTCGGTTTTGCGGCGGCGCTGATATTCGGCGTCGTGTTCTGCGAAGGCGTCTGGAACACGTTCGGCGGGGCGCCGTGGTTCGGCTCCGGCGAAGGGGCGACGATCCTGGCCAAGCGCCCGTTCTGGATCGTGACCCCGCTGATGTTCCTCGGCTTCGCGATCCAGCTCGTTGTTCTCGGACTCCTGGCCGAGCTCCAGACCCGCACCTACCACGAAAGCCAGAAGAAGCCGATCTACTCGATCAAGGAAGTCCGGGAATCGGAGCAAAAGCAATGAACGTACTTGTCACCGGCGGCGCCGGATACATCGGCAGCCACACATGCGTCGCGGCATTCGCCGCAGGCCACGAAATCACGGTCTACGACAATTTCTCCAACTCTTCCCCCGAAGCGCTGGAGCGCGTCGCCCGCATCGCCGGCAAGCGCCCGCGCCTCGTCGAGGGCGACATCGGCGACCGCGCCGCGGTCCACGCCCTGCTCGCGTCGGAAAAGTTCGACGCCGTGATCCACTTCGCCGGCTTCAAGGCCGTCGGCGAATCCGTCTCCAAGCCCTGGGAGTACTACAACAACAACGTCTCCGGGACGCTCGTGCTCCTCGACGAAATGCGCCGCGCCGGACTGCGCAACATGATTTTCTCGTCGTCGGCGACGGTCTACGGAAACCCCGATCCGAAGAATCTGCCCCTGCGCGAGGACGCGCCGCTTTCGGCGCTCAACCCGTACGGCCAGACCAAGCTCTGGCTCGAGGAGATCATGCGGGCGATGGCGGCCGCCGACCCGGCCTGGCACATCCTGCTTCTGCGCTACTTCAATCCTGTCGGGGCGCACGAAAGCGGCCTGATGGGCGAGGATCCCGCAGGCATACCCAACAACCTGATGCCGTACATCACGCAGGTGGCAGTCGGCAGGCTGCCCATGCTCACGATCTTCGGCGACGACTATCCAACCCCTGACGGCACCTGCATCCGCGACTACATCCACGTATGCGACCTGGCCGAAGGGCACGTGGCGGCGCTCGACAAGGTCGCGTCGCTGCCGGGCTGCACCGCGGTCAACCTCGGCTCCGGCAACGGGATTTCCGTGGCGCAGCTCGTCGCGTCGTTCGAAAAGGCGATCGGAAGGCCGCTCCCGCGAAAGGTCGGCCCGCGCCGCCCCGGCGACGCCGCCGCCTGCTGGGCCGATCCCTCCCGCGCCCTGGAGCTTCTCGGCTGGAAGACCCGCCGCGACTGCGACGCCATGTGCCGCGACGCCTGGCGCTGGCAGTCGATGAACCCCAACGGCTACCGCAAGGCCTGACGCCGCGCCAGCGTCTCCCCCACCCCGCCCGCCCGCCTCTTCCATCATGCTCTCCGCCGACAAAACCGCAAAAATCATCGACGGCAAGGCGATAGCCGCCCAGATCCGCGCCGAGGCCGCGCGCGACGCCGCCGCCATCGCCGCGAAGCGCGGCTTCCCGCCAGGGCTCGCAGTGGTCCTCGTCGGCGAGGATCCCGCGTCAGTGTCCTACGTCACGGCAAAGGAGCGAGCGTGCGCCGAATGCGGCATCCGCTCGTTCCCGGTGCGCCTCCCCGCTTCCGCGTCGCAGGACGCCGTTCTGGCCGAAGTCGCGCGCCTGCGCGCCGACGCCGCTGTGGACGGCATCCTCGTGCAGCTGCCGCTGCCGCGCCAAATCGACGAACGCCGCGTTGTCGAGGCGATTTCGCCCGACAAGGACGTGGACGGATTCCACCCCGTCTCGGTCGGCAATCTGGCGCTCGGTCTGCCCGGGTTCGCGCCATGCACCCCCGCCGGGATAATCGAGCTGCTGCTGCGCAGCGGCTGCGACCCGACCGGCAAGCACGCCGTGGTCGTCGGCCGCAGCAACATCGTCGGCAAGCCAGTGGCGATCATGCTCTCGCGCAAGGGGCGCGGAGGCAACGCTACCGTCACGCTCTGCCATACCGGCACTCCGGATCTCGGCCGCTTCACCAGGGACGCCGACGTGCTCGTCGTCGCGGCGGGGCGTCCGGGCACAGTCGGCGAAGGCATGGTCAAGGAAGGCGCTGTCGTGATCGACGTCGGCGTCAACCGCATCGCCGATCCGTCCAAAAAACGCGGCTACAGGCTCGTCGGCGACGTCGATTTCGCCGCCGTGTCCAGGGTCGCGTCCGCCATCACCCCGGTGCCCGGCGGCGTCGGTCCCATGACGATCGCGATGCTCATGGCCAACACGGTGCGCGCCGCCGCAGTGCATGGCCCTTCCGCCGCGCGTCCATGAACTGCGTAACCCCGGGCCCGCGCCGCGTGGTCGTGCTCGGAAGCACGGGCTCGATCGGCGAAAACGCGCTCCGAGTGATCGCGGCGCTTCCCGACGCCCTCCGCCTGGTCGGACTGGGCGCCGGGTCCAACGCCAGTCGCGTCGCCGAACAGGCGCGTGAATTCGGAGTGCGCTCCGTGGCCATGGCCGACGAATGCGCCGCCGCAGAGCTCCGTGCTTCGTTCCCGGACGACGCCGTTTCCGTCATGTCCGGCGTGGATGGGCTGTGCCGCCTCGCGGCGGAAACCGACGCCGATGTCGTGCTTTGCGCAATTTCCGGCATGGCCGCGCTGCGCCCGGCGCTCGCCGCGATCGAGGCCGGGCGCGACCTGGCCGTAGCCACGAAGGAGATATTCGTCGCGGCAGGAGCGCTCGTCACGCGGAGCGCCCGCGAGCGCGGCGTCCGGATACTGCCGGTGGACAGCGAGCACAGTGCGATTTTCCAGGCGCTGCACGGCGCCGGGATCGTTCCGGCCTGCGTCCGCGCCGCCGCCGCGAATGCCGGCGACGCCCTGGTCGAAAAGCTCTGGCTCACGGCCTCGGGCGGCCCGTTCTTCTTCCATCCCGAAATCGACTTCCGGTCGGTCACGCCGGAAATGGCCCTCGCGCATCCGCGCTGGAAGATGGGACCAAAGGTCACGGTCGATTCCGCGACGATGATGAACAAGGGTCTCGAAACCCTTGAGGCGCACTGGCTTTTCGGCATTCCACCAGACCGGATCGGCGTTTTGGTGCATCCGGAAAGCGCTGTCCACTCGCTCGTCGAGCTGCGCGACGGCACACAGCTGGCGCAGCTTGGCGCTCCGGACATGCGAATCCCCATCCAGCACGCGCTCACCTGGCCCGCGCGTCTGCCGAACGCCGCCCTGCCCCGTCTTGATCTCGCGGCCGTCGGCGCGCTCCACTTCGAGAGTCCCGACGAATCGCGCTTCCCGTGCCTTCGGCTCGCCCGCGAGGCCGCCGCCGCCGGAGGTCTCGTCCCGTGCGCAATGAACGCCGCCAACGAGGCGGCCGTCGCCGGATTTCTGGCGGGGAGGCTCGCATTTTCGGCAATCCCGGAAACCGTGGAGCGCGCGATGGAAAACGCCCCGCGCGCCCCGGCTGTTCCGGATCTGCGCGAGATACTGCAATGCGACGCCGACGCGCGCGCCGCCGTCAGCGCGCGCCTCTCACGCGCCTGAAGCGCCACTCCGCGGGCGTCTTACGAAACGCCGAAAACGCGGCGAACGCGGCAAGCCAGATCGCGCCGCCCGCCACCACTTCAACCGCCAGCACGGGGGCAAATGCGCGGAAGGCGCCGCCACCGCGCGCGGCCGCGTCCGCCGCAGCCGCGGAAAACGACGCAAAACGCGGCGAGGCGCGAAGCGCCAGCAGCGCGAGCGTCATCGCCAGAGCCGCGAAGAAGGCGGGGCGCAGCGCCATGCACAGCGCCGGCCAGTCCGGTCCGCCGCCACGGCGCGCGGCGACAACTCCGAGCGCAACCGTAGTGGCGGTGGCCGTCGCGACGGTCGCCGCCGCCATTCCTGCGTGCCGCCACTCGACGGGAAGCGCGAACACGGCGAGCGCGTTCAGCGCGGCGTTCGAGACGACCGCCGCCACCGAAATGCGCACCGGAGTCTTCACGTCGCGCTGCGCATGGAACCACGGCACAAGCGTCTTGTTCAGGCCGAACGCCACCAGCCCCGGCGCGTAGCACGCGAGCGCCCGCGCCACCCGCGCCGAATCGCCCGCACCAAATGCACCGCCGCGGTAGAACGCCGCCGTGATGTCGGGCGCGAGCACCGCCAGCGCCGCTGCCGCAGGCAGAAGAAGCGTCAGCATGTCGCGCGAGGCGGACGCGAACGCGGCGCGCGCCGCCGCGCGGTCGCTCCGCGCGAACGCGCCCGACAGCGCCGGCAGGAGAACGGTCCCGAACGCCGTCCCAACCACTGCCAGGGGCAGCTCGACGAGACGGTTGGCGTATGCGATCGACGCCGCCGCCCATGGAGCCGCGACTTGCGCGAGAAGCTGGTCAAGGGCGGTGCTTATCTGCTGGGCACCGGCCCCGACAGCCGCCACGCCGGTGTTTTTCCACACGAGGCGGACGTTCACGGCGCTCCAGCCGCGCAGGCGCGGCGCGAGCGCGAGCCCACGCCGCCACAGCGCCACGAGCATGAACGCGAGCTGCAACGCCCCGGCGCCCAGCACGGTCCACGCCAGGACCTCGGTCTTCGCCGCGATCGACGTTCCCGGCGCGAACCACAGCGCCGCAAGCGCCCCGATCCACGCGACGTTCAGTATGCACGGAACGAACGAAGACGCAAAAAACCGCCCCGTCGCGTTGAGCATCGCCATACCGAACGCGGCCCCGCAGATGAAGACGGAATACGGAAGCATGGTCCGCGCCAGCGTCATAGTCAGGCGCACCCTGTCCGGCGCGTCCGCAGTCGCGGCGGCTGGGGCGTCGCGCCAAAGCGCCGCCGTCAGCAGCGCCATGCCGAGCAACGCCCCGGCTGAAAGCAGCAGCGCCACCATGGTGGCCACCGCGCGCGCAAGCTTCAAAGCCTCTTCCCTGCCGCGGTTTTCGAGCTCTGACTTGAACACAGGCAGGAACGCTCCGGTAAGCGCGCCCTCGCCGAAAAGCCTGCGCGTCAGGTTCGGAAGCAGGAACGCGCACACAAACGCGCTTTGCGCCGCGCCCGCGCCCACGACGCGGGCCTGGAGCATTTCCCGCACCAGGCCCAGAACCCGGCTGAGCATCGTGAATGCGCCGACAAGCCCCGCGCCGCGCCGCACCGATGCGCCGCCGCCCTTCATCGAACCGCCGCCGCCCCGCCTCCGGCTATCGCTTCCGCCACCTGGCGTATCGTCTCCAGAGGATCTCTCCCAAGCAGGCGCACCCGGACGATTCGGGCGCCGGACTTGGCCGCGAACGGAGCCGCAAGCCGAGCTTCGGCGTCGTTCTGCACGAGCAGCACGCGGGCGCCAGTCTCGCCAAGCGCGGCCGCGGCGGCCGCCAGCGCACGCGGCCCCGGCTCGCGGCCTTCGGTTTCGAGCGCTATCTGCCGCAGTCCAAACGCCTCGGCGAAAGGTCCGAAAGCCGCGTGCACCGCCCCGAAGCTCGTCCCTTCGGGGATTTTCGAGCGAATCTCGTCCTCCAGCGCACGCACTTCGGCCTGGAAGTCGGCGAGCGCCTCGTCGTAGAGCGGCGCGAACTTCTCCACATCCGGATCGCGCGACCTCAGCGCATCCGATACGGTCCGCGACCATTCAAGCAGCCTTTTCGTGGAAAGCCATCCATGCGGATCGCCACCATGATCGTGTGCATGGTCGTGCGCATGGGCGGCGTGTGCATGGGCGTGCGCATGGTCATCATCCTCGTCGTGGTCGCCGTCGCCAAGCTCGACCGCCTCCATGAATCGACGTCCTCCCGGAAGTAGCAGGGAGCGTTGCACAAGGCGCTTCACGAGCGCATTCTCGAACGGCATCCCGCTGCCAAACATCAATTTCACCCCGGAGAACGACGCCAGCTGTCTGGGCGAAGGCTCCCAAGTATGGGGATCGGCGCCGTCGGGGACGACAGCGACACACGTCCAGCGCCCCGCGCCGACGCGCTCCACAAGCCCCGCGATCGGCGGCAGCGCCGCCGCGGCGCGATGCGTCACCTCCGCCCGCAGGGCCGACACCTGGGATTCGATCCAAGCGGCGTCGGCGGCGGGCGCTGTTGGCGCGGCGGCGGGCGATGTTGGCGCGGCGGCGGGCAACATTGCGGCTGCCGCCAGAATGAATCCTGCGGAAACGAACACGGACTTCATGGAGAGCCCCTCACTTCACGGTCATGCGGATTTCCGGAGAATCGGCTTTCCGCGCCTTCCCCTCCGCGGCCTCCCGGACCAGCTCCTTCGCCCCGGCCACGTTCTCCAGATCGTCGAGACTTTCCAATCCGAAATGGTCGAGGAACGCCGGCGTAGTGCCGAAGAGAAACGGCCGTCCGGGCAGGTCGCTGCGCCCGACGATTCTGACGAGCCCCATCTCCATCAGCGCCTTGATGACGTGCCCGGCGTTCACGCCGCGGACGCTCTCTATCTCCGAGCGCGCCACCGGCTGCCGCCAGGCGATGATGGCCAGCGTCTCCACCGCCGGACGCGACAGCACCGCCGTGCGGTCCCTGCCCAGCATCTGCCGCAGCCACGGACCGCAGGCGGCGCTGCTCATCAGCCGCCATCCGCCGCCACTTTCGACGAGCTCGAATCCGACATCCGCCTTCGCCAGGCGATTGCGCAGGTCCTCTGCGGCCTTGCGGATTTCGCCGGGCGGGCAGATCTTCGCGGCCGGCTTCGCCGCTGCCGCCTTTTCGCGGGCCTCGCGCGCGGCTCGGGCGGCGGCGATCGCCGCCTCGGCCTCGGCGCGAGGAATCGTCGCCTGAGTGCGCCCGGCCGCGATGTCAGCCTCGGCCTGCGCCGCCTCCAGCTCCGCGTCGCTCACGTCCTGCGCCTCAGCGGCGCGTTCGCGACGCGCGATTTCCACCGCCTCGACGATCTTGTGAATGTCGCTGGCGGCCAGCGGCTTGTCCGACCCCAGCACAAGCGCCCCGACAATCGCGCGCAGGTCGACGTCGGCGTCGATTTCGCTATTCCACATGGTCGGCACCCCCAACTACGGGACGAGGCTCCGGCGTTCCCGGAGGAGCGTCCGGATCCGGATACTGCGCTATCACGATCTCCCCGAATGCAGCGTCCTGAGACGCCGACACCTGCCGCAGCCGCAGCAGCTCCAGCAGCGCAAGAAACGTCACTATGATCTCCCCGCGCGGAGACTGAGGCGAGAACAGCGACGAGAAGGCGACCTTGCCGGAGCGCGCCGTGGTCCGCAATATCTCGTCTATCTTGTCGGAAACGCGCCACTTCGCCGGCTCGATTTCGCCGATGGGCTCCACCGGCGCCCGTTCGAGCACGTCCCTGAACGCGCGCATGAGGTCGAATATCCCGATGTCTCCCAGGGAGCGCGAATCGCCATCGGCCGTAGCGCTCTCCGGAAGAAGCGGAGCCCCGCCCTGCCCGAACATGTCCTGCCGCCGCCGCTCCATTTCCAGAAGCGCGCCGGCCGCGTCCTTGAAGCGCTTGTAGTCCAGGAGCTGGCGCACCAGGTCCCAGCGAGGATCCTTCCCCTCGCCTTCCCCGTCGTCGCCCTCGGCTTCCTCGCCTTCGCGGGTTTCCGGCGGCAGCAGCATCCGGCTCTTGATGTAGGACAGCGTCGCCGCCATCACCACGAACTCGCCGGCCAGGTTGATGTCGAGTATCTCCATAAGGTGCAGATACTCGGTGTACTCGTCGGCAATTCGGGCGATCGGAATGTCGTAGATGTCCAATTCGTCCTTGCGGATCAGGTACAAGAGCAGGTCGAGCGGGCCCTCGAAGACCTCGAGGTTCACCTTGTAGTCGTCTGGCTGTAGTTGGAGCATGGCGCGGGGAGCGCGAATCATAACACACTCGCCTTCGGCGCAACAAGCCCGCACCGCGATTTTTTTACCGCTTTTCTTTTTTTGCCCCCTTTGCTATCATCGGTTGCGCATTTCACGCCCGTTCGGGCACCAACCAAACAAATTAGCCATGGCTAACAAAGCGAAAAAAATCATGGTGGACGGCAACACTGCGTGCGCGCAGGTCGCCTTCCAGTGCAGCGAAGTCTGCGCGATCTACCCGATCACCCCCTCCTCCCCGATGGCGGAGACGTGCGACGAGCTCGCCGCCAAGGGCAAGACCAATCTCTGGGGCAACGTCCCCAAGATCATCGAAATGGAGTCCGAGGGCGGCGCCGCCGGCGCGGTCCACGGCGCCCTCACGACCGGCGCCCTCACGACGACGTTCACGGCGTCGCAGGGCCTCCTGCTGATGATCCCGAACATGTACAAGATCGCGGGCGAGCTCACGCCGACGGTCTTCCACGTCTCCGCCCGCGCGCTCGCCTACCAGGGCCTCAACATCTTCGGCGACCACTCGGACGTCATGAGCTGCCGCCAGACGGGCTTCGCGATGCTCGCCTCCGCCTCCGTCCAGGAGGCTCAGGACCTCGCGCTCGTCGCCCACGCCTCCACGCTTGAGGCGAACATCCCGTTCCTCCACTTCTTCGACGGCTTCCGCACGTCCCACGAGGTGCAGAAGATCGACGCCATGCCGCAGGAGGCGATCCGCGCGATGATCGACGACGACCTCGTCGAGAAGTTCCGCAGGCGCGGTCTCACGCCCGACCACCCGAAAATGCGCGGCACCGCCCAGAACCCGGACGTTTACTTCCAGGGCCGCGAGACGGTCAACAAGTACTACGCCGCCGTCCCGGGCATCG
>CAMOSH010000033.1 GCA_946624575.1 uncultured Verrucomicrobiota bacterium
GACGAGTGGCTTTCCTTCGCCCGTCTTCTTCCGGCGCGCCTTCTTCCGGCGATGGCGAATCTGGACATTGGCCTGCCCGACGCCGGGATGTCGCTCGCGCTGCGTTCGCTCGGCGGCGCATGGAGGACGATCGCGCGCTCGCCGGATGCCGCGCTGGTCGCCGCGCGGACGCTTTCCGACCAGACCGTGACGTGTCTTGGCGCCGACGGGTCGATTCCCTATCCGCAGCATTCGTTCGACTGCGTGGTCGTCGGTTCGGGGATGCTCGCCGCGGTTCCCGACAGGCTTTCTTTTGTGCGCGAGTGCAACCGCGTTCTGAAGCCGTCGGGCCTTCTTTTGCTTTCCGCGCGCGTCCAGCGCATGTTTTCGGTCGTTCCCGCCATGCTCCGCCATTGCGCGGCGCCTGGCGACCCGCGCGCCGTCTCCTTCGCAGAATCAACGATCTACGGACTTCTCAAGACTGGATTCGACATCGCTGGCTCCGAATCCCACGGCAAGTTCTTCACCCAGTGCGCTCTCGCCCGCGCACTTTCGCTTTGCGCCGCCGGGGTCGCGCCCGCCGCCGCGGTGGAGCGCCTTTCGCGCGTGTTCCGCATCGCCCGGTCGCTTGACCGCACCCAATTCTGGGCGCGCGGGCACGAAGTGGTGCTTGCCGCGCGTCGCAGGCAGTGGCGAGAGCGCAACGCGCCGGCGCTTCATGATTCGCGTTCGCTCGGCGAAGCCGTGCTTTTCAATCCGCCAGTATAGCCTTTTCGGAACCGATCGCAGATGTCCTGTCACGCGAAGCGTACCGGGCGATTCAGGAGAGTCGCCAAGCCGGGCCTGGCGATCGCCGTCGCAATTGCCGCCGTCTGTTTCGCGGTTGCGCGGATCGTGCCGCCGGCCAGGGTGCCGGTGCTTCGCTATCCCGGTGTCGGCGACGGCGACGGGGAAGTGCCCCCCGACCGCTTTTTCATGCAGATGCGGGACTTTGCGGCCGACGGCTGGAAGACGGTCTCTCCGGCGCGCGTGTGGGCCAGGGCCGTTTTCGCGGTTCCTCTGCCTGAACGGCCGTTCATGGTGACTTTCGACAATCGCGGTCCGGATTTCGGGCGCGACGTTGAGTCCGTGCTTTCGGAGTATGGCTTCCGCTGGCACGTGGTTCCCGCGGTCGGCGGGTTCGTCTTCGCGCCGGCGGGCGCCGGCCGCGACGAGGGCGATGTCGCGCGTGTTGGGGGATTAGCCGGAATCGATCCGTTCCCGCTTCCGCGTCTGGACGTGGATTGCGGGCGCATGGGCTTTTCGGTCCGCGTGGCCCGCGATTCCGTTGATCCGGCATCGTTCGGGACGCTCCGCTTCGGGCGCCCCGAGGGTGCGCGCCCGCCGTGCGCGCTGCTTGTCTACGAACCCGGCGGGCTCAAGCCCGCAGTTCAGGCGGACGTCCCGGCCCTCGCGGCCGACAAGACGTTCGAGCTCGCCCTGCCGGCCGGGATCCGCTTTCCTCTCGACGTCGTCGTGTACGACCGGACGCGCACCGTATGGCAGTTCGAGACGACGATTCCGCGCTCCGCCGTGGAAACCCGTCGCGGTTGGCGCGAGCCGCTGGTCGCGCCTGATGTGGCGATATTGCCCGAAGACGAGCCCGTCCGGCTGGAATTGGAGGTGACGCAATGACCGGACCGTCCATTGCGATATGCCGCAGGTCGCTGCGCGTCGCGTTTCGTTCGCGCGGGCCGTGGCTCGTGACGGCGCTGCTCGCGGCGGCGTCCGGAGCCTTGACGTTCGGTGCTATTTCCGGGCACGATTCCGCAGTCGCGGCGCCCGTTGTTTTTTCCACCGGGCTTTTCGAGGCTCTGGTGCGGCTGGTCCCGTTCGCGTCCGCGTTCGCGGCGGCGGGCTCCTTTGCGCGCGCCCGTCGGGACGGGCGCCTCGAATCGCTCCTTTCGGCGCCGGTCTCTGAATCCGAAATCGTGCATGGCGCGTTTGCGGCGAGTTTCGTCCGGGCTTCGCTCCAGCTGCTGCTGGCCGGCGCCTGCACGGTGGTTTCGTGCCGGATCTGCGGCGTTTCCGGGATGCCCGGGGCTGCTCTTTTCGCGACCGGAATCGTCGGACTTCTTGCATTCACGGCCATGTGCACGGCGTTCGGTGTGTTCTGCTCGCTGGCCACGGGGTCGGAGAGCGCGGCGGCCGCCGTCGTGGCGATGGCCGGCTCCTCTCTTGCGTCTCTTTCGCTTGGCGACCTGCCCGGCTTCCCGCCCAGGCCGCTCGACGAAATTTTCTCTCCGGTCGCGTTCGCCGCCGGATCGATTGATTCGCGTCCGCTCGTCGTCTGTCTCGGCGCCGCCGCGCTCGCGGTATTCCTTTCCGTGCGCTTTCTGGAATCGCGTCGCTGGCTGGCCGCCTCCGCGCGCTGACATGCCGTGAAATCATTTCCTCTTTTTCTTGCCGGAACCTGGCTCCGCCCTCGCCGGAATTTTGCCTCCGTCATTCCCGTCGTGACCGTCTGCGGCGTGATGCTTGGCGTCGCAATCCTGATGATCGTGCTCGCGGTCATGACAGGGTTCGGCGACGTCTGGCGCGAAAAAATTCTTTCCTTCAAGCCGCATTTGACAGTGCGCCCCGTCTATGGGGAACTGCGCGACGAAAAAGCAGTGTGCGACGCCGCGATGGGAGTTCCCGGTGTGGTGTCCGCGTCTCCGTCGATCGTACTGCCCGCGATGGTCCGCCCAGACGGCGCGGAGGGCGCGATTCCCGTCACTGTGCTGGGAATCGACCAGGACAGGCGCTCGCCGATGCTCGCCGCCGCCGAGGCCAACGTGGTGGCCGGGCGTTTTTCCGCCGAGGGCGACTGCGCGATGATAGGCGCCGACATGGCATCCCGCCTCCGGGTTCGTCCTGGCGAAAGGCTCCTCTGCTATTCGCCTCTGAATCTCCGCTCCGCGGACGCGCTGTACTTTCCAGAAGAGCTTACCGTCGCCGGAGTGTTCGACATAGGAATGCGTGACGCCGACGACGGCGTCCTGGTCTGCTCGCTTGGCATGGCGCGGGATCTGCTTGGCATGGACGGCGGCGCCACGATGGTCCAGGCGCAGGTGAGCGATCCCGCATTTGCCGCCCAGACGGCGTCTGCGCTTTCGGCGGCGCTCGGACCGGATTTCGAGGTTTCCACCTGGCAGGACGAGGACCGCGTGCTTTTCGACGCTCTTCGCACCGAAAAGACGATGATGTTCGTGCTTCTCGCGTTCATCGCCGTGGTGGCGGCGTTCTGCGTGACGAACACGCTTATCGTGGTGGCGATACAGAAGACGCGGGAAATCGGGCTTCTCAAGGCTCTCGGCTTTTCCGCCGGGCGGATCCGCTCGGCCTTCGTCCTGGCCGGATTGCTGCAATGCGCGCTTGGCGAGGTGCTGGGCGTGGCGCTGGGGCGCGCGGTTCTGCTCAACCTCCAGCGACTTGTGGCCCTGCTTGCGGATTTCGGTCTCGACGTCTTTCCCAAGGCGGTGTACGGCCTGGCTGAAATCCCGTGGCGGATCGTGCCCGGCGACGTGGCCGCCGTCGTGGGGGTTGTGGCAGCTTTCTGCTTCGCGGCCAGTTTTGTTCCGGCGGCCCTCGCGGCGCGCCTAGATCCCGTCCGCGCCATAGCCCAGGGGTGAGTTTCGCGAATTTTTGCAAGTCGCGGCCTGTTTGTGGTATCATCCGCCCGACTTCGCTTTCGTCCGGCGGTGGCGCAGCCGTTTTTCGTTTTCCGGCAGTCGCCTTCCGCCTCTCGTCATTTTCCAAACATCCAAGCCCACGCATTGCGATGCACGACCCCGATTGCCGCCGCCGCGGCGGTTTCTTCTCGCGGTTCGACCAGTTAGCGTTCCTCGCGGCGACTCTGGTCTCCTTCCTGGTCTATTTTTTCACCTGCGCACCTACGGTGACCCTGGAAGACTGCGGCGAACTCGCAACCGCCGGCGACTACGCCGGAGTGCCGCACCCTCCGGGATATCCGTCCTGGACGATGTGCGCCTGGGTCTTCTCCAGGCTGCTTTCGTGGGTGACGTTCCGTTCCCAGCCCAATCCTGCCTGGGCGATTGCCGTCATGTCGGCGTTCTGGGGAGCGCTGGCGGCCGGGCTTTCGGCGATGCTGGTGTCGCGCTTTTCGGCCGATCTCCTGGCTGCGCGGCGCTCTCTGCGCGGCTCAGCGACCGCCGGTGCCAATGCGCGCGGCGACGACGCGCTTGCGGCTCTCGCCGGCGTTTCCTCGGCGCTTGTGTTCGCTTTCTCTCCGGTGATGTGGAGCCAGAGCGTGATAGTCGAAGTGTACAGCTTCGGGCAGTTTTTCATGGCGCTCGTGCTGCTTCTGGCGTATCGCTGGACCGCGCGGCCGGGTGCCAGGGCGCTCTGCGCAACGGCGTTTTTCTTCGGTCTCGGCCTCACCAACTACCAGGTGCTGCTTCTGGCGCTTGTGCCGCTGGTGCTGGCAGTTCTTCTCACCGACGTAGCGCTTTTCCGGGATTTTGCGCTCGCGTGCATTCCGCTCGGGCTTGGGGCGCTTGTCCTGAAAGTCGCCGCCACGCCCGACGGTACGCCGGGCTTCTTCCGCCTTCCGCCGCTCGACCCCGAAAGCCCGGTCGGCGGTGCGCTTGACTGGACCAGCCGCGCCGTCGCCAATCGCATGCTCCCTGCCTTCGGCTACGCCCGCGCGGCGGCAGGCACCCACGCGATGGAGGCCGCGCTTGTCGTGTCGGTAATTCTGTTCGTGGTGGCGGCGGCGACGCTTGGGCGGCTGGCCGCGTTGCGCTCCCGCGGCGGCGAACTCGCTCCTCGGCTCGCGAAGCTGCGCGCTCCGGCGCTGGCGGCGCTTGCGCTGTCCGCGCTGGCCATGTTCGTCCTTGTCTGCTGCGTGCCGACGGCAGTGCAGCTGCCGGCGACGCGTCTTGCCGCGCTCAGGGCGCAGTACGAGGCGGCGGGGCGGCCCGATCCGACATTCGGGTGGAACGGCCCGATGCTCGCGTTCGCCGCCGGCCTGGCCATGCTTTGGGCGTTTGCGCTCTTCACGCCCGCCGGCCTCTGGTACGCGCTTTGCGCTAGCGGCGTCCTGCTGCCGCTCATCGCGCTTCTGCGAAAGGGGGCGCTGCTGGGCCTGGTGCATCCGGCAAGCGGCTGGTTTCTCATGTACGTTTGCGCCGCGGCGCTTGTTCTCGCGGCGGCGGGACTGCTTCTGGAGCGCGGCCGGGAAGTAGTCGGCGCGATCCTCGCCGGCGCGGCCGGCGTGGCTTTCTATGGATACATGGCGGTCGCCGGCGACGAGCTTCCTCCCCTCAACTGGGGCTATCCTCGCACTTGGGAGGGCTTCAAGCACGCGCTCACGCGCGGCCAGTACGAGCAGATAATCCCCGAATCGGTCTTCACGTCGAAGTTCATCCGGCAGCTCGCCACGTACTTCATCGACTTGCGCACGCAGTTCACCCTGGCGCTTGCTCCATGGGCGCTCGTGCCTTTTGCAAGCTGGACCGCGCGCTGGCGGCGGCGGCGCGATGGCGCAGCCATGGCCGCCGACTTGCTTCCCCTCGCGGCGCTCGCGGCTGCCCTGATTGCCGCCCTCGCCCTTTTCGACAGGCTTTTCGCGGCGGTCTCGCTTGACGGCGCCCGCTTCGACAAGGCGATCTTCCTTCTCCTTCTTCTGGCGGCCGCTGCCGGGCTTGTCTCCATCTTCTTCACGGCGTTCAAGCCTCTGCTTCGCAACGCGTTTTTCGGCGGATGCGGCCGTTCGGAGAGGCTCGTTTCCGCCGTGGCCGGAGGCGGAATCCTCGCGGCACTGGCGATCGCCGGGTGTATGTTGCTCAACCCCGTGGCCGAATTCGCGATCGAGGAGATATTCGCCGTTTCCGAGGGCACGATTGCCTACAGGATTCTGGACTTCGCGCTGACGGGCGTTCTGGCGGCCATGTGGCTCGCGTACTGTGGCTGGCTCTGCAAATGCGCAGTCCGCGACGTGCCGCCGCCCGTCGATCCTGCGGTCCCGCACCACGCCGCTCGCTGGCATCTCGTCACGTTCTCCTGCTTCGTGATGATGAGCTTCGTACTAATCGCCCTCGCGAATCCGCGCGGCGACATACAGGACGCCTTCATCCAGAAAGTCAAGTTCATCGCCTCGCACGGGCTATGGGGAATGTGGATAGGCACCGGGCTTGCGCTGGCTCTTGGATACCTGCGCGAGGCGCGCGACACCGCCCCGGCGCCCGCGCGCCGAATCGCGGGCGGCCGCGTCCTTGCCGTCGCCTGCGTCGCCGTTGCTCTCGCCCCGCTCGTGCCAATCCGCGAAAACTACTGCAATTTCGGCCTGGCGGACACCACGAGCGCCGCCGACCAGAACGGGCACGACTTCGGATGGCAGTTCGGCAACTACCAGCTTCGCGGCGCCGAGGCAATATGCGAGGAGCTTTCGCCCGACGAAGAGCCGCTCCCCGATCCGTTCTTCCCTCCGCCCATGTCGTCCAACGCCGTCTTCTACGGCGGCACCGATCCGGGGCGCTTCGTGCCGACGTACATGATCTATTCCGCGCTTGTCCGGCCCGACGTCTACCTCATCACGCAGAACGCGCTTGCCGACGCCACCTATCTGGACACGATGCGCGGGCTGTACTCCGACCAAATCTGGATGCCCACGTCTGACGACAACCGCGACGCGTTTTCGCGCTACGCGGAGGAAGTCCGCTCCGGGGCGCGCCCGGACAACGGCGGGCTGTCGGTGTCGGCGGACGGGCGCGTCTCGGTCAACGGCGCTCTATCCGTCATGGAGATAAACGCGATTCTGGCCGAGCAGATATTCCGCCGCAACCGGGCGCTGCACGAGTTCTACGTCGAAGAGTCGTACGCGATGCAATGGATGTTCCCGTATCTTGAACCTCACGGTCTGATCATGAAAGTGCGCCATTCGCCGGGGCCGGTTTCCCCTGAGGCGCGGCGGCGCGACTCCGATTTCTGGGACTGGTATTCGCGCCGTCTGCTCGCCTCGCCGAAATTCGGGCGCGACCTGCCCGCCCGCAAGAGCTTCAGCAAGCTGCGCGGGTCCCTGGCGGGGATGTACGCCGCCCGCGGCGACCTGTCCGCCGCCGAGCGCGCGTTCCACCAGGCCCTTTCGCTGTACGTGTATTCCCCCGAATCCACGATGCGACTCGTGCGGGAAGTGTATTTCCCGCAAAGGCGCTGGGACGACGCGGTCGGCGTCGTGGCGCGTCTGGCCGCGATCGATCCCAACAACCCGAACGTTCCTCTGTCCGAAGTGGTCTCCCTGCGCGACAGCGCCGAATCGGTGGCGCGGCTCTCTCCGCGTCTCCGGATGGGCACCCCGCTGTCGGCGGACGAGACGCTGCAACTGGCGCTCGATTCGATGCGCTGCGGCAACCGCGCGGTCCTGCGCGAGACGATTGCCTATGCGCTGGAGTCTAGCGCATCAACGCCGAATTCGTTCCTGCGGCTGGGGCTGGCTCTCGCTGCGGGCGGGCACACGCATGAAGGATCTCGGGCGCTTGCGAAGATCGGTGCGGCAGACTGGTCCAATCCCGGTTTCGCGACCGACGACCAGCTTGCGTCCGCGTACCGAATCCACCTTTCCGCGCGCGACGCCGCTAACGCCGGCTTCCTCTTGCGCCAGTATCTGAAGCGCAGACCCGACGACTGGGAGGCCTGGATCGACTTCGCGGTCGACGCCTGGGCCCAAGGTGACGCCAAGCGCGTCGAGTTCGCCCGCGCACAGGCCCTGCGCCACGGTGGGGCGAAGGCGCGCGAAATGCTCGCGGCTTACCCGTTTCTCGACAAAATCCCGTCAACTCGCGCCACTGGAGGCGCGACGCGGACGAATTCCCGGCAATGACGGCTTTCCGGCAATGACTACGGTTTTCCACATGGCGTTTTTTGCACAGGTCACGCTTCCCCGCGTGGGAGCATGGCTCCTCGCCGCCTTGGCGGTTTTCTTCTTTTTCTCCATATCCATCCTGATCCACGAGGCAGGGCATTTTTTTGCGGCCAAGGCGCTTGGCCTGCGAGCGGACGCATTTTCGCTCGGTTTCGGTCCGGCGCTCTGGAAGAAGCGTCGTGGGGAGACCGAATTCCGCGTTTGCGCGGTGCCGTTCGGCGGATATGTGGCGCTGCCGCAGCTTGATCCGGCCGGCATGGAGAAGCTTCAGGGCGGCGACGAAGCCCAGACGCCCGTGCAGCCGGCTGCGTGGTGGAAGCGGATAATCGTGGCGGTCGCCGGACCCGCCGGCAACATCGTGCTGGCGATTCCGCTCGCGTTTGTCATCAGGGTGCTTCCACCCGTGCAGGATCCGCATCTTGATTTCGGTGGCGCGGTTGTCGGCGAAGTTTCCCCTGACGGCCAGGCCGCGGCCGCCGGCATTCGGCAATTCGACCAGATTCTCGAGGTAGCCGGCCGAAAAGTCGCTTCCTGGCCGGAGTTTCTCCAGGAGGTCCATTTGTCCTCGGGCGACGGAACGGCCGATCTGTCGGTCTCCAACAGGCTTGACGGCGGAGTCCGGAGAATCGAGGTGCCGGTCGCGCGCGACGAACTGGGCACCTGGCGAATCGGCGGAGTTTCGGCCGCCGCGTCAGTCGGCGTCGGCGCGGTCTTTCCAGGTTCGCCCGCTTTCGCGGCGGGTTTCGCGCAGGGCGACGCGATTCTCTCCGTTGGCGACGATCGCGTGGTGTCCCCGTCGGGTTTCGTCGCGCTGATGGACGCCGCCGACGCCGCGGCGGCAGTGCCCGTTTCGGTGTTGCGCGACGGCAAGATCCTTTCCCTTTCCGTGCGCGCGGATGAATTCGCCCACGCGGCGGCGGGGGAGGGGCTTTCAGCTTTCGGCGGCTGCCTTGTCACCGCGGTTCATCGAGGGCATGCCGCCGAAGAGTCCGGTCTCTCCCCCGGGGACGTGATCCTCGAAGTCGATGGCGCTCCCGTTGAGTCTCCCGATCAGTTCGTGCGGCTTGTCGCCGCTTCCGGCGGTCAGCCGATGGAATTGAACGCGCTCGCCCCGCCCTGGACGGGCTCGCCGCGCGTCGTTCGCGTCACGCCAAGGATCGAAACTCCGAAAGGCGAATCCGAGCCGCGTCCGTTTCTCGGCGCGACTCTCGTCGATTCGCCGCTCCCGCCGCCGCCGCGGGACGCGTCCGAGCTCGCGGCTCCGGTTGGACCTGAAACCGCGCTCATGCGGTACGGCGTCGTTCCGGCGCTTGTGCAGGATTCCGTCCCGGTCTGGTCTCGGCACAGAGCTCCGTTTGCGCAGCTCAAGGGCGACGCCGCTTCCGTCTGGCGCGTGTTTTCTCCGATTTTCGGGAACAGGCAGAAGGGCGAACTCAAGCGCGTCGGGGCGTCTCTCGGCGGTCCCGTGATGATCCTTTCCGCAATGTGGATGTGGGTGCTTGCCAATTTTGCCGCCGCTCTCGGTTTCGTGCGTTTCCTCAATGTCAATCTCGCCATCGTGAATCTGCTCCCGATCCCCGTCCTCGACGGCGGGCATGTCGTGTTCGCGCTTTGGCGTGGTCTCACCGGGCGCGAACTTCCGCCAAAGATTCTTGATGCGCTTGTCCGGGTGTTCCTGTTCGCTCTCGTCGCGGTGTTCGTCCTGCTCAGCGGATGCGACGCGGCGCGGCTCTGGAGGCGGTTCTGATGAACGCATCGCCCCGGGATGAAACGGCGTTCCCGCAAAGGCGGGCCGCAACGCGCCAGGTGAGGCTTGGGAACCTGGCGATTGGCGGCGGCGCGCCGGTTTCAATCCAGACCATGGCCACGGCCGACACGCGTGACGCGCCCGCCGCCGCGGCCCAGGCGCGCGCCTGCTTTGACATCGGCGCGGATGTCGTGCGCTTCGCCGTGCCCGATGCGGCGGCCGCCGCCGCGCTTGCCGAAATCAAGCGGATTCTCGGTCCGGACCGGCCAATTGTTGCCGACATTCATTTCGATCATCGCCTCGCCATCGCCGCAATCGAGGCCGGCGTCGACGGCTTGCGCCTCAATCCGGGCAACGTCGGATCCCGCGAAAAAGTGCGCGAAGTGGCCGCGGCGGCGCGCGAACGCGGCGTCCCGATCCGCGTCGGCGTGAACGCCGGCTCGCTCGAAAAAGGGCTCCTCGACAAGTTCGGCGGTGCTACGCCCGAGGCTCTTGTCGAAAGCGCCATCGGGGAGATTCATCTGCTTGAGGACGCCGGGTGCGAAGCAATCAAGGTCAGCGTCAAGGCGTCCGACGTGCGCCGCACCGTGCTGGCCTACCGGATGCTTTCCGGCCGTACTCAGTGGCCACTGCACGTCGGCCTCACGGAGGCCGGAACCCTCCGTCGCGGAACGGTGTCGGGATCGGCGGCCATCGGCATCCTGCTGTCCGAGGGAATCGGCGATACGATCCGTTTTTCGATCACCGCGCCCCCGGAGGAGGAGGTTCGCGCCGGGCTGGCGCTCCTTCAGTCGCTTGGTCTGCGCCCGCGCGCCGGGGCTACGGTCACTAGCTGCCCGACGTGCGGCAGGACTCAGTGCGATCTGGTGGGCGTTGCGCAGCGGGTGGAGGAGTCCCTCGACGCCCTCTACCGCGCCGAACCCTCCCTGCCGAGGCCGAATGTCGCCGTGATGGGCTGCGTCGTGAACGGGCCTGGCGAGGCGCGCGACGCCGATTTGGCGCTCGTCGGCGGCAAGGATGAGTTTCTGCTCTACCGGCGGGGCGTTCCGGTTTCGCGTTTTCCGCAGGGCGAGGCGGTCTCGCGTCTCGTCGATGCCATCCGCTCGTTCCAAACCATTGGACCGCACCCATGACACAGTCCGACAAGTCTCCGATTCCGTCCGTGTGCAACGCCTGGTTCGATCCGTCATCGGTGCCTCGCAATCCCGCCGAGAACGGCGTCCGCAAAATCCGTCGCATCCACATGATCGACGATTTTCTCGGGCTGTGCCTGTCTTATGTTCTGGCCTATCTTTTCCGGTTCGGGTTCAACCTCGATCCGCTGCGGGTGCTTTTCGATTCGCCCGCCGCGCGTTTCGCGGCCGAGCGCTCGCACTACGCTGTCAGCTACGCGATCTCGTCCCCGCTGTACATACCTTGTCTGTTCATCCCTCTGTTTCTCTTCTACGCCGTGTCCGGCTTGTACGAAGGGGACAGGCGCCTGCGGCACACACCGCTTTTCTGGAACCTGATAGTCGCGAACGCGGCGCTGCTCGGAATGCTGGGCACGGTCCTTTTCATGCGCAAGGATTCCTGGCACATGCGCGGATTCCTGCCGGTGGTGATACTGCTGAACATCCCCTGCACATGGCTTGTCCGACGCGTCACGAACGCGATCGTCGATCGCATAAGGCGGCGCCACGGAACGCTTCTACTCAGGTCGTATCTTGTCGGCGGCGGCCCGAACGCCAACCGCCTCCTGAAGATTTCGGACAAGGGCGAACTCAAGGGGCATCGCATCATACGCCAGGTCCCTCTGCCGACCACGCGGGAAGATGCCGTGCGGATCGTGGACGAGGCCGCAAAGGACCATTGCTCGTCGGTTTTCGTGGTTCCCGAGGACAACACGCCGGACTGCGTGAGGCAGACTCTTTTCGCGTGCGGCACGAAGGCGGGGCTTGAGTCCATAGTTCTGTATCCGCGGTTTCTGCGTCTGCACAATCCGTTTGAATACGGCGACGCGCTTCGTGGCACGCCGCTCGTCCATTTCTCGATGCCGGGACGTGATTTCGCGCCGTCGCGCTTCCGCTCCGCGCTGGAAAGCGCGCTCGCTGCGGTGGCCATTGTTCTTCTGTCCCCGTTGCTTCTCGCATCCGCTGTCGCCATCAAGCTCGAAGACGGCGGCCCGGTTTTTTTCCTTCAGGACCGCTACGGTCTCGGCGCAAAAAAATTCCGCATGTGGAAGTTCCGCACGATGTGCGTCGACGCCGAGGCGCGCCTCGCCGCGCTGCGCTCCAAAAACGAGACTGACGGCGCGCTCTTCAAGATGCGCGACGATCCGCGCGTCACCCGCGTCGGGAAGTTCCTTCGCCGCACCTCGATCGACGAGCTGCCCCAGCTCGTGAACATACTTCTGGGGCAGATGCGCTTCATAGGACCGCGGCCGCTGCCATGCTCCGACCTGGAGCCGTACCTGTCCTCGTGGCAGGGCTTTCGTCAAAGCGTCCCCCCGGGCATTTCCTGCATCTGGCAGGTGACAGGTCGCAGCGACATCGGATTCGACAACATGGCGCTTCTCGACGTCTGGTACGCGCTGAATCGCAACTGGATGCTTGACGTGCGCATCGCACTGCACACCATCCGCGCCGTCGTTTTCACCCGTGGGGCTTATTGATTTGAAGGTTTGAAGGTTTTTAGCCGCAAAGAACGCAAAGAAAATCTTGAAGGTTTAAAGGGTTTGAAAGGGCAATGCTAAAGCACAGAATAGCCACTGGGGTTGCGGTCTGCGTGACCGTTTTCGGCATCCTCTTCTTTTTCCCGGCCTGGATGCACTTTCTGCTTCTGGGCGCGGTGTTCGCGCTCGCGCAGGTTGAGTGGGGCGAAATGGCTCGCGCCGCCGGACTGCGCTACGCCATGGCGGCTACTTCCATTCTAGGCGTCATCCTGCTTGCCGTCACGGCATTGGAATCGCCGGCGTCGATGGACGCAATTTCGCGCTGCCCCTGGCTGCCCGCCCCCGTGCGTTCCGGGCGCCTCGAAGCTGACGCATTCGTCATGGCGATCGCGCCGGCCATGCTGCTGGCGCTAGGAGTGTTCGCCAGGCAGACGGAACGCGCCGTGGAGGCGTTTGCCGTTTCGTACGCCGGCTTCTGGTACGTCGCGGTGCTGCTTTCGTTTCTCGTGCGTCTCTCGTTCGAGTATCCGGCTCTTCCTGACGGCTCCGTGAACTACACCGGGCGCATCCTGCTGCTGCTGTTCATCGTCCTTGTCAAGACGGCCGACATCGGCGCCTACGCCGCCGGACGGATGTTCGGCAAGCACAAGCTGATTCCGGAGATATCGCCCGGAAAGACCGTTGAGGGGCTCGTCGGCGGATATGCGCTCTCCGTGTTTTCGGGTCTCGTCTTCTGGGCGATTCTTCGCTGGGGGTTTGGCGACGGAAAGCTCGGGCAGCTGCATTTCCCGCTTGTGCACGCCGTCGTGCTGCCAGTCATTCTCTCCACCACCGGCATGCTTGGAGACCTGTCGGAGTCGCTTGTGAAGCGGTCCGTCGGCGTCAAGGATTCGTCGAGCCGATTCCCCGGGATGGGCGGTGTGCTTGACATCCTCGACAGTCTTCTCTTTTCGGCGCCGTTCATGTATGCCTACATCGTCTGGTTCATGAAGTAGCCGACCGTCGCGAAATGTCGTTCCTCAATCCAGCGCTGCTGTTGGGGCTTCTGGCCGTCGCCGTGCCAATCGCCCTGCACCTGCTCGCCCGGCGTTCGTCGAGCGCCGTGCCCTGGGGCGCAACGATGTTTCTTGCGGCGGCGGAAAGGCGGCGCCGGAGGCAAGTGGCGCTCGAGGACGTGGTGCTGCTTGTCTGCCGGTGTCTAGTGCCGGTGGTCGCCGCGCTGGCGTTTGCCAGGCCGTTCGCGTCGCCGGAGGCGTCGCTGCCGTGGGCGCTCGTCGCCCCTCCGGCGGTGCTGGCTGCGGGGCTGGCCGGCGTTTCCGCCGCTCTCGGGCGGCGCTCTCGCGGCCGTCGCGCCGCCGCCGTGGCGGCGATTGCCTGCGCCGCGCTCGCAATTGCCGCGGCAGTCGCGGGCCTAAAGTTCGACTTGTCTCGGTTCGGCGGCGGCGCTCGCCAGGATGTCGCCGTGATCGTCGACGGCTCGGCGTCAATGACTCTCCCCGGTCCCGACGGGCGTTCGAACTTCGAATGCGCCGTCGAGGAGGTCGAAAAGCTCGTGGAAAGCGCTCCGCGCGGCACTGCGTTTTCATTTTTCATCGGTGGTCCGGTCCCTGAAATCCTTGTGCCAGTTCCGATTTCTGACCGCCGCGCCCTTGGCGAGGCGATTCGCTGTTTCCGCGCTGTCGGCGGGACCATGCGCGCGGCCCCGGCGCTTGCCGCCGCGGCTGTTTCCCTGTCTTCGGGTCACAATCCCGCGAAACGCATTTTCGTGTTCGGCGATGGCCAGACCGAGGGATGGGACATTGGCGAGGACGGTCGATGGGACGGCGTCAAACAGCTCTTTTCGCGATTCCGGACTCCGCCGCGCATCGTCTGGCGCACTCTGCCTATGCCGGCCTCCATGCGCAACTTGGCCCTTGCGTCGATCGATGTCTCCGAAACGCCCTTCGGCACCGACCGCCCGGTTCCGGTGCGTGTCGAAGTCCTGAATTCCGGCACCGAACCCGTGACTCCGGCTTCGGTTTCCCTCGAATGTGACGGCATTCGGCAATCCATTCCGGGCTCAAGCCAGATACTTCCCGGGCGCAGCCAGTCGTTTTCTTTTGAATCGCGTTTTTCTACCCCCGGCGCGCATGTCCTATCCGCATCCATCGCAGGCGGCGACGATCTCGCAGCTGACGATTCGGCGACGCGGGTCGTTTCGGTGAGTCGTCGGCTGCCGGTGCTGATCGCCGACGGCGACGACGGCCTGCCGCGTCGCGATCGCGCCTCCACGTATCTGGCGCTTGCGCTCGCCCCCGGCGGCGCCGGCATGAATGCGCTTTTCGAGCCAGTGGTCGAGGACGCCGCGCGCGTCGCCTCTCGCGTAGACTTTTCCGGTTTTCCGTTGGTCGCGCTGTGCAACATGCCACGGCTTTCGCCGGCGTGTGCCGCAGCGCTCGCGGCGCACGTCCGCATGGGCGGCGGCTTGCTGGTGCTTCCCGGAGCGCGCTCCAGGCCTGAATTCTGGAATGGATGGACCGACGGCGGGCGCATGGTACTTCCGGCCGCGCTTGGCGAGTGGAGAGCTGCCGGTGCCTCCGAAGCCGCACTTGACCCTGCAACGTTTTCGCCCGCCGCCCTCCATGGGTTGCGCGTCGGGACGGACCTGGGACAGGTTTCTCCTTCCATGCTCTGGTCGCTGGCACCTGAGGCCGCGCCCGCCGCCGGTGGCGGTGCTTCCTCAGGAATCGCCGCGGCGGCGTCATCCGCGTCCGGCGTTCCTCTTCTCGCTTTCCACCAATTCGGTCGCGGAACTGTCGCGCTTTCCGCATTTCCGTTCGACCCGGGGACTTCCGGACTTCCGGCTCGCCGTGCGTTCGTGCCGTTTGTCCAGTGCCTGGCGGGAGAATTGGCGCGCGCGTTCGTCCCGACGCTGAACTTGTCTCCCGGCGACGGCGCTTCCGTCGAGCTGGGCGCCGATGTCGGCGGCGGAGCTTCCGGTTTCGGCGCCGGATCCGGCGCCGGCGCAGGAGGGTTGCTCGGACGCTACTACCCGAAGCTCAAGTTCGAGGGCGAGCCTGTCGCAAGAATCGACTCGCAGCTCGACGCAACCTGGGGCGGAGAGCCGATGCGCGGGTTCCCGCGCGACTATTTTTCCGTCGTCTGGTCCGGCAAGCTTCTGCCACCTTCCGATGGAGACTACGTCTTTCGCATGACATGCGACGATCGCGGCATCTTTTCCCTCGGCGATCGCCGGATGGCGACTGTGCGTGATTGGCGAATGCCTTCCACGACACCGCCGGTGCATTTGCACGCCGGGCGTCCAGTGCCACTCGAATTCCGGTTCGAGGAGGATGGCGGAAACGCCGTCGCCAGGCTCGAATGGCGCGAACCTGGAGCTTCCGAGTTCAGTGTCGTTCCACAATCCGCGTTCGTTCCTGATTCCACGACCGCAGTCGAGGTAGAAGCGCCGGATGGTGACGTATTCCTGGCCGAACTCGGCATCGACGCGGGCGGGCGCTCGATTCGCGTCGCCCGCCCTCTTTTTCCCGGCCTGTATCGCTGCCGCGCGCCGGAAGGCGGGTTCCCGGCGTCTCTTTCTGCGGCGATCGCATCCGATGGCACGATCCCGTTCTGCGTCTCTTCCGGTGCAGGGGAGAGTCGCCTGGACGCGATTTCCGCCGGCAACTCTTCGTGGCTTCGCAGGTTCGTCCCGCTGGCGCTGGCCACTGATCCGGAAGACGCGGCCACCGCGCTGCGCGGCGGCGCCCTTGGCAACGAGTTCGGCTGGATTTTCCTCGTCGTGCTCCTGGCTTTGCTTGTTGCGGAAGTCGCGCTTGCCCGCTGGGTGAGCGTCCGCCGCCGCGAAGGCGAGGAGCCTGACGTCGATTTTTCCAACGAGGGTGAGGCGGGGCGCGCGACATTCCGCGCCGCGCTCAAGACGCTGCGTCGCGCGTCCGCGCCAGCCGACGGCGATGGAGGCACTCGATGAGCGCCACGCCCGATTCTCCACGGCGCGAACGCGTCAATCCGCCTCCCGCCGAATCGGCGAAATGGTTTCTTTCTCAGCCAGCCGCGTTTCACGACGGTTGGATGGCGGAGGCCCTTGCCGAGGCGCGCCTTGCGCGTGACGCAGGCGAGGTTCCGATGGGATGCGTCGTCGTGAGGCGGTTGGGCGAGGAGGCCGTTCGCGTCGCCGCCGCGCACAATCTCGTGGAGGCGCTTCACGATCCGACCGCGCATGCGGAGGCGCTGGCGATTCGGGCAGCGTCAGTCGCGGTCGGCGATTGGCGTCTCACGGATTGCGCGCTTTACTGCACGAAGGAGCCTTGCCCTATGTGCGGCGGCGCGGCGGTGCTGGGGCGCCTCTCGCTCGTGGCCTGGGGCGTTTCGGATCCGAAGCGCGGCGCCGCAACGGTTTTCGGCTTGTTCGGCCATCCCGGTCTCAATCACCATCCCGCCACGTCCTCCGGCGTCGGCGGTGCGGCCGCGCTCGCCGAAATCCAGGCGTTCTTCCGCTCTCTCAGGTCCGGGTCATCAAAGGGTTGACGCTTTTTTTCAAACGCGTCAACCCCTGTCCGCATGGATGTGACCATAATCTGTAGAAGAATTGGAACGCAAAGATCGCAGGAAAATGGCGGCCGTGGCATCACACGCCGCCGTTGGCGGCTATGCCACAGGCCGCCATTTTCGGTCCAAGTATTTTGGCCACCCAAAATGTGCGGACCGATTGTGTCATGGCCGCGCAGCGGCGTCCGATGACACATCGGCACGATAAACCTAAATGTCGCAGTTGAAGTGTCACACAGAGGCACAGAGGCACGGAGAACATTGGAAAATGGCTTTTGAAACCTTTGAAATCGCATGCGAGGCTTTCACCCAAAAGGTGCATTGAAACTGGGAACCATGTGCATCCATAAAACCATCAATCTCTGTGCCTCCGTGCCTCTGTGTGAGAAAGTCTGTTCGTGTCAACTGCGTTTTTTAGGAAAAATTGCGGTCTTTGCGTTCTGACAATGTTTGGTCACACCCTGTCCGCGTTCGGCGCTTGCCCGGCGCGCGACATTCTGGTATCATTCGCGCCATCACACGACCCACGGTCGGACCCTCGCGCCGTGCAGGCCACCAACCCACGGAGAAATCCGCCACCCTTTGACCCGACAACCCACAACTGAACCCCATTTTGCGCTCTGCGCAACGCGACGTTCGACCGGAGCAATCCGACGCACGGTGCAAGGGACAGAGGGAATGAGAGAATGAATCACCGCCATATTCAGACTACGAGAGAGCTTCGCTCCGTCGCGATCGATGACATCATCGACCGCGGTGGTCTGGGTGACTGGATGGAGCTTCGTGACAAAACCGAGGCGGATCCCGAGGTCGCGCGGAAGATTCTCCGCATCTGCGAGGCGCATTGCGCCGACCCCTACGCACAACGCTACCATTTCTGGAGGCATTATGCCCGAAAAGTCCTTGCCTGAATGGGAGCGTCTGTTGGCTGCGGCAGCCCATTTGCAGCGTATCGTTCCCGGTGCCGTACTCGTGGGCGGCACGGCGGCCGCCACCCATGCGCATCACCGACTTTCCTTCGACGCCGACCATGCGGTCGCTGATCTTCGGCCCCGTTTCGACGAAATCCTCGCCCAGCTTGAATCTGTTGCAGGTTGGAAGACGGCCCGCGTACGCCGCCCCGTCCTCATTCTCGGTTCCCTGGACGGTATTGAAACCGGCGTTCGGCAACTCATTCGGGAAACGCCTCTGGAAACGGAGATAATCCAGATCGGGGATGACGAGGTCGTCCTACCGACTCGTGCGGAAATGCTACGGATCAAGGGAGTCTTGATCTTGAGACGCAATGCCACCCGAGATTATCTCGACTTCGCCGCAATGGCCCGAGAACTTGGACCAGACGGCGTTTCCGCATCATTGTCGGCGTTCGACACGCTCTATCCCCAGACCAACGGAGAATCGCCCCTCCAGCAGCTCGTTGTCCAGCTCGCCAACCCGATGCCGTTCGACCTGGACGACACGAACCTTTCGGACTACAAGCGCCTCGTGCCCGAATGGCAGGACTGGACTGTCGTGGCGGCTGTCTGCGCGGATGTCGCCACCTCCATCCTTGCAAAAGCAGAAAGAATCTGAATTCTCTTTTCAAAGCCGTTCACCACACGGAGAAATCCGCCACTTTTTTGATCCGATAACCCACAACTGAACCCCATTTGCGCTCTGCGCAACGCGACGTCCCATCGGAAAGACTAGGAACCTTTCGCAAGCCGGACTTCGAGTTGGCAGAAGCATGCCCGCAACAGGGCGCGCTTTTTCTGCTTCCTCCACTCGGTTTAGGGCTTTCCTAGTCGCCCCCGATGGAGTGTGAGGCCAAGAGAAAAAGCGCGTCCCCTTTTTAGCGCCGATTCGTCTTCCTCCGCCGCGCCGGGGACGGAAGGAAGAGACATGGAAGACAAGACGACAACGGCGGCCGTGACGCGGCCCGATTCCTTTTTCGACCACCTGGAGGCGCTGCTGAAGTCGCGCAGGGAGTTCGTCGCGGAGGACGGGCGGCTGCTGCGCAACAAGGTTTCCGAGGCGGCGGCGACGCTCGATCCGGCGCTGCTGCGCCTCCTCCTCGGCGACGCGAAGGCGAAGAAACGCTTCTTTGCGGAGGTGGGGACGGAGGAGAAGCGCAAGGTCCTCTTCGAGCTGCTGGACGCGAACATGCTCTACGTGGCGCGCTCGGAGATGGACGACGCGGAGGCGGGCCTCCCGGAGGCGGACAAGGCGTTCACGCGGTCGTTCTACGGGGAGGCGTAGGCTGTGGCGGCGTCATTCCCAGGGTGCCGTCTTCACGTGCGGGTAGGCGAGGATCTTGCGGTCGGCGGTGACGAGCGTGGCGCGGCGGCGGCGCGCCTGCGCGACGATGAGGCGGTCGGCCGGATCGCGGTGGAACGGCTCCGGCAGTTCGGCGCTGGCCAGCGCCACGTCGGGCGCGAGGGGGAGGATGGTGACAAGTCCGCCGGCGGTCGTGTTTTCGACCCATTCGCGGACGGGACACGGAAAAACGAGTTTTCCCAGTGCGACCTTTGTCGCGATTTCCCAGACGGACACGACGGAAACGGACAGCTCCTTGTTGAATTCCGCCGCGTCCAATGCGGAACGGATTCCCGGCGGGATGAGTTCCGGCTTGAACTCCCACCAGATCCAGATGTGCGTGTCCATCAGCGTCATGGCGTCGGCTCCTCGGCGTTCGAGTCGAAGACTTCCCAGAGATCGTCCATGGGTTCGTCGAAGTCCGGAGCCATCGAGAAAGACTGGCCGCGATACGGATGGCGCAGTCCCAGTTCGTCGCGCCAGTCGCGCGGCGGTTGCGCGGTGCGGCCGGACGGCGCAGGCAGCCGCGTGATCATGACGGCGGGGCGGCCGTATTTGGAAACGATGACCGGTTCGCCCCCGAAGCGGACCTCGTCCACGAGGGCGCTGAAGTTCTGGCGGGCTTCGGCGATGTTGAGCGTTTTCATGTTGCGTCCTTTCGTGCAACAATTCTTGCACGAGACGGACGCGACGTCAAGGGAGAACTTCCATGTTCCTGTTTGAGCAAATCGACAATCTCCGGGCGCTGGCCCCGGAGAAATGGGCGGCTCTGCCGCGCGAGGTGGCGGAGAACCTGCATCCGGGCAGGCCGCTTCGGGACTACCAGACGGCGGCGCTGCGGAACGGGGTGGGACGTGCTGAACCTCTTCGACATCGTTCGCCTCTACGAGACGCGCGACGCAGGAAAGGGAAGGGGCGGCAAGAACACGACCGCCGAGGCGCGCAAAGCGTCATCGTCTCTCACAACCATCCCGGGGGAAATCCGGAGCCAAGCGACGAGGACGTTGTCCTCACCCGCCGACTTGTCACCTCCGGACAGACCCTCGGCATCCCGCTCCTCGACCATGTCATCCTGGGAAACGGCGCCATCGACGGCATCCCGGCATTCGCCTCTCTCCGTGCGGTCCGATCGGAACTGTTCTCGTGAAAACCACGGGACTCGGATGTGGATGTGAACAAACTTTGCCAGAATGCAAATGCCGCAATTGCACGGGCCGATGTGTCATCGGATGCCGCTGCGCAGCTATGACACGATAGGCCCGCGCATCTCATGCGTTCGCCCCGTTACGGCGATTGCCTGCCCTGTATTCACGCGGAGAAAGCCCGGTGGCGGCCTTGAACGCCCGTCGCAGCGATGACGCGTCGTGGTAGCCGCATTCGAAATATATCGTGTCGATGGCTTTCACTCGTCTGGTTAGCAGCGCTTTCGCTCGTGCAATGCGCGCGTTGCGGATTTCCTCTCCGATGGAGTGGCCAACGAGATCGCGGAAGCGGTTTTCCGCCTGGCGGCGGCTCCCGCCGATTTCGTTGCAAACCTCCGCCGGTGTCAGACCTTCGCAGGCGCGCGCTCGAATCGTCTCCAACGCGCGCCGCACGGCATCGTCGCGGCGGTGAAACTGGCGCGTCGAGTTGCGTCGCGCGACGTCGGCCACGCCGAAAGTCACCGTGCATGGCGCGGCGGCGCGCCCGGCGGCGAGGTCATCGAGAAGCTTTGCGGCCAGATAGCCAGATCTCTCGAAGTCCGGTCTGACGCTTGTAAGCGATGGCGTGGCGTGTGTGCAGACAAGTTCGTCATCGTCTATGCCGATTACGGTCGCCTCCTCCGGCACACGAATGCGCTCCATGCGCAGCGCGCGCAGAACCAGGTCTCCCGAAATGTCGTTCGCGGCGAGGATCCCGCATGGCTTCGGCAGCTCGCGGAGCCACGGCCTGATGTTGGCGTAGAACTGCGCGATGCTGTCGGTCGCGTTCGGCTCGAATGCCGAAAATGATACCCCCCCCCCTATCAAGCTTCCTCTGTCTTCGGGAGTTTCCCCGAATCGCTTGCAAATGGCGGCGTGGAAAACATCGCGGCGGCGGGCGGACCATTCGCGCGGAATGATGTTCCCGACGAACGCAAACGAGCGGACCGCGAGGGCGAAGAGCTCGTTAGCCGCGACGGTAGCCGCTTCCGAGGAATCGTGCCGCACATTTGCGATCGGCATCCGGAAGCGCGTCGGGTCCGCGTCGCAGTAAACTACGGGCAGGTTCCCGAACAGTGCTGGATCGAATCCTGGCAGTTCGGAGATGGTCCGCTCGACAATGCAGCCGTCGGGATTCCAGAATTCAAGCGCCTTGTTCACGGGTTGCGCGGTGAGCCCGTGTTCGACCATCTGCACGTTCCAGCCCGCTCGCTCGGCGTAGCGATATACGCCGGCGAGGCGAACGCGCCAGAGGCGCCATGGAAACTGGAAGTAGAGAACGTTCCTCAACGCAAGATCCGGGTGGAAAGTGATGGGGGAGGGGCGGGGAGCTAGTCGCCGATGCGCTCGAACCGAGAAAGTCGCGAGAGCGGGACTTTTTCGAGGCGGAGCGTCGCGGGGCCGACATGGGTGACGCCAAGGTCGTCGCGCCACGTTCCGGCCGGGAGTTCCACGGTCTTGGCGCTATCGGGCGTCACGACTGGCGCCACGAGCCAGCGGTCGCCCAGCATGAACTGCTGCATCGGACGGTTGAAGCCCTGATGCGGGAATTCGTATTCCATGGCGCGGACAATAGGCTCGCCGGTCTCGGCGGCGTGACGTGCAAGCTCGAGTATGTACGGCGCGAATTCGACATGAAGGTCGGCGAACGCGCGGCAGATTTTCACGCCTTCCGGGGAAAGGTGGCGCCACGGCGCTGGCGAGAACTGCATCATTGGCATAAGCGCCTGAAGTGCGGCGGAGCGCAGGAAGAGAGTTTCGTCAATCTTTCTGTTCACGAACGAGACTTCGAGTCCGCCGCCTACCATGTCGGCCAGCGAATACGGGGCGCCAAGCAGTCCTGCGGTGATGATTTGCGGAATGGCCCTGTCTTGGGCTCGGTCGCCGATCCAGGCGTGTGCGAGGTCGTTTAGGCGTATCACAAGCGGCAGTCCGCCGCATTTCCAGGCTACTCTGATTTCGTGGTAAGGGAATTCGCGCGCCGCCAGCTCCGCGTAGAGCCGCGTGTAGTCGACAGGTTCGGCGGTTTCGTCGTGGAAGCGGCAGTCTTCCGCGAAGAATGCAGGGTCTCCAGCGTCGAACTTAAATCCCGCAATGCCGTATTTGGCGGCGAAGTCCTTGAGCGTCTTGACGTAAAAGGCGTTCGCTTCGGGTTTCGTGAGGTCGTAGATGGCGCTGATGCCGCTCCACCATCGGACGACGGCGGCCTGCTTGCTCCCAGGGGCCTTGCGGTAGGCCAGATAGTCGAGGCATTTGTGCGTTTCGTGGTAGCGCAGGCGCTTGTATTCGCGGCTGTCGGGCGATACGAAGTGCGCGGTCCAGATCAGCGGCGTCCAGCCGTGCGAGCGGATTCGCTCGAAGAGTCCCTGGGGATCGGGAAAGTCGGGTGCGTAGAACTCGTAGGATCCCTGGTGGGAGAGCCAGCCTCCGTCCATCATGTAGATGCCGCATGGGAATCCGCTTTCGGCCAGTTCCGCGGTGTAGTCGTCGGCGGCCTTCTGGTTCATGCCGTTCAGGAATATCTCGATCCAGTTGTTCCACTGCGGGAGCGAGAAGAACAGATCCGGAGGTGTCTTCCCGTCGAAGCGCATGTGCGCCTTGGCGGCGGCGAGAAAGGCGTCGCGCAGCGTTTCTCCGGCCTGCACGACGACAGGTTCGTCGTTGTCGTAGTCAAGGATCAGCTTGCCGTCGCGGATCAGGTATCCGAACGGCTTCTCGCTCCAGATGTAGCGACCGCTCGACGAGAGCAGAAGCGGGGCCGAAAAGTTGCCGTGGGTGCGCAGGTCGATGCGCCTGGTGTCGCCGGCGCCGTATGGCTGGTTCTGGCCGTCGCCGCCGGCGCCGCCCCAGAGTCGTTCGTTTGAGGACAGCGCGATTTCCTTTTGCATGTTGCAGGTCGGTTGTGGGTTTGTTGTTTGGAGATCAGTTTTTGAGCGCGAAGTAGCGGCGCACCGTCTCCGCAGAGAGTTTCGGGCGGCGCAGACGGTCGAACACTCCGGCGATCGAGCCGCCGAACATCGCCGACACCGCCTTGTCGCCGAAGCGCTCGCGGGTGCGGCCGTCGTTCATCTGCCAGATCGAGAATCCGCAGACGTCGGGATTGTTCCAGAGCGTCTCGAAGATGTCCGCAAGGTATTCGTCCTGAAATTCCTCGGTGTTTGGCGAGGCGTATTCGCCGCGACGGCCGAATTCCCCGCCGCAGCCGCTTTCGGACACCATGATCGGCTTGTCCGGATAGAGGGCGCGGAACCGCGCGACCTTGGCGTCGAAATCCTCGCGCACGGCCTTGGCGAGCGCGGCCTTGGCGCCCGGCTGCATCGGAATGGTGCCCGGATAGGTGTTGAAGGCCACGAGGTCGGTGTTTTCGTTGCAGATGTCGCTTGAAGCGTAGTTGCAGGCGAACGTGACGAGGTGACCGGTGCGCTCCGCGCGGATTGTCTCGACAAGGTCGTCCACGAGCGTCTTGCACTCCGGCCTGCTGCTGGCGCATTCGTTGAGGAATCCGCTGATGACGATGCACGGGTGGTTGAAGCTGGCGCGGACCATTTCGCGCGTCTGCTCGACCTGCATTCGGCGGAATTCAGGATCGACGAGTTCGTCGTGCCCGGCGGGGCGCGGAAAGCCTTCGTTGCCATTGCCCCAGCCGAGGGACTCCTCCCAGACCAGGACGCCGTTTTCGTCGCACAGGTCGAGAAAGCGCTCGCTCTGCTGGTAGTGGGCTCCGCGGATGAAGTTGCCGCCGAGCGCCTTGAGGCGCTGGATGTCGGCGAGCATTACGCTCTCCGGGGTCGCGGCGCCATTGAGCCAGTCGGACTCGTGGCGGTTGAAGCCCTTGAGGAATATTTCCTGTCCGTTGAGGAATATCCTGCCGTTTTTCGCCTCGATCTGGCGAATGCCGAAACGAGTTGAAATGTTGAAATGTTGAAAGGTTGAAAGGTTGATGGAGACCCTGTGCAGGTTGGGGGCGTCTGGCGACCATGGGCGAAAGCCGGGAACGTTTGCCTCGACTCGGCCGCGGCTCAACTTTACGGCGACTTTCGGGCCGTCGTCGAATGCCAGCGACGTCTCCGATTCGCCGCCGCCCTCGATTTCCACTTCGACGCGCCCGGCGCGCCAGTCGAGGGTGCGGACAAAGACCTTGGGCTGCTTTTCGACGAGTTCCACGCCGTGGTAGAAGCCGCCGTAGAAGTAGAAGTCGTAGAACGGCTGCGCCATCTTTACGCGCGGCCATTCGAGGATGTTGTCCACGGCGGCGAAGACAGTGTGCCGCCCCGCCGCGAGCTTTCCCGCCGGTATTTCGAGCGTCGCATACGGATAGGAGTGGACGCCCAGATCACGGCCGTCAATCGAAAGGCGCACGCGGACGCCCATGCCGCGCACGACGAGCACGGCGTCCCGCATCGGGGCGTCGAGCGTGAATTCGCGCCGGTAGAGTCCAGTGCCGCGCTTCATGTAGCAGTCGGGCATCATGTCGAAGCAGCCCGGCACGACCATCGTGCCGGTTGCTTCAAACGCGGCGTCGGCGACTTCTTCGAGGGGCTTGCCCTCGAAGAAGCGGAACTGCCAGGATCCGTCGAGAGACAGGCCTCTCATTGATTCTTCACCCAGGCGTGAGCCGGATCCATCGAGGAAACCAGTCCGCGGCCCTGGTCGCCGGCCATGGTCCAGAGGTAGTACATCGAGTATCCGGGAGCTCCGACGAGCGGGTGGTAGCCGTGCGGTATCGCCACGGTGTCATACGCCTGGACGCGATACGCCTCGTTCACGGAGCCGTCGGGTTCGTAGACGGACTGGAAGCCGAATCCCTGCGGCGGGTCGTAGAGGTAGAAGTACGTCTCCTCCATGTCCAGTTCGCGCGGCGGGTCGTTCACGTCGTGGCGATGGCTTGGATAGCCGCTCCAGTTGCCGCTGGGAATCATGCCTTCGCCGATGTAGAAGTGCTCCGAGTCGAACTTTTCGTCGAGGATGATTTCCGACGTGCGCGTCCAGTTGTCCTTGCCCAGTTCGATGTGGCGCGTGTCCTCGGGGCGGATGAGCGTGGGCCGGGCGGTGTCGCGCGTCGCGGGCGACTCGTTCCAGGCCAGCTCCACGTCGGAGAGTGCGGTCACGTAGAACTTCGTGTGGCGCGGGAGATAGACGCAGTGCGGCTTGCCGGTGAAGGGAGAGGTGCGACCGTCGCGGACGTCAAACTCATCGGCGAAGGAGCAGCCGTTCTTGCTGTGCGTGTGGGCGATGTTGAAGTTACCGCCAATCAGGACGAGGGCGAGTTCACTTTCGCCGGTTGCGCCTTCGTATGATGTGCCCTTGGCGAGTTTCAGGAGGCCGAAGCGCGTGAGCTTCATGCCATACTCGCCAACGTCGAAGATCTTGTTGTAGCCCTGCGCGGGCTTGAGTGGAATTCGGAGGTTCATTGTTTCTATTCCTTTCGACTTTTGAACTTTTCAACTACTTGACCAGATGCATTTCGATGTTGAGATTGCGGCAGAGCGCGGTCAGCTCCTCCGTGCGGTCGCCGTACATGAGCGCGTAGTGGTGCTCCCAGCCGTTCTCCATGACCTCGCGGCGGACGGCCTCGCAGCCGGCGTCGAACTTGACGTTGAGCGGCGTGCCGCGCACGAAGAGGTCGGTGTCGATGCCGGTGCCGGGGCAGACGAGCATGCGGAAGCCCGTGCCGTCGCGCTTTTCGCCGAGACGCGCCAGCGTGACGCGGCCCGGCTTGAGCGGAAACTCGCCCGTGCAACCCTTCACGCCGCCGCCCTCGACCGTGGCCGAGCAGTGCAGCTCGGGCTTGTAGCCGGGCTTGCACAGCCCGCACGGAGCGGCGCCGCAGTGCCAGACCGTGCCATGGTCGCCTTCGCAGACGATGAGGTCGCAGAAGAACGGCAGTTCGCCGGAAATCGTCTGCCCGATGCGCATCATCACGGCACCGTAGACGTCGCCCTCGCAGGCGGTGAGGTAGCCGTGGTTCGTGAGGTGGCCGAGCGTCGAGCACACCGCGATGCCGTAGAACTCGTCGAGGATCACCTCCGGCCAGCAGCGCATGGCGAAGGTGTCGACGAAGAACTTGTCCTTGAGCTTCATCACGGCGGCAATGAGGCGCGCGGACTTCTCCTTCTGCGCCGAGCGCGGTGCGTCGGAGGACGGCGTGGCGAGATCCCCGTCGATGACCGCCATGCCCTTCGCGACCTCCTCGGGCGTGAGGTTCTTCGCCGTCGTGAAGAGCTCGTGCTCCGTGATGATCTTCACCTCCGGACCGAGTGTGCGGCGCAGCATCATTTCGTCCACGCAGCTTGTGAAGAAGCCGGGGACGCGGCCGCCGATGAGCCCGATGCGCATGCGGGAGAGCTGCTTCATGGCCTGGGCGACGCGGATGTTGCGCATCAGTTCCTCCTCGGCCTCCTTCGTGCCGGCCTGGGCGTGGACGTAGAAGTACGGGATGCCGAGCCGCCACATGTGGTGGGCGT
>CAMOSH010000034.1 GCA_946624575.1 uncultured Verrucomicrobiota bacterium
TTCTCCGTGCCTCTGTGCCTCTGTGTGACACTTCAACTGCGACATTTAGGGTGAAACAGGCCCGGAAAGCGGCGAACGGGACGCAAGGCGGAGGCGAACGGGACGCAAGAGGCGCGTCTGGCGTCAGGCGAAAGCGGCGGCGGCGCGCGCGAGGACGTCCCGGACCGCTATCCGCTGGGGGCAGACTTTCTCGCAGGCGCCGCAGCGCAGGCATTCTGACGCCCGGCGCTTGCCCGCCTTCGCGACGTTCCAATGCTCGTGGTTGCGGGCGCGCGTCTCGTTTCCGTACAGCGTCAGCTGGTTGAGCGCGGCAATTGTCCCGCGGACTCCAATGCCTGCCGGACAGGCCTTTTCGCAGTAGCCGCACGCGGTGCACGGCACGGTGGGAACGGAGGCCATTGCCGCGAGCGCATCCTTCAGGGTCTCCCTTTCCGCCGCGTCGAAAGGACGGAACCTGCCGGAAGAAAGCAGCGACAGGTTGTCGTCGATCTGCGCCATGTCGCTCATTCCGGAAAGCACTACGGCCACGCCGTCCCGTTCCGCCGCGAAACGCAGAGCCCAGGAGGCCGGGGAAGCATCCGGGGCGGCACGGCGGAGGATTTCGACTGCGGGCTGCGGGGGCGTGGCTAGAAGCCCGCCCTTCACGGGCTCCATCACGACGACAGGCTTGCCGTGCCGCCGCGCGACTTCATGGTTTTGGCGCGCGCGCACCACAGGGTCGTCCCAGTCCGCGTAGTTGATCTGCAATTGCACGAATTCCATTTCCGGGTGATTCCGCAGAATCGCGTCGAGTTCCTCGGGCCCGGCGTGAAACGAAAATCCGAGATGCCTGATCCGCCCCTCCTCCCGGCGCTTGAGAGCCCAGTCCCAGAGTCCGAAACGGTCGAACGTCTCGGTGCGCCCCGGGCCCAGGTTGTGCAGGAGGTAGAAGTCGAAATATTCGGCGCCGGTGCGTTCAAGGGACGTCTCGAACTGGGCGACAGCCTGTTCGCGCGATTCACATCCGGCCCAGGGCGCCATCTTGGTCGCAAGAAGGAACGAACCGCGCGGATGCCGCCTCACAATCGCCTCGCGCACCGCTTCCTCGCTGCCGTCGTAGACTCGCGCCGTGTCGAAGTAGTTGCAGCCGGCGGCCAGGAACCGGTCGGCCATCTCGGAGGTCAGGGCGATGTCGATTTTCCCGTCGACGCGAGGCAGCCGCATCAAACCGAAGCCGAGATTGCCGGTGATTTCCGGAAAGACTGGCGCGGGGACCGCGCCGGAGGGGACATTCGCATTCATCGCCGACATTCCTTGCCTTGTGGGGACCGCGGGGCCGGGAAACAACTTCCGCCCCGGAAAACCTTTGCCGCGATGATATCCACGGCCACAGCGAAAGTCAAACCGCGCCACGCGCGGGAAAATTGCCGGGGCCGTCCTCGTGGGCAAAGCACGGCCAAACCGCGCGACACGAGGGGAAATGCGCAGGAAACGGGGGTTGACCGGACCGGGGAAGTCCGGTAGTATCGCCCGAACGTTGCCTCCAACCACGAATGCAAACGGAAATACAGAATTTTCTGAAGGCGCTTCTGGCGGGCGCCGAGCGCAGTCCCGAAGTCGTATCGCGCACTTCATGGGGCAAGGTGCGCTCGTTCTCGCGCTACGACCTGTTCGACGACACGTTCATCATAGAGGACGGCATCCTCGACGACCTTGAAAACCGCGATTCCGTGGTTCTGGTGCCGAAGTCCGTCCTGCAGCCCGCCGCCGAAGGCAGCGCGCGCGTGTTCGGCAACGTGATGACCGTGTCCACCGGAAACCACGCCGTCACGAGCCTGCCGCTCGTCTCCGGCGAGTTCTGGGGCTTGTCGGAGCTGCGCGACGAAGCGGCGCAGGCGGAGGTGCTTTCGCGCAAGACGGTCTTCGCGAACGTGGTCGGAGACACGTTCGAGATTTCGCAGCGCGGGGCCTCCACGGCCGACGTCGCGGAAATGGACGAATGGCTTCAGGCGCTGGGCTGCCCCATGCGGATGATAGTGCTGGCGGACCGGGTCGGGGAAACTATCGAATACTACGCCAGACGCGGCCAGGAGTGGCGCATCAGGCCGCTGGCATGGACTCCCGAGGAAATGTCAGCCGCGCTGCGCGCCTCGATTTCGCGCATCCATTCCTCGATCCGGTACTACCACAACGTCAAAGGCGTGCATTTCCTTTCGTTCGCCAACTTCCGGGCATGGGGCGCCCTTGTCCGCAGCGACCCCGCGGCGTTTCTGGCTGGACTGCGCGAACTGTGCGACACCGAACCGGGCCAGGACCTGCCGAACATCCTGCTGCCCAAATTCGGCGCGCACCACGAAGTCGAATTCTTCGGCCTCCCCCCGGGCGCGGCCGAAGCCTCGCTCGTGCCGGCCATGATGGACCTGTGGCGGCACGTGACGGCGTCCAGGGAGCCGACGGAAGGCGCCGGCACCCCCGCCGAGGCGGTCGCGGCGTTCGGCGAAGACCTGGCAGAGCGCTTCGAGGCGATCGCGGCGCGCTTCAGGTCCCTTCTGGTCGACCCGGCGCTTGCAGACGACTCGTCGCCCGTATTCGTCGAGGCGATCTACCGGGCGCTTGTCGGCGCGGTCTACGAGACCTCCGACGGGATGTCGGAACGCTCGTTCGACGACATGAAGACCGCGCTGCCCGGGGCCACGTACACCCTCGGGAACCGTTTTCTCCACGACGGCGCCGACGCGCGCACGATCGCCATCCTCGACCTGCTCGAACAGGACATCAGCCACGGCGACCGCATCGAGTGCGTCAACGTCTACGAAATCCGCTCGGCTTCCGACAGAGTGCGGCTCGGGCTGGGAAAGACGCGCGAAATCGTGTTCAAGACGGCCTGGGACCCGCTGCCGCGGCACCGCATCGAAAAGCGCCTGGCCCGGCGCAGCACAGGCTACGGCGCGTACACCCTGGCGCGAACCCACGCGTTCCGGGCGCTCGGCATTTCCTACGGCAGGCACAGGCTTCTTGCCAGAAACGACGGCGCCACCGGCGAAGTCCACTACTTCACCCGAGACCGCTACCCCGGCACTCCGTTCAGCCAGCTGCCGCCCTCGGCATTCCGCCCGCGCGATCCGGACACCGGAGTCCGCGACCCGTCCGCCCCGGAATCCGCCGACATCGTCCGCTCGGTCATTGTCCTGATGGGCTCGGCCGCGGCCGAAAACCTCGTGCTCAAGAAGTACACCGCGGACAAGGATTCGCCGTCTCGGTTCGCGATCGGAAAGGAAATCGTGGAATTCGGGTACGACGCGAGGTTCGGCAAGGAAATGCCGCTGAAGGTGCGGCTCTGCTCCGTGCGCGGCACGATGGGATGGCCCGACCTGTCGCGCACCACCGAGAATCTCGACCGGTGCTTCGCGTTCTACCTCAAGCGCTACGCCGAAGTGGTGCGCGGCTACGTGTCGCTGCACGATTCGATGGACCCGTGGCTGATCGCCGACGCCTTCTGGGAGGGATTTTCGTCGCGCACCAGGCAGTTTCTCTGGAACTACCGCAACAGGCGCGAATGGTTCGACAGCTACTCACCCCGTCTATTCGGCGACTACCGCTTCGGCGAAAAATGGGCGTTCGCGCTCTGGGCGCTTGAGCGCCAGGCCGAACTTCTGCCCGAACTGTCCACCCGCTTTTCCGAATTTTTCCGCGATTTAATGGAGCCCGGCGCCACATACGACGCAGGGGACAAAGGGACGAACCCGCCATGACGACACAGAAACTCACAATGAGCCTCGAAGACTATCTCGAGAGCGTCTACATGCTTATTCTCGACAAGCGTCCGGCCCGCGTCCGCGACATTGCGGCGGAGCTTGGCGTCACGACGCCCTCGGTAGTCAACGCGCTCACCGTGCTCAAGGAGCGCGCGCTCGTCACGCAGGAGCCGTACGGCTCGGTGGAGCTGACGGATTCCGGACTCGCGCTCGCGCGCGAAATCCTCTCCCGGCACAAGATGCTCACGTCGTTCCTGCAATTCATCGGCGACTCGGAGGAGGACGCCGAAACGGACGCATGCAAGATGGAGCACATTCTTTCGGCGGCGACGCTCGCGAACATCGCATCATTTCTCAAGAAAAACAAAATCCACGTCAACGTGGAACACCTTTTCCACCCCAAGAAGAATTCCTGATCCAGATGAACCTGACATACAAGCTGATATCCTCGCACCTCGTCTCCGGCACTCTCGAACCCGGCGCGGAAATCGCCCTCAAGATCGACCAGACGCTCACGCAGGACGCCACCGGCACGATGGCGTACCTTCAGTTCGAACGCATGGGCTGCGACCGCGCGAAGACCGAGCTTTCGGTATCCTACGTGGATCACAACACCGTGCAGGTGGGCTTTGAAAACGCCGACGACCACGCCTACCTCCAGTCAGTCGCGCGCAAGTACGGAATCGTGTTCTCGCGCCCCGGCAACGGAATCTGCCACCAGCTGCATCTGGAGCGGTTCGGCAAGCCGGGGAAGACGCTCATCGGATCGGACTCCCACACCCCGACCGGCGGCGGTCTGGGAATGCTCGCCATGGGCGCCGGCGGACTGGACGTGGCCGTGGCGATGGCGGGCGGCCCGTACTACATCACCGCACCGCGCGTCGTGCGCGTCTGGCTCGTCGGTGCGCTCCGTCCCGGCGTCTCCGCGAAGGACGTCATCCTCGCCGTGCTGGCCCGCTACGGCTCGTCCGGAAACGTCGGCCGGGTGATGGAGTACGCCGGTCCCGGCGTAGCATCCCTCGACGTGCCGTCTCGCGCCACGATAACGAACATGGGCACCGAGCTTGGCGTCACCACGTCGGTGTTCCCGTCCGACGAGGAGACCCGCCGCTTTCTCAAGGCGCAGGGGCGCGAAAGCGACTGGACGCCGCTTGCCGCCGACGAGGACGCCGAATACGAGGAGACATTCGAGCTCGACCTGTCAAAAGTCGAACCCATGGCCGCGTGTCCGCACAATCCGGGCAACGTGGCAACGATCGCGTCCCTGGTCGGCAAGAAAGTGAATCAGGTGCTTGTCGGTTCCTGCACCAACTCGTCATATCGAGACCTCAAGACCGTCGCGCTTCTGCTCAAGGGCAAACGCATCCATCCGGACGTCTCGTTCGGAGTCGCGCCGGGGTCGCGCCAGGTTGTGCTCGAACTCATGCGCGAGGGGCTGTTCCAGAATCTTGTCGAGGCTGGCGCCCGCATCCTTGAAAACGCGTGCGGATTCTGCATCGGAAACCACCAGAGTCCCGGAACGGACGCCGTGTCGCTCCGCACGTCCAACCGCAACTTCGAGGGCCGTTCCGGAACAAAAAGCGCCAAGGTGTACCTTGTGTCGCCCGAGTCGGCGGTCGCCGCCGCGCTTTCCGGAGTCGTCTCGGATCCGACGACTGCTGCTCCCATGGCGCCGGTGCGCTTTCCGGACCGCTTCGGTATCGACGACTCCATGTTCCTCTACCGCGAAACGGCCGGCGTCGGAGACCCCGCCGCCGAAATCGTACGCGGCCCGAACATCGGGGAAGTGCCGGACGGGGCACCGCTTCCCGCCGCGCTCGACGCCCAGGTCGCAATCAAGGTCGGCGACAAGATCACCACCGACCACATCATGCCAGCGGGGGCGCGCCTCAAGTTCCGCAGCAACGTACCGGTCTACGCGAAATACGTGTTCGAGCCGGTCGACCCGACGTTCCACGACCGCTGCCTCGCGAACAAGGCCGCGGGCGTCGGCAACGTGATCGTCGCGGGCGAAAGCTACGGTCAGGGGTCGTCGCGCGAGCACGCCGCGCTCTGCCCGATGTATCTTGGAGTCCGAGCCGTGATCGCCAAGTCGATTGAACGCATCCACGCCGCCAATCTCGTCAATTTCGGCATAGTCCCGTTCACGTTCGAAAACCCCGGCGATTTCGACGAGCTGGCCGCAGGCGACGCGATCTCGATGCCCGACATAGCCTCGGCGACGGCCGGGGACGGCGTCGCGGAAGTGCGAATCGCACGGACCGGCCGCTCGATCAAGGTTCGCGCAACTCTTTCGAACCGCCAGAAGGCGATAATCATCGCCGGCGGGCTTATGGCGCAGCGCAAGGCCGCGACCGGAGCCTGACGGAACGGGCGCGCGCCATCCACGCGCGCCAGCCACCGCTCCCAGCACACCACAAACGCACGGCCCCGCGCGGAACGTTCCGCGCGGGGCCGTACACTTCCGGACCGGAATCCAGCCGCTATGAAAGGTCGCCGTCGACCATCGCGCACACGCAGGAGTCGGACCAGACGTTCTCCGCGGTTTCGATCATGTCGATCACGGCGTAGACAGGCAGGATCACTCCGAGAATGCCAATCGGCATCCCCTGCCCCGCCATGAGCGAAAGCGTGAGGAAGTAGCACCCCATCGGGACGCCTGCGTTGCCAATCGCCGACACGCACGCGATCAGAACCCACAGCAGCATCGTCGGCAGCGTCAGCGCGGCGCCGCCGTTCTGCATGACGAAGAGCGAGGTCACGAGAATGAACGCGGCGCAGCCGTTCATGTTGATCGTGCAGCAGATCGGGCACACGAAGCGTGCGACTTCGGGCTTGGCGCGAAGCCGGTTTTCGGCGGAATCGACCGTAACGGGGAGCGTGGCCGCGGAACTCTTGGTGAAAAGCGCCATCATCACGGCGGGCGACATCGCGCGGAAAACGCGGAGCGGATTGATCCGGCGCGCCAGTAGGAACAACGGCAGGACGACGAAGAACTGCACAAGGTTGCCAGCCAGGACTACGACGAGATATTTTCCGAGCGACCCGATGTCAAGCCCGGCCCTGACCTGCGCGGCGAGCTGCGCGGAAAAAGCCACAATGCCCAGGGGCAGCGCCCACACAAGCCCCTTGATCATCGTGAAAAGCAGCTCCTGGAGCCCGACGACAACATTCTGGACGGCGTTTTTTTCAGGAGAGTCCTTCATCGCCGCCATGCCAAGCCCGACGGCCGCTGCGACAAGCAGGACTGAAAGGACGTTCCCGGAAAGGAACGGATGGACCATGTTGTTGGGAATGACGTTGAGGATGTGCCCGTAGAGCGTCTCCGGCACGTATTCGTGCGTGGCACCGGCGTTCTCGGCAATGATCTCGGCCGGGAGATTGCCGGGGCGGACGATCAGGTAGAGGGCAAGGCCGACCAACGCCGCCGCAAGCGTCGTGAGAAGCGTGTAGACAATCGTGTGGAGGAACAGCCTTCCCGTGCTGCGCTTTGCTCCGAGGGACGCAAGCGTCGTCGCGACCGCGAGCGCGATCGTTGGCACGGCGATGAACTGGAACAGCCGCGTGTAGGCCGAGGCGACGAAATTGAAAAAGCCGTCGAGTCGGGCGACGCCGCGGGACCCAAGCACGGCGCCAATCACCAGCGCCGTCGTCCACACCGCGAATTTTCCGAGTTCCAATCCCCTTTTTTCCTGCGATTTCATTCTGTTCTCCAATTTTGGACGCCGCCATCGCGCGGCGGGAGCGGAGTCTACCAGAACCCCGTTCCCGTGGCAATCGCGTTCCGGCGCCTCGCGGCGGACTCCGGAGTCACGAAATCCGCGCGAGGAGCAGGAACGGCGTTGAACGGCGTTCCGAACTGGCGCGCTAGTGCGCCAGTTCCAGCTCGTCCAGCATCGCGCGCAGGGCGGTGGCCTTGCCGCGAGCCTTGGCGGCACGCTCCATTGCGGAATTGTCTCCGGCGAACTTCGCGTACGCGTTGACGACTTCGGGCTGCGGGGCTTCGAGTTCGGAGATCGCCTGGCGGAGCTCGGCAAGCAGCGGAGCGCATTCCGCTCCGCGCCCGAGTTCGCGCAGCGCCTTGACACGCCAGTAGTCCATCTCGCCGGCGTGAATCCAGCCCTTGAGCGAATTCTCGAGCTCCGCGCGCCAACCCGCCTCGTCGCCCATCGCCTTGCGGCACTGGGCCATGAAGTACCGGCTCCTGGGCTCGGTGCCCGCGTCTCCGGGACGCCCCGCCTGAAGGTTCTCCGGATAAGTCGTGGACTCCTCGAAGAACGCGAGCGCCGCCTTGTAGTCGCCGCGAGCCATGGCTTCGCGGCCAAGACCGTGACACGCGTCCACGAACGGCGCGAGAAGTCCGTCGGCGCCCTCCCAGACGTGGAAGCGCCGCCCGGTGAGAATCGCATGCGCGTCCGCGAAGCGCCCCTCGGCGTTCAGCGCATACGCCAGGCGAAGCATGCATGGGTCGTAGGACTCCGCGGCAGTCCGGTATTTCTCCAGCAGCGCCACGCGTTCGGCCGCAGGCAGTTCCAGTTTCTCGGCGAGCCTGGACGCCTCGTCCAGCACGCGGAAGTTGTCCGGATCGGCCTCCAGCGCCCGCAGGTAGAAGCCGTACGCCTCGCGGTTCGGGACGCCTGACGGCACCCCGGTCGTGACAAAATACGTGCCGGGATGCGAAAGCCCGAACGCGATGCAGCGCAGCGCAAGCGCGTGCCGCGGCGCGAGCGCGACGCAGCGGCGCCATGAGGCCATCGCGTCGTCCTTGCGGTCGTGGTTCCACAGGCAGCACCCGAGGTAGTAGTGGAGATTGGGCAGATCGGGAGCGGCGGCGACGGCCAGGGCCAGGGCCTCCTCCTCCTCCAGTCGGTTCGGAAACACGTAATCGGTCGGCATCGCGTCTGCGGCGCGGTAGGCGTCAAGCGCGGCGGCCTGACGTTCGGCGGCGGCGGGGCCGGCCGCGAGTTTCGCAAGTGCCGCACCCTTGAACACGGCGAAAAGCGCGTTGCGGCAGCTGGAGCATGCGGCGAGAGTCTCCTGCAGCGGCAGCGCTTCCGGTCCCGCGCGATACGGCTTTTCCGCCGCGGCGCGCGCGAGCGCGCCGTCGCAGAGGCCGACGACTTCGTCCCACAGTCCCATGCCCCAAAGATGCGAAGCGCATTCAAGAAGCTGCTGCGCCTTCAGTCCGCGATTTTCCGTGGCGGCGTCGATCCCGCGCGAGACGGCTACCGAGAGGCATTCGAGCGGATCGAGCCGCTCCGCCTCGGCGAACGCGGCCGAAGCCTCGTCTTCGCGGCCGAGCCTGCGCAGGAACAGCCCGCGCATCGCATGCAGATGCGGCTCCTCAACGCCAAGCACGATCGCGTCGTCCACGCGGGCGAGCGCTTCGGCAAAATCGCCGCGAAGCGAGGCGAGGCGCGCGAGCTCGGCAAAGGCTTCGCGCTTGTAGGAAGCGCGCCAGGTGCACCGCCAGAACAGATCCTCGGCGCGCTTGAGATTCCCTAGATGACGCTCGACGAGCGCGAGGTAGTACTCAGGAGCGGCGTCGAGGGCGCGCGTGTGGTTCTGGGTGGCGCGCGCCACCGCGCGCTCCAGATACGGCTTGGCGGCGGCGAACGCCCCCTCCTTCGCGAGCCTCACGCCCATGGCGAGATTCGCGCGGGAATATTCCGGGTCGATTTCCATGGCGCGTTCGTAGTACGGCACCGGATCGACGAGCCCGTTGTGGAACTGGTCGAGCCGCAGGCCGGTTTCGTACGCGAGTTCCGCGCTTGAGTATTCCGCCGGCGGCTTGGGATTGAGCACCTTGGGCGGCAATCCCTCGCGCGGATCCGGCCCGACAGGCGTGTACGAGAGGAACTCCCGCCCGGTGCCGTCGAAAATCGCGGCAGTGTAGCGCTGGTCGGCAGTCTCGGCGTCGACCGTCAGTTCGCGGCGCCAGGGCGCGTCGGGGCCAATCGACACGCCGCGCTCCTCGAACACGCAGTCACGATCCCTGAAGAGCCGCACCGTGCAGCCTTCCAGCTCCCGCGTGGAATGGAAGCCAACAAGCAGGCGCCCGTCCGCCAGCCGCTCCACGTTCACGGCGCCGTCGATCGTCACGTTCTTCACGCCGCCGATTCCCTTCACCGGGAACCAGAACTGCTCCACGCGCCGCGTCTCGTAGGGGGCAATCCAGGAATAGTCCGGCTGGTTGTCGCTCCAGCAGCCCACCATCAGCTCAAGATAGGGCCCGTCGCTGTCAGTGAGAACCTTGTCCCACACGTGAGCCTCCGGGAAATTGCCCCAGAGGAAGAATTTCTTTCCGACGGTGACATGGCGGTTGGAAACGTGCGCCGTGCCGCACTCCCTGCCATGGTCGTAGCCCGCCAGCCAGGCGTTGTCCGGATCCATGCCGAAGATGGAGCGGGACTCGATCGTGAAGTTGCGCCACCACGACAGATCCATGTCGCCCTCGATGTCGTCGGCGTACTTAGAGCGCTGCGACGGCAGCAGCTCCAGCTCCTCCTTGCGCGGCCCAATCGGATAGTGCGTCCAGTAGTTCTTGTGGTGGTCGAACCCCAGGTGCATCGACGGCGGGAACAGGATCTGGTAGTCGTCTCCGCAGTGGACCGAGACGTTGGCCCAGTAGATCATCGACTCGATCCACGGCCCGCGGTTCATGAAGATGTTTTCCGCGCGCAGCACTGCCCGGTCCTCGGGGAACGACAGGCCGATCGTCCACTTGAGACGGCGGCGCAGCTCGGTTTCTCCGATCCAGATGCGTGTCGCGCCGTCGGGACCAGGCAGGGCGCGCCAGTCGATCGGCATGGCCGTCGTGGCACGATGGTGATGCGGGAAGTTCCATTCAACTCCGCCGGAAATCCACGCGCCGAGCATGCCGATGAGAGCGGGCTTCACGACATGCTGGCGGTAGAACGTCTCGAATCCCGTCTGCTTGTCCGTGAAATTGAGCAAATGGCCGCCGTGTTCTGGCAGCAGTCCCAGATTGAACCACTTGTTTTCGAGCGTCAGGTACTTGTACATCTCGTCGATCCGGGCGTCATGCAGGACGTCCTGCATCGGGTACGGATAAACGCGCCCCTGCGCGCCCTGATAGACGCGGCCGGTGTAGAAGATCGGGGTCTTGTCGTATCCGCCCGGCGCGTATGTGGGCAGGACGATCGACGTTTCGCGAAAAACGGAAGAGGATGGCATTTTGTTGGCCTTTTGTTGGTGTCGGGCTCCATGCTACCGCGCCGCCACCGCGCCGACAAACCCGATCGGGCATGAAAACATGTCCTTTCGGGCACGGATTTTGAATTTTGCCCGCGTGGGTTGCAGAGGCAAACGCGCACTCGCGCAAGTAAACGCCCCCTTCTCTCCCGGGAAATGGCAGCAATGTTCCCAGAATTAAAAAAGCGGGAGGCCAAGGGGCCGTTCCGCATGGCATGGCGCAGGTAAAAACACCGAATCCGGTGCGCTTGCTATGACGAACTGCGCACCCATCAATGACAAACTGCGCCGCGGGGGCCGCTATTGCCTCGAAATGGAACTGGCGCTAGAATCCCTGCGCAAGCGCACGGCGGCAGCCCCCCGCCGCCGCGCATCCACGAACCGACAACATGAAAGTCCTTTTGCAGCGCGTCGCGCAGGCGTCCGTTTCCGTGTCCGGCGAAACCGTCGGGCGGATCGGCGGCGCAGGATACCTGGCTCTCGTCGGATGTCGCGTCGGCGACGCTCCGGAAGATGCCGACCGGCTCGCCGTGCGCACTGCGGCGCTGCGCACGTTCGAGGACGAAAACGGCCGCATGAACAGGAGCGTCGTCGATTGCGGCGGCTCGATTCTGGCGATTTCGCAGTTCACGCTCTACGCCGACACCCGCAAGGGGAACCGCCCGAGTTTCGTCGAGGCGGGCGATCCCGAAGAGGCGCGCGTCCTGTACGAGCGCTACTGCGCCGACCTGCGCTCGCTACTCGGGCCTGAACGCATTTCAACCGGGCGCTTCGGGGCAGACATGAGCATCTGCGCGACGCTGGACGGGCCGTGCACGATATCGCTCGTCAGCGAGACCGCCACCGCCCCGGCCGGGTCGCCCCGCCCGGTAATTCCCCCGCCCTCCATTTCCCTGCGCCCCGTGGATTCGCCGGAAACGGAGGCTCTGGCCCGGAAAATCGCGGAGGAGGCATGGCCGTCCACCTACGCCGGAATCATACCGCCCGCGCAGATACCCTACATGATCGAACGGATGTACTCGCCTGAGGCGATTCGGGAAGACACCGCCAAGGGAGCGCCGTTCTTCATCGTGGAAGCAGACGGGACGCCTGCGGGCGTCTGCTCGTTCGACATCGGGCGGCGCGACGGGGACGGCACCGCGGAATTGCACAAGATATACCTCCTGCGGCAGTACCGCGGCAGGGGGATCGGCCATCGGCTGCTGGACGAAATCTGCGACCGCCTGCGGGCGGCGGGTGCCGGAGCGGTCAGGCTCCGCGTCAACAAGGCCAACGCCAGGGCCCAGAAGGCATATCGCGCCGCGGGCTTCGCGAAAAGCGCATCCCTCTGCACCGACATAGGAGGGGGCTTCGTCATGGACGACTTCGAATACCGCAAGCCTCTCGCCGCGGCCCCGCAGACGGCCGCGCCGGCTTCAACCACACGCACCAGACACTCATGAAACGGCTCTTCTTCGCAGGCTCAAACAACGTTTCCGGCGGCGGAAGCCTCCGGACTCTCTCCCTCGACGCCGAAACCGGGGAAATATCCGAAGTCGCGCGAGTCGAGGACTCCGACGACGCGCTGTACCTTGCGCTTTCGCGCGACGGCGGATTCCTGTACGCGGCCGAAAACGTCGCAGCGCATGTCCCCAACTGCCCGCCAGACGCCACGGGCGGGGTTTCCGCATTCCGCGTCGCGCCGGACGGTTCACTCCGCCGCGTAGCCTCCCTTGCGCTCGCGAAAACGGTTCCGTGCCACGTTTCGCTGTCCGGCGACGGCACGCGCCTGTACTGGGCCGAATACCGGAACGCGACGTTCGGAATCGTGGCACTTGGCGCGGACGGAGCGATGAAACCGCTCGGGAGCGTGCACCACGGTCCGGACGGAAAAGGGCCGGATCCTGTGCGGCAGGAGGCGGCCCACTGCCACTGGATCGGCGAAGTCCCCGGCGGCGCCGGCGAATTCCTCGTATGCGACCTCGGGCTCGACAGGGTGTTCTCGTACCGCTTCGACGAATCCGAAGGCACGTTCACGCGCACGGCGGGCGGGGCGCGTGACTATGTCGCGCCGGCCGGGCACGGCCCGCGGCACATCGCGTTCCTGCCAGGTTCGAGAATGGCAGCGCTCGTCTGCGAACTCTCCAGCACCGTGACGACGCTCGACCTCGGCGACGACTCGAAGACCATCCGCTCCGTCTGTTCCCGCAGGATGCTGCCCGACGACGGGCGCTGGGCCACATGGCGCGAATCCAAGGCCGCCGCCATCCGCGTCAGCCCCGACGGCGGATGGATACTCGCATCAAACCGCGGCCACGACTCGATCGCCGCATTCCGGCTGGACCGCGAGACCGGAGCGCTCGAGGAAGCCGTGATTTCCAGGCTCGACGGCCCGTTCCCGCGCGACTTCGCGTTCCTCCCCGGGGCGCAGGGCGTCGCAGTCGTCGGCCACAAGCTCGCCAACGAAATCTGCTGCTATCGCTTCGACCCGTCCACCGGCGTCTTCTCCCGGATCCCGGCCCCCCCGTTTTCCAAGATGACAAAACCTCTGGCGTTCGCATTCGCACGGTAGTGCGGCGCGACGGCGGAAACAAACACAACACACCCAACAAGGGAAACACAAACACGATGAAACACACAGCCCAGACGGCGTTCGTCGCCGCGCTCGCCATCACCGGCGTTCTGGCCGCTTCCTGCGGCTCGAAGCAGGACGAGAACACGATCCCGGCACCGGGAATGAAGTTCGTGCTCGGATTCGACGCCGACTTCCCCCCATACGGCTACAAGGACGGCGACGAATACAAGGGATTCGACCTTGATCTCGCACGCGAAGTCTGCAAGCGCAACGGCTGGACTTTCGTCCCCAAGCCGATCAACTGGGACGCCAAGGACATGGAGCTGAACTCCGGCGCGATCTCCTGCATCTGGAACGGATTCACGATCAACGGCCGCGAGGAGTCGTACACCTGGACCGAACCGTACGTCGACAACAGCCAGGTGGTTCTCGTGAAGAGCGGATCGCCGATCAAGACGCTGAAGGACCTGGCCGGCAAGACCGTGGCCGTGCAGACCGACACTCCGGTGCAGAAGGCGCTTGGAGCCGAAGGCGAGTGCGCGGCCCTCGGCAAGACCTTCAAGTCGATCGTCGTCACGCCCAACTACAACAACGCGGTCATGGAACTGGATTCCGGCGCGGTCGACGCCGTGGCGCTCGACGTGGGCGTCGCCAAGCAGAAGATGCTCGACCTTCCCGGCAAGTTCGAACTGCTTGAAGAGACGGTCATGACCGAAAAATACGGCATCGGCTTCAAGCTGGGCAAAACCGCCCTTCGCGACGCCGTCCAGAAGACGCTCAAGGAAATGGTCGCGGACGGCACCGCCGCGAAGATTTCCGCCGTCTGGTTCGAAGGGAAGGACGTGGTCGTCCTGAAGCCATAGGGCTCCGGCGACCGCATCGCAACCGCGGGGCCGCCGCACGGCGGCCCCGCCTACGGAAATGCAATTCTGGCCGCTGGTACTGGACTTGGCCGAGGGGCTGCTCGTCAGCGCCGAGATTTTCGCGCTCACGCTGCTTTTCGCGCTGCCGCTCGGACTGCCGCTCGCATTCGGAAGGATGTCGAAATGGGGCGCCCTGCGCCTTGCGTCGCGGGTGTACATCTCCGTGATGCGCGGCACCCCACTGATGCTGCAGCTCTTCTTCTTCTACTTCGGGCCGTATTACGCCTTCGGCCTGGCGCTTCACCCGGGCTATCGCTTCGCCGCCTGCATAATCGCCTTCTCACTCAACTACGCGGCCTACTTCGCGGAAATCTACCGCGCCGGAATCGAATCGATCCCGGTGGGACAGCACGAAGCGGCCAAGATGCTCGGATTCACGCGCGGGCAGACGTTCTTCCGCATAATACTGCCGCAGGTGGTCAAGCGAATACTGCCGCCGGTGACAAACGAGGTGATAACGCTCGTCAAGGACACGTCTCTGGCCTTCACGCTCTCCGTGATGGAAATGTTCACCATCGCCAAGATGGCGGCCAGCGCCCACACGACGATGGTCCCGTTTGTGGTCGCGGGAGCCTTCTACTACATTTTCAACTACATCGTGGCGTCCGGCATGGAACGCATCGAAAAAGCGCTTTCATACTACAAGTGACCGCAATCCAAATGAACTCATCCGTCTTTCGCGTGGCCGCGGCGTTCGCCGCCTCCGCGCTTTCCGTTTTTTCAGGACAGCTCTCGCTTGTGTCTCCCGCAGAGGGATCCGAGCAGAGCGCCCTGACCGCAGTGCAGCGCGAATTCCTCTCAATGCCCAGGGAAAAGCGCCTCGAATGGATGTGCGACGAGTCGAAGCGAAAAGACCTGCGCGGACCGCGCAGGGGCAAGCCGCTCCCCGTGGTTCTGGAATGGAGCGACGAGGCACCAGCCGACGCCGCCGCGCGCCCGCGACGCACCTACAACGTGGAAGTCAGGCGCCAGTTCGACGGACTGCCCGTGTTTCACTGCACGACCACCGGAAACTCCGCAAAAGTCCGAAACCTCGAAATCGGCCGCGTCTGGACCTGGACCGTGCGCGCCATGGAGGGCGGCCGCGTCGTCGACTCCGCGAGCGCGACGTTCAGGACGGCCGACGAAACGCCGCGCGTCCTGGACGCGGGTGCGGTCCCGAACATGCGCGACATCGGCGGACGCGTCGGACTGGACGGCCGCCGCGTCCGCCAGGGACTCGTGTTCCGCACCGCTGGGCTGAACTCCAACGCCACCACCACCTGGTACACGCGAGAGGAACTCCTGGACACGATGGATCCCGACGGCAGCCTGGCGAAAAAAGAGGCGGAGGCCCTCGAATGGGAAGCCGGCCTGCGCAAGATGCTGGAAAAGGACGCAGTGATCGCCCCGGCCGTGCGCTTCAATATCGGGCGCGAATGGACGGCGTTCCGCCCGGATCCCGAAACATTCGCCGCGGACGGCGACAAGGCGCTTCTTGAAGCCAGCAAACTTGGAGCGACCGGACTCCCGGAGAAATTCCTCGGCGTCGCGGGCGAAACGCTTTCCGCAAACGACGACTGGCGCGTCAACATCGGCGAACCGGCGAACCGCGCCGGCCCGGTCGTGCTGATGCAAATCGTCGAGGCCGACGCCGACGGGTGGGCGACCATCTCCTGCGGCGCGGACTGGTACTGGGCGCTCGCCTCCGATGGCCGCATCCACGCCGATTTCCGCCATGAAGGCAACGGGCAGGCAGTCTCGGCCGACAACCATCTGCTGATGCTTCCCGTGCGCAAGGGCGCCAACGCCATCGTCGCCTGCGTGTACTCCGGTTCCGCGGGCTGGGCCTGGTGCTGTCGCGAAGCGTCTTCGGAGCCGCTCGTCGCAAAGGCGATTCCGGCGGCGATCGCGACGAGCGAAAAGCTGCGCGCAAACCTGTTCTCGCGCGAAAAGGGCTTCATGCCCGGCATCTCCCGCATCAAGCCGGAAAACGGGAATTTCCTTCTGGAGACGCTTGGCATCAGAACGGACATCGACCTGCGAACCCCTGAAGAATGCCGCGGCATGGAGGGATCGCCGCTGGGGCCGTCGGTGAACTGGATCCACGTCTCGTCGGCGGCATACGCCGGGATGCAGAAGGAATGGGGCCGGGAACAGTTCACCAAGGTGTTCGCCGTGTTCCTCGATCCCACGAACTACCCGATCGACTTCCACTGCATCGCCGGACGCGACCGCACGGGCGCCGTCGCCATGATCCTGGAGGCGCTCCTCGGCGTGGACGAAGACGAAATGCGCAAGGACTGGGAGACGACGGTGTTCCAGGACGGCGACATGCGCTTCACAACCGACAGGCTCTACGAAAAGCTGGTGTCGGGCTTCGACATCTGGCCTGGAGACACAATCCAGAAGCGCGTCGAGACTTACGTCCTGTCGCTGGGATTCACAGCGGAGCAAATCGAATGGTTCCGCTCGTTCATGCTCGAACCGCCCGCGTCGGAGAATTGAAACGACAGACCGGGGACGAAAAACGCTGTCGTTCCGCGTTGCAGTTTTGCAAATTCGACATTTTCAAGAAAGTAGATTTGCACTGCTAGTTCAATTTCACGCAAGACAATGACCAATTTCTGAATTTTTCCGCAAAGAAGGCCGGAAATTTTCAAAAAAAGACAAAAAAAGTTCAAAAACGCGATTTTTCGCTTGCATTTCGCGTGGGGGCGGAGTATGCTTCTGCCTCGCTTTTCACCCAATACGGAGAAAAACCACCGATGAAGGTGCGTAGTTCAGTAAAAAGATTGTGCGAACGCTGCAAAATCGTTCGCCGGAAAGGGATCGTCCGCGTGATTTGCGACAATCCCCGCCACAAACAGAAGCAAGGGTAACACGAGGAAACAGCCATGCCGAGACTAATGGGCATAGACATTCCGGACAACAAGCGCATCGAAATCGCGCTCCGGTACATCCATGGCATCGGACCGACGCGCGCGGCATTCGTCCTGGAGCAGACCAAGATCGATCCGGGCAAGAAGGCCAACACGCTGACGGCGGACGAAATCCGCTCGATCATCGCCGTGATCCAGGCGAACTTCCACGTGGAAGGCGATTTGCGGCGCGAAGTGTCGCAGAACATCCGCCGCCTCGTGAGCATCGGCAGCTATCGCGGAACGCGGCACCGCAAGGGCCTTCCGGTCCGCGGCCAGCGTACGCGGACGAACGCCCGCACCCGCAAGGGCGCGAAGCACACGGTCGGCGCCGTGCGCGACAAGGCGGAACGCAACGCGATGAAGAACGCCGCCAAGTAAACGACTTCCAACAGCAACCAGGGAAACACCATGGCTGAAGAAAATACTGCCCCCGAGGTCGCCGCCGCGCCCGTCGAACCGGCCGAAAAGCCGGCGCCCGCCGCCGCGAACGAACCGTCCGAGGCGATGAAAATCGTGATGGGCGACGTGCTGCAGGCACAGGCCCCCGTCGCTGACGATGCAAAGAAGCGCCGCAAGTCGATTCCCGCCGGCGTCGCCCACATCAACGCGTCCTTCAACAACACGCAGTGCTGCATAACGGACGTGCGCGGCAACGTGCTGGCCTGGAGCAGCGCAGGCAAGGCCGGCTTCAAGGGCTCGCGCAAGTCAACCGCGTTCGCGGGCACGCTCGTCGCCCAGGAATGCGCCAAGGCGGCAATCGCCAAGGGCATGCACGAAGTCGAAATCCTCGTCCAGGGCGTCGGTTCCGGCCGCGAGTCGGCGATCCGCGCGATCGCGAATTCCGGCATGGCCGTGACCACGATTCGCGACATCACACCGGTTCCGCACAACGGATGCCGTCAACGCAAGCGCAGGAGGGTCTAAAAATGGCTCGCTACACAGGTCCAAGGACCAAGATTTCCCGCCGTTTCGGCGAACCCCTTTTCGGGCCGGACAAGGCTCTTGAGCGTCGCAACTTCCCTCCCGGGCAGCACGGTCCGGCCAACAAGACGCGCCGCAAGAAGGTCTCCGACTACGGCAACCAGCTGCTCCAGAAGCAGAAGGCCAAGTACGTGTACGGAATGCTGGAAAAGCAGTTCCACAGGTTCTACGAGATCGCCCGCGCCCGCAAGGGCAACACCGCCGACCTGCTGCTCCAGCTCTGCGAGAGCCGTCTGGACAACGTGGTCTACCGCCTCGGGTTCGCCCCGACGCGCGCCGCCGCCCGCCAGCTGGTCGTGCATCGCCACGTGACGATCGACGGCAAGGTCGTCGGCGTCCCCTCCTGCCTGGTGCGTCCGGGCCAGAAGGTCGGCATCCGCGAGCGCGACCGCAATCTCGAAGCGGTCGTGGAGTCTCTCAAGCACCCGCGCGAGAAGGCCTGCGACTGGCTTGAGCTGGACGAGGCGACGAAGACCGGCACGTTCACACGCGCTCCGGAACCTTCGGAAGTGCCCGAGACGATCGACATGCAGACGGTCGTCGAACTCTACTCCCGCTAACCGCCGCCCCCGAACGGGGCGGGTCAGGTTCCCAGAACTCCAGTTTCCGAACACGCGGGTCGCCGCGCCCGCCGCCAGCGGCGGCGGTGTCGGCCCGCAAGGAAAGGACAGCGAAACATGCCCATCCGTCTCAACGACTTCAAGATGCCCGAACGCGTGCTCAAGGACGGCTCGACCGCCACCGCCACGTTCGGCCGATACACGACCGGTCCGTTCGAAATCGGCTACGCGCGCACGATCGGCAACTCTCTCCGCAGGGTCCTGCTCTCCTCCATCGAGGGCTGGGCGATTTCCGCGATTCGCCTCAAGGGCGCGCCGCACGAGTTCTGCTCGCTGCCGGGCGTCCGCGAAGACGTCACCGAAATCGTCCTCGCGCTCAAGAAGGTGCTCGTGCGCTGCCCCAGCGTCCCGGCGGACGCCGAAGCCGAGCCGCGCGTCGTGATGATCAAGCGTCACGGCCCGTGCCGCATCACCGCCGGCGACATTGCGGCCGAGGATTCCACGATTGAAGTGCTGAATCCGTCGCACCCCATCGCCACGGTCGACGAAACCGGCGAATTCGAGATCGAGGTTCGCATCACCCGAGGCCGCGGCTTCTGCCCCGCCCAGTGGGACGTCGATCCGAACGATCCGGCCCGCCGCCGTCGCCAAACGGAAATCGGGCTCATCCCGATCGACCGCATCTACTCGCCGGTCGCCCGCGTCAACTTCGACGTGGCGAACTACCGCATCGGCCAGCAGACCGATTACGAAAAGTTGGAGCTTGACATCACGACCGACGGCCGCGTTTCGCCGGACGACGCGCTTGTGCACGCCGCTAACATCCTCCGCAGCCACCTCGACGTGTTCGCCGAAGTGCGCAAGGAGACAATCGAGGCGCCCAAGCCGGCCTCCGCGATCGCAGACCAGAACGACCTGGCCAGCAAGCTCAACCTCTCCGTCAACGAAATCGAGCTTTCCGTCCGCTCCGCCAACTGCCTCAACAACGCGAACATCACGACGGTCGGCGAACTCTGCCAAAAGCAGGAAAGCGACATGCTCAAGTTCCGCAACTTCGGCAAGAAGTCGCTTTTGGAAATCAAGGACAAGCTCCAACAGATGGGCCTTTCGCTCGGCATGAAGTTCGACCCGGCCCTGCTCGAAAAGAAAAACTAGTCCAATCGAGGCACCCCCAATGCGCCACAGGAAGAACAACGTCAAATTCGGCCGCAGCAAGTCGCACCGCGAGGCTCTCCTCTCGATGCTCGCCGTGGCCCTCGTCAAGGCCAAGAAGGTCCGCACGACACTCGACAAGGCCAAGGCCCTGCGCCCCTACGTCGAAAAGATCGTCACGACGGCCCGCAAGGGCGGCGTGAACGCGATCCGCAAGGTCTCCGCGGAACTGCTGCAGGACCAGGCCGCGGTCAAGGAAGTGTTCGGCACGATCGTTCCGATGCTCGCCGGCCGCAACGGCGGCTACACCCGCATCGTCAAGATCGGCGCCCGTCAGCACGACGGTGCCGAAATGGCCGTGATTTCATGGGTGGACGAAGCGCCGGAAGGCCAGAAGAAGGAAGAGGCGCCAGCCGATTCCGCCGCCCCCGAAGCAAAGTAAGCATCCAGAGGAGCCAAAGCAATGTCCCTTCAATCGCATGACCACGTCGAGCGCATCAAGCACGTCCGCCGTCCCAAGAAGACGCCGGCCGAGCGCGCGCGCCGCCAGAAGGCCCAGAAGAAGCGCCTCGTCGCGCTCGGGGTCCCTCAGGCCGAGGCCGACAAGCTCCAGCCAATCGTGATCCGCACGATGCTGACTCACCCGAAAAAGGTGGTCAAGTGCCTCGCCAAGCGCGCCGCCAAGGCCGCTGAAGCGAAGTAATTCCGAAAGGCGGCCCGTTTCCATGCAAGAGGAAACGTCCGTTCTTTCAAACGAACAGGCCGGAGCCGGTTGTCGCCGGCTCCGGCTTTCCGCGCCGGGAATCGCCGCTTCGGCAGTTCCCGGCCAGTTCGTCCACGTGCGCGTTCCGGCGCTCGACGAAGGAGCGATGCGCCGCCCGATAAGCATTTGCGGCGCGGACCCGCGTTCCGGCGAACTCACGCTTCTTTTCAAAGTCGTCGGCCGCGGCACGAAGGCCCTTGCCGGGGTCCGCCCCGGCGACGCCATCGACCTGCTCGGCCCGCTCGGCAACGGCTTCCCCGTCCCCTCGGACCACGACGGCCCGGTCGCACTCGTGGGCGGAGGCTACGGCGTGGCCCCACTTCTTTTTCTCGCCACCCGTGCCATCGCCGGCGGCGTCGCGAAAGACGCCATCCACCTTTTTTGCGGCGGGCGCACTAAGGACGACCTGCTGCTCCAGGATGAATTCGCGGCGTTGGGCGTCGCCTTGCATCCAGCGACGGAAGACGGTTCGCACGGGGCGCGCGGCCGCGTGACAGCACCGCTTCTCGAATGGCTCGAAGGGCTTGCGGCGCGCGCAGGCGGCAAGGAGCCGACTTCTGGAGCCAAGCCGCCACCCGTCTTCGCCTGCGGTCCGGCGCCGATGCTGCGCGCCATCGACGACCTCGCGAAACGCTTCGGGTTCCGGGCCGCTCTCTCATTCGACCGCCGCATGGCCTGCGGCGTCGGCGCATGCCTGGGCTGCGTGCAGCGCGTCCGCGACGCCGACGCCGCGGGCGGCGTCAAATGGGCGCGCGTCTGCACCGACGGCCCGGTGTTTCCCGCCGGCGCCATCGTCTGGGACTGAGGCGCGGCGGCTCCGCACCCACAGAACACCATCCATACTCCGGATTTTCCATGCAATCGATTCAAGACCTTTCCTGGGAGGAGTATTCCGCCCTGCCGATATCACGCCGCGCGGAATGCCTGTCGCGCACGGACGGGATGCCGTTGCACACGATCTTCGCCCAGCAGTTCGACCGCGCGTCGCTCGACCGTCTCTGCGACTCAGCCACGAAAATCCGCGCCATCGCCAAAAGCCGCGCAGGAATGCAGTTTCTCCAGGGACTGCTTTTCCACAAGCGGGCGATGATCTACTTCACGCAACCGTCGTCGCGCACATTCCTGTCGTTCCTCTCGGCGTGCCAGATTCTCGGATTGCGCACCGGCGAAGTGCGCGACGCGTCGGTGTCCTCCGAATTCAAGGGCGAAAGCCGCGAGGATTCCATTCGGACCTTCAGTTCGTACTTCGACCTGATCGTCATGCGGACGCGAGAAAAGGGACTTGCCGAACGCATGGCCTGGGCGCTTTCGCAAAGCAAACGCCCGGTGCCGATCATCAACGCCGGATCGGGCAAGGACCAGCATCCTACCCAGGCGCTTCTCGACGTCTACACGCTGCAGCGCTCGTTCGAACGGCGCGGCGGGCTGCGCAACCGCACCGTCGTCTACGTGGGCGACCTGGCGCGCGGCCGCACGGTCCGCTCCCTCTCGCATCTGCTCACTCACTACGAGGGAATCCGACACGTGTTCGTGTCCCCGTCGGCACTGCGCATCGGCGACGACGTTCTGGCCGACCTCAAGGACGCCGGCGCTCAATTCGAGGTGTCCGACGATTTGGCCGCATGGCTTCCGGAGGCCGACGCGGTCTACATGACGCGAATCCAGGACGAATGGGACGAAAGCGCCGGCGAAAGCGCGAAAATCGACACCTCACGCTTCAAGATCGGCCCCGAGCAGATGCGCATGATGCGCCCCGACGCCATCCTGATGCACCCGCTGCCGCGCCGCGACGAAATCGCCACTGAAGTGGACTCGGACCCGCGTGCGATGTACTGGAGGCAGGTCCGCAACGGAATGTGGATCCGCACCGCGCTCATCGCGTCCACGTTCGACTGCCTGTCGCGCATCGACCACTGGTTCCGCGACAATCTCTGAAACACATATTTCCCCAGCCGCCATGACAGTGCTCATCAAGGCCTTCGTAGCTTCAGACGCATTCGGGCAAGCCATTGTGGTTTTCCTGATAGTGCTTTCCTTCTTCACGATCTCGAAGATGCTCTGGAAACGCGCGACCCTGGCCGAGGCGCGGCACCGCGACGCGGCTTTCGTGCGCAAAAACCGGCAGACTTCGCACCCGGCGCAGCTTCAGGTCCGCGCGACCAACGGCTTCCTGCGAAACATGCCGATGGCTGCGATCTACCAGGCCGCCGCAAAGGAGCTGCTGCACCACCTGCACACGCGCGGCGTCGCCGACGGCGACCTGCTCACGTGGCCGCCGGACCGCACCGGCCCATCCCTCCCTGAATCGGAAATGGCCTCCGTGCGTGCCGCCGCCGAAGGAGCGCTTTCCACGCAGCTGCTGGAACTGGAATCAGGAATGACGTTTCTGGCCACATGCACGGGCTTTGCGCCGTCGCTTGGCCTGCTCGGCACGGTCTGGGGCATCCTGCGCGCGTTCATGGACATGGTTTCCGGCGGCGGCTCGATCAATCTCGCTACTGTCGCGCCTGGAATCGCAAGCGCCCTTCTGACAACGGTCGCCGGCCTTGTGGTCTCCCTGCCCTGCTCGATCGGCTACAACTTCCTGAGCGAATCGGCCCGCCGCCGCGTCGTGGAACTCGAAAACTTCACCGACGGACTCCTGGCGGACATCCTTCGCGTGCATGGCGCCTCCGCCGCGCCCGCCCAGACCACCCCGGCTCCCGTCGCAACGGCGCCGGTGGTCATCCAGACGGCGCCGGCCGCCGCGCCTGCGCCCTGGCCTACGGCACAGTATCCATACCAGCCGCAAACCGCCACGTTCCAGATTCCGCAGATGCCGCAAATGCCGGTTCCCGCGGCCGCACAAGCCGCCACCGCGCCCGCAGCCGCACCACTGCCGTCAGGCGTCCAGCCGCCAGCCGTGACGCCGTCGCTCCCGCCGCCGCAGCGCGTCTGACGCACCGCCGCGCGCCAAGCCCGGCCCCCGGGAAAAGCCGAACCCAAAGAAACAGTTTCAGCCGTGTCGCGTCGCCATCCGCCGTCTTTCAAGCCAATGCTGGACATGAACCTGACGTCCATGTCCGACTTGACGTTCCTTCTGCTCATAACGTTCATCATCACGTTCCCGATGATCGAGCAGGGCATTCCCGTCAAGCTTCCCTCCGGGAAATCGGCTACGTTGGACACGCAGGCCGAAACAAGCGTGGTGACGGTGGACCGCGAAGGCCGCGTTTTTCTTGGCGAGGAAATCACGACGATGGAGGCACTCGGCCCGGCGCTCTCGGCCCGCCTTCAGGCCAATCCGCAACTCAGGCTCGTGATCCGCGGCGACGAGGGAGTGAACTACGGCCGCGTCGTGGAGGTCGGCCGCATGGCGCGCCAGCTTGGAATCGAGCGCATGGCGTTCGCCACGTCCGGGGAGGAGTGACCCGGACAATGCGCGCGCCAACGCAAACGGCCGGCACCCGGGGATTCCCGGATGGCGCCATTCCGGCGATGCCCAGCCCGCCGCACGGAGGGGCGCCGCTCATGGCTTCCTCCGTGGTCGCCGGGTTCCCCTCCCCGGCGGAACAATACGTCGAGCGCCCGCTGGACCTGAACGAATTGCTCGTGGCGCGGCCGGCGGCCACCTACTTCGTCCGGGCTGCGGGCGACTCCATGACGGGTGACGGCATACGCGACGGCGATCTGCTCGTGGTGGACCGGTCCCTTGACCCCGAAGACGGCTCGATCGTAATCGCGTGCGTCGACGGAGAATTCACCGTGAAGCGCCTTCGCCGCGACGGAACCTCCGGAGCGGTTCGCCTTGAGGCGGCCAATCCAGCCTACCGCCCGATCGAATTCGCCGGCGAAATGGAATTGCGCGTGTTCGGTGTCGTCACGGCCGTGGTGCATCGTTTCGTCGGGACCGTCGAAGGCGCATGATCGCTCTCGTCGACGCCAACAACTTCTACGTGTCCTGCGAACGCGTCTTCGACCCGCGCCTCGAAGGACGCCCGGTTGCCGTCCTAAGCAACAACGACGGCTGCGTGATTTCGCGCTCCGCGGAATGCAAGGCCCTGGGCGTCGAAATGGGGACCCCGTACTTCAAACTGCAACAGTCTGCCGCCTCGATCGCCGCGGGACTCGTGTTCCGGTCCTCAAACTACGAACTCTACGGCGACCTCTCGGCGCGCATCGTCTCCACGCTCGGGACGTTCACGCCCGAAGTCGAGCAATACTCGATCGACGAGGCGTTCATGCACCTCTCGTCGAGTCTCGGCCCGGACTGGACCGGTCTTGGCCGCCGCATCCGGGGGCGCGTCATGCGATGGACAGGCGTGCCATGCGGCGTCGGGTTCGCCCCGACGCGCACTCTCGCAAAAATCGCGAATCACGCCGCTAAAAAAACCGACGGCGGCGTGTTCGCGATGCCGGAAACTCCTGAAGGGCGCGACACTCTCCTCGCCGCACTGCCACTAGAAGAAGTCTGGGGCGTTGGGCGCCGCCTAGCGCCGCGGCTACGGCGGATGGGTGTCCGCACAGCGCTTGACCTCGCGAACCGTCCGCCGGAGTTCTTCCGCCGCCATTCGCTTGCGGTCACGCTGGAACGCACCGCAGCGGAATTGCGCGGAATTCCGGCGATCGGGGCGGATCCCGTCGAGCGCGAAAATCCGAAATCCATCGGCGTGTCGCGGATGTTCGGCGCTCCCGTAACCAACGCCGCGTCCGTCTGCGAGGCGGTCGCCGCATACGCCGCCGCGGGAGCCGAAAAACTGCGCAGGACCAGCTCCGTCGCCGCGTGTGCGACGGTGTTTCTCCAGCAATGCGCGCCTCCTGGCACGGACGGCTGGAACGACCGCAACTGGTGGACTCCATTTGAAACCGCCGCCGTAGCATTTCCCCGCCCGACCGCGGCGACTCCTGAAATACTTGCGGCTGTCCGCCCCGCGGCCGCGCGGTTGTTCGTCGACGGCCGACGCTACAGGCGCGCGGGAATCCTTTTCTGCGGAGTGGAACCGGCGTCAGGCGCGGCCGACCTTTTTTCGGGCGACCCGTCGGATTCCAAGGCGGCCAGGCTTTCCGCGGCCATGGACGCCGTCAACGCGCGCTTCGGGCGCGGCGCGGTGTTCCCCGCCTCGTCCGGCACGGAGCGCAAGTGGCAGATGAAGCGTGAACTTCTATCCCCCTGCCCCACCACGCGCTGGCGCGAAATCTTGGTCGCGAAGGCGTAAATCCACGACAAATCCCCGATCCCCGACAATTCCAAACTGCGCCGGATTTTTTCATTGACAAACGAACGCAGTTCAAGATAGCATCTCTTCCGTAAGTTGTTTTGCCTAAAAGAAACCAGTCGCAAAAACAAGTCTTATCCCGATGAAATTTCGCTTTTTCACGCGAGCAGTCGGTGCCAATGTTGCGGTCGGTGCATATTTGTGCGCGGTTTCTTTTTGCGCTGCGCATTTAGGTGATGACTCCGTGGCGAGATCCCCGCGCGGGGCGATGGCAATGCCGACGCCGCCCTGTCTCCAATGGATTTGGCGGCGGCGCTGGAGCGCCGGATCGTTTCCGGCGAGGGCGTTGCGCTGCCGGATGCGGACGTTCCCGTAATTCTCGACGCGGGT
>CAMOSH010000035.1 GCA_946624575.1 uncultured Verrucomicrobiota bacterium
TGTACTCGCGCTTCACCTCGTCCTTCGTCATCATCATCTGCTTCGTGAAGTTGCGACCCTGGAAGAGCCGGTCGACGACAGCGATGACGATGTAGCCGAAGGCCGTGTAGACGGCCAGGCGCTTGAGCATGAGGCGAAGGCTGGGAAAAATGTCGTCGATCGTGCCGTAGCACATCGTGAGGAGTTCCGGGACGCTCGCCTTGATGATCTTGTAGATCAGGTATCCGAGGAAGCAGACCTTCACGACGTTCTTGAAGAACTCGAACAGGTTCTTCATCGAGAATATCTTCTTGGCGCCCTCGACCGGGTTGAGCTTCTCCAGCTTTGGCATTATCGGCTCGAACGTGAACAGGAACCCGATCTGGGCGACGTTGGCCACGATCCCGATGATGGCGGCGATGAACACGAATATGAAGGAGTGCTTGCAGATGACGATTGCCGACAGGGCCATGGCCTGGCGCGTGGCGGCGAAGGGGTCGCCCGCTAGGCGGCCGCCGATGTAGGAGAGCAGCATGGAGGCGTCGTCAACAAGCGCGAGTCCCATTCCGCCCAGCACTGCGAAAAGGACCACGAGGATCGCGGTCGAGACTATGTCCTTGGAAGTGCACACCTGCCCCTTCTCGCGCGCGTCGCGGAGTTTCTTCGGGGTCGGCATTTCGGTTTTTTCGCCAGAGGACTCGGCCATGTCAAGCGCCTCCCAGAAGCTTGCGCACCGGCTCCAGTATCTGGCCGTCGCGCGTGTACATGAGCATGTCCATAACGAAAGGCAGGTAGACGATCAGCATTGCGACGCCGAGGGCGCTCTTGATCGGCATCGACAGGAAGAACACGTTGAGCTGCGGGGCCGTGCGGTTCACGAGCCCCAGTCCAATCGTCGCGAGGAACATCACGATGATTGCCGGCGCCGAAATTACGACGGTCGTCTTCAGCATTCCGTCGAGGGTGCCCAGTATCTGCACCGGGGCGTCGGGCGCGAACGAAATCCCGCCTCCGAAGACGGGCCAGACCGCGTAGCTCTTGTAGATGGCGCCAAGGAAAAGGAACACCGCGCCGGTTGTGAAGAAGAGCGTTGAGACGATCTGCGTGAAGAAAATGCCCGTCGAGGAGACCTGCGCGCCGGACAGCGGCGAATAGACTTCGCCCATCGTGGCGCCGCGCTGGTTGTCGATGAAGTTGCCCACGTTCTCCGCCACCCAGAACGGAATCGCCCCGAAGAATCCGAGGAGAAAACCGATCAGCGCCTCATGGAACGCCAGGAACGCGAAACTCCAGACCAGCGGCTCGCCGGGGGGCATCCCGGCGTGGACGACCGGGATCGCAAACAGGGCGAATGCCAGGGTCGCCGCCCTGCGCGCGACGCCGGGTATCATGGATTCGGCAAGCGCGGGGCAGATGGCGAACGCGCCGCCGACCCTCGCCATGGCGAGAACCGCCGCCAGAATCCAGCGATGGAACTCAACGTATGGCATGGCCGGCCTCCTGTCCTGACGTGTCCTTCGTGTGAAGCAGCAGCTTGTCGCCCGCCTGAAGGCGCGTGGATCCCTTGGGGATGATGGTGCGCCCGTCGCGCTTCACCATGACGATTATCGTCTGGCGCGACAGGTCCAGGTCCCGTATGAGCCGCCCGTTCCATGGGTTCTTGGCGAGCAGCACGATTTCCTTCAGGTCGATCTTCGTGCGGTCCAGCACCGGTTCGGCGCCAAGCACTATGGTGTCCCCCGGCTGGAGCACGAGGCTGCCGTTGGGTACGAGCACCTCGTGCCCGCGGTGGACCGCCGTGAGTATCACGTCGTGCGGCAGCCGCAGGGCCGCGATGTCCCGCCCGGCCCAGGCATCCCCCTCGTCGAGCCGGAACTTGATGAAGTGGATGTCCTGCTCGCGGGCGCGGTCGAGGCTGGCCTGGATGCGGGAGTACTGCTCGACGAATCCGGCGCTGATGATGCCGGTCGGGATGGCGACCATGCCGACGCCCAGAAATGTCAGCACCGCGCCGAGAAGCTTTCCCAGGGTGGTCGTCGGCACGATGTCGCCGTACCCTACTGTCAGCAGCGTGGAAACCGCCCACCATATCCCCGAAAAGGCGTTCGTGAATCCCGTTCCCTCCACGTTGCATTCGACGCTGTACATGCACAGGCTCGACGCCAGTATCAGGACGAGCAGGATGAACACCGACGAGACGAGCTGCTGGCGCTTGCTTCCGATGACTTCCGCGATGGCGCTGAGCGAGTCGTAGTACGCGGTGATGCGGAAGAGCCGGAATATCCTGACCACGCGGAACAGGCGGAAGGCAACCGCCCCGGACGGGAAGAACACCGGCAGGCAGTCCGGCAGGAAGCTTAGCAGATCGACGATTCCGCCGAACGAAAATGCGTATGCGCAGATCGATCGCAGCTCCCCGCCGCGCGGATGGGTGAACCTGGCCGCCAGCAGTCGCAGCGCGTAGTCCGCAATGAAGCACGCGGCCGTCGCGGTCTCGACGGCGCCAATAGCTTTCCCGTGCGTCGCGTGGATCCCGGAAAACGTGTCCAGCACGACCGCCGTCAGGTTGACCAGTATCGCGGCCGTGATGCAGAAGTCGTATCCGCGGCTGACGATGTCGTCGGCCGCGCCGATTTCAACCATGCGCGCCAGCGCCCTGCGCATCGATGCGAAGGTTTTTCCGCCGACTCTGACTTTCGCTTCCGGCATGTTTTCGGGCTTCGGGATTTTCTTTGGAAATGCGCGGCGGCGCAGCTACCTCAGGAGGGCGAAGTGGGTGAAGATGTCCTGCGTGTAGAGCAGCAGCGAGGAGCCCATCCACGAGGCGCACGCAAGAAGCGTGAGCGAGATCGCGATCAGTTTCACGGCGAAGCCGAGCGTCTGCTCCTGTATCTGCGTGAGCGCCTGCAGAAGCGAGACGAGTATGCCGATCACCGTCGCCACCGCGATCGGAATGAGCGAAAGCCTCAAGACGAGCATGAGGCACATCTTCGCGTAGTCGAGTATCTGCGCGGCGCTCACAGCACGTACCCCCTCACGAGGCCCTGTATCAGAAGCGTCCAGCCGTTGACCATCACGAAGAGCAGGAGCTTGAACGGCAGCGAGATCGTCACCGGCGAGACCATCATCATGCCCATGGCCAGCAGTATGTTCGAGACGATGATGTCGATTGCGATGAATGGCAGGTAGACGAGAAATCCTATCTGGAACGACTTGGTGAGTTCCGACACGCAGAACGACGGCAGCAGTATGTAGAAGCTCTCCGGATCGACGACCGCCGGTTCGCCGTCCTTGCCCCACAGCGATTCGGCGGTGTTGATGAAGAACGCGCGCTCGCGCGGCGAGGTGTGGTTCGAGAGCCAGACGCGGAACGGCTCGGCCGCCGCCGCGAGGTCGGATGTCGAAAGTCCAAGGTCCAAAGTCGCGGATTCGGCTGCCTGTTCGACCTGCTGGCTTTCGACTTTCGACTTTTGGCTTTCGACTATCGTCTGCCACGATTCCGAGGCCACCGGGGCCATGATGTAGAACGTCAGGATCATCGCCAGCGCGTTCACGACCATGTTCGGCGGAATCGACTGTATGCCGAGCGCGTTGCGGATCAGCGACATCACTACTACGATTTTGAGGTAGCTCGTCGCGATCATCGCCGCAAAGGGCAGCAGCGACAGCCCCACGAAGAGGACGATCAGCGAAAACGGGTTTGTCTGGAACATGGGGTGGGCGGATTGGGTATGCGGTAGGGCCGGAAGAAAGCTGCCGCTGCCTGCCTGTCACGTGCGGCGCGCACCCAATACTAGCACACAATGCGCGAAGAATTCCATATTCCCGCGTTTCGCCGACAATCCGTTCTTTCGGCTCGCTTAGGCCCGGCCGCCGGCGACGTGCTTTTCGAGAGATTTTTTGATGGCGGCGAGCTGGGTTTCGACGGAAGCGTCGGCCACGCCGGCCTCGGTTTCGAGAATGCATGCCGCGCCCTTCAGTCGCGGATCCTCGACTACGTCGAACGATTCAACGGTCGGATACGCGACGCGCAGCTCGGAGATGCGGCCGCGGACGGTCTCGACCATCTCCGGCGCGACCTTGAGCACGACCTGGCGCTGGGTGCGGATGACGGCGTTCATGGTCTTGCGCACGATCTGGACCACGAGATCCTTGTCGCCGATCTCGATGACGAACGAGCGCAGGGCCTTCATGACAATGTCGGCCATCTTCTTCTCGACCGATTCCATGAAGGCGACCGACTGGTCTACCTGGTCGAGCTTCTGCATGGCGATTTCCATCTTGCCGTTTTGAAGCCCCTCTTCGTAGCCGCGCTTCTTTTCCTCCTCGAACGCGGTCTTCGCCTCCTCGCGGATGCGGGCGGCGTCGGCTTCGGCCGCGGTGACGATGTCTTCGGCCGTGCGGACGGTTGCGACGTCCGTCGCCTTCACGACGCGCCTGTCCGTTGCAAGCGCGAAATCTGGTTTGTTTATGAGAAGCATAGCGAATGGGCCTCCGGGAATCGCAGCTTCATGAGAAGTTGCAAGGATGAAAGTCTAAAGTCTAAAGTCGAAGGGCTAAGGTCTGGCTGTTCAATGTCCTTTGGAAGTTTTAGCGACAGCCTATGCAGGAGTTCTTCCGGAAGATGATTCAATGACGGGCTCAAGACCATCCAGCCTGCCGTGGCAATCATGTCCGGCTTCAGACTTTCGACTGTCAGACTTTCGACTTTTGACTTGAAATATGCCGTGTATCCGAATACGTCGGGATAGATGCCGGGAAGGGCGGCCTTGAGCTCGCGGACCGCAGCCCCTGAAGTTATGGTGCGGAGCGTCGGTGCGCAGGCGAGCGCGCCAAGCCATTTCACGATGTCGAGGATCGTGGCGCCGTCCAGGAGAACAAGGCGGCTCCAATCGTCCTTGGGAAACGCATGGAAGCACGGTTTGACGCCGAGCGATTCGAGAATGAACCGCTTGACGCGGGGAGAATTCTTTTCCTTGCCGTAAAGATCACAAAGGCCCCCACCTTCATTCTCTGCGTTCTTTGCGTCCTTTGCGGCTAAAGCATCTTCAATCCAGCTCTCGTGGACCTGAGGGGCGAAATCCCAGAGAAAATCGCGAATGCGCGGCCAGAGAACTGGATTGCCCACCAGCTCCCGCGCCATTTCAATTGTAATTTCGCTGTTCACCACGGACCTTCAGCCTTACGAATTTTGTTTGAAAGTTTGAAAGTTTGAGCGTTCGACCATTCTACCAATCCGACCATTCGACTTTTGACTTTCGACTTTCAAGGCTGGGCCACCCACTGTCTTGCGGCGCCTTTCTTCGATTCGAGATACCTGCGCCAGCGCGCGGACGCATCCGTTGCCCGGCCGAGCTCGCAGAGGGCGCGAGTCTCCAGAACCGCGGCCACGTGCGCAAGTGAATTCGGAATGTCGGCGGCGTGAATGACCTCGATGGCGCGCGACGGATCCCCGTTGTCGAGAAGCAGCTCGGCGAACGCTACTGCGGCCACGCTGTCGCGCGGGTCGTCCTCGCAAAGCGCCTCGCAGATGCCAAAGGCGCGGTTCGGCCGACCATGCCGCATGAACATCCACGCGACCGTCTTGAGAAACTGCCTATCGTCAGACTCCATTGTCCGCAACCTTCAACCCTTCAGCCTTTCAAACTTTCAAGCCTATTTCCTTGGAGGCGCGTCGCGGAAAATCGTCACCTGGATCTTGTCGTGCTGAAGGCCCTCGATCGCGTTTTTGACGAGGCCCTTCACGGACGGGACGAGGTCCGAAATGTCGGAATCCCAACGGGCGCGAATCGCGACCGCGGCCGAAGAGGGCAGGGTGTTGCGGGCGAACGGATCGTTCTCCGGGAGCACGACATGGACGCGCGCGTCAACTACGCCGTCGATCATTGAAATTGTCTTCGCCAGATCCTGTGCGAGAGCGTCCATGAAGCGGATGCGCTCTTCGGACGGGGACGAGATCATGCCGGTCTTCTTGAATACCTCGCCGATGCCAAGCTGCTGGCGGCGCGGCAGACCCTGGCGTTCGAGGAGGTTCACCGCCTCCGCGAAACGTTTTTCGGAGCACATCACGTTCCAGGTGCCTTCCTCGCCGGGCGCCTTTTGGCAGGGGATGCCGGCGTCGAGCAACGCGGCCATCACGAGGTTGGCCTGACGCTCCTCAAGTCCTGAATGGAGCGTGGCCTGCTTGTCGCAACCGGTCGTCAAAAGCGCCAGCGCGGCGGCCAGGATGGGCAATGTCGTAGCCTTGCTTTTCATTTCAAAAAACTTTCGATTGAATTCGGCGGCAGTCGAGGGCTGTCGGTTGCTTGTGATTGCTGTCGATTGCATTCGACTGCGGTCGATTGCGGTCGATTGCATTCGGTTGCATTCGATTGCGGTCGATTGCGGTCGATTGCAGTCGGTTGCACTCGGCGGTCTTCGGATTCTTGCGCTACTGGTTCTTGATCAAGGTCTGGATTGCGTTCGAGGACTTGTCGGCGACCTTGGTGACGACCTCCTGCTGGAACGAGAGGTTCATCACCTCGTACTGAAGCTCGACGAGGTTGCCTGCGGATGGCGAATGCGTCTCCTTGAGGTCGCAGAGGGCGCGAATCCTGTGGAGAATTCCCTGGTTGTTCACCTGCGCGGAGCGCCATGCGGCGGCGGCCTGCGAGGCGAATGGAATCGGATCGGCCGGGGCGACGGCCTGCGGCGCGTTGGCGGCCATCGCTGCCTCGAACCGGGTCACGGCGGCGGGGTCGGCCACGGCGGCGGCTCCCAGCGGAGCGTCCGCGGGATTCATTTGCGCGGGGCCGGTGCCGGCGGCGCGGACCGCCTCTACGATCATCTGTTCGTTCATGGAATCAAGTCCCTTGCGAGTTGTGCCGCCGCGGGATCGACGGTCTGTTTTGCCGCTTCTTCCAGCGGAACGCGTGCCTCTGTCTGGTGCCCCATCCGGATCAGCGCCATGCCCTTGAATGCCTTGAGCATGGCGGAGTCCGGGAATTTTGGGATGGCAACGTGGTCGAGGTAGTCCACAGCGCCCTGGAAATCGAGCATGCTGATGCGCAGGATGGCGTTCGCCGATGCGATGGACGCCTCCGCGGGCCGGAACCGCTCCAGCGCAGCGAGAATCTTCGCGGCTGACTGGAAGCGGTTCTGCCCGGTCGCCATCAGGGCGACGTTCAACAAAAGCCTTGCTTCGTCTCCGGTTATGTCGAACATTACCGGAAGTTGGAAGCGATGGAATTGAGGGCGTCGCCCATGTTCTTGTTGATGTTCGTCATCGTCGTGAGCGCGAGGTTCCACTGCTGCAGGTCGTACTGGAGCTGCTGCAGGTTCGCCTGCACGTCGGGGTGCTCCTGGTAGTTCTCAAGGGACTCCCTCAGGCGCGACTCCATGACTGACACGGCGTTGAACAGCGCGTTGTAGACCGAGTCGGTGTGGATGTACCCGCCGCCCTCGATGTCCGAAGTGCGCTGGAAGTGCGCCTTGTTCGTGATAACGTCGGGGCTGAGGTAGTCGTTGGTGATGGACCCGACCAATGGCGTTCCGTCAGTGTGCGTGTAGGCCATGTTGCTTTTCCTTCTTTTTTGTTTTTTTTGTTGTTGAACGTCGCCCGTCCGGGCGTCGCTTTTCGCGCTCGTCAGTCCACTCGGACTGCAAGACGCAAAATCTTCCGTGCCGTGGTGTTCGCCTCCTGAAGCGCCTGGACTTTCTGGAACTCGTCGGTCGAGAGCCCCTGTCGCATGGCCTGTTCGATCCTCGCGGACAGGCCCGCGAGCACAGCGTCGTGGCGCGCGAGCGCCGACTGGGCGTCCGGACCGGCGAGCTCCCTCTCGATGTCGAGAAGTCTGACAGGCTCTGATGGCGGCTTCTGCATGGTTGTCGGTGTTGATCTCCTGGAATTCGATTCGGATTTTCGGTCGTTCAAGGTTTCCAGGTGAAACTTCCTGCGGAATTGGTGATGGTGACTGAATCGGCTTCGATCTTCATGACCACGCCGTCGCCGAGCGGGGCGCCTTCCAGGACGCGGGCGCCGCTGCGCAGTACGAGGCATGGGTACGGCGCGGTGAGTATACCACAAACCGGCAGAGAAGGCACGGATTTTTCTCGATTGGCCGCAGAAGCCTGCGAAACGCGCGATTCCGTGGCGTTTCGGACGGGCCTCGCGGCCGCCGCGACGACGGCGGGGGCGCCGCCGCCGGTCGCCGTCGCGCCGGGCACGATCACCACTTGCGACACGTCGACGTCGCGCAGTTTGGGAATGTCGGCGGACAGGACCTCCAGCGCGCGGCGGATGTCGCGGGCGCGGCCGGAGAGGGCGAGAACGCGGTTCGTGGCGGCGGAGACGCGGAGGTCGGATTCGGAAATCATCGCCAGCGTGTCCTCCGCGGCGGTGCGAAGCGATTCGTCGTCGGAAACGTCGAGCATGATTCCCGGCTGCGCCTCGTAGAAGCGCGCCGTGGCGGCGAGCCGTTCGCGCCGCGTGGTGAAATTCCCGGAAATTCTGGCGCCGTTGTCGCCATCCTCGAACGAGAGGCCGTATTGTTCGGCCAGCGCGGCTACGGTCGAAGACCGGATGTCGGCGGCCTGGGCGTCGCCCCGGGCGTCCGCGTCGCCGGAATCGCCGGCGCGACCGCGCCTGAGAAGCAGGAAGGCCGCGACGAGCAGGGCGACGACCAGCAGCGCCGCAATCGCCAGCAATCCCTTTTTGGATTTCGCGGGTTTGCCTTCCGGTTCCCCGGAACTGGATGGTTCGGCCGGAGCGGAGGGCGGCGGAGCCGCAGGAGTCGGCGCCGGATCGGCAGTTTCGGCGGGAGCTCCGGCCTCTTCGGTCTCGGCGGGGCGACCGGCATCCGGCTTGGGCCACTGAAGGTCGCTCCACGGCGAGTCGGCAGGACCCGCGGCGAAGGAGGTCGCGCCGAGCGTCTTAACGACAAACGGCTCCAGCGGCTCGCCGCCAGCCGTGACGCCAGTCGCCGACGCCTCAAGCGTGAGCGGCGCGTCGGGCAGCGTCGGGTCGGCCAGCACGATGTCGCAGTCGTCGCTTTTGCCAAGCGTGACGGCAACCCCGTCCGGCAACGCGATTTCGGCGCCCTTGTTCGGCCCTTCGACAATTTTTAGGAGAAAATTCATTCCATTCTCAACTTTCAAGCTTTCAGACTTTCAAGTTTTCAAACCTTCAAACTTGCAAACTTACAACTTCAACCGCCCCAGCGGCTGGATGTTGATCTCGGCGCTGAGTTCCTGGAAGGAAAGCACCGGCAGCTCGTACCAGTCCTTCTCGATCATCTTGCGGAAGTAGCGGCGGATGTCCACCGAGACGATGACGACAGGCTTCTGCGGAATCTTCGACAAGTCGCCGATGGTTCTCTTGACTGCGGCGAGAATGGCGCGGACCGTGGCCGGATCCATCGCGAGGTAGGAGCCGGAGGAGGTCTGCCGGACGGATTTGCGAATCTTCTCCTCGAGTGTCGGATCGAGCAAATACGCCGCGACGATGTTCTGCCCGCCGGAGAACTTGTAGGAAATGTAGCGGGAGAGGGCCGAGCGGACGTATTCGACGAGCAGGACCGCGTCCTTCTCCTTCTGCCCCCATTCGATGAGCGTCTGCGTTATGCGCTTGAGGTCGCGGATGCAGATGCCCTCCTGGACGAGACGCTGAAGCACGTCGGTGATCTTCTGGAGCGGCAGGACGCGCTGCACTTCCTTGACGAGCTCGGGCGCCTCCTTCTCCATGTGGTCGAAGAGCAGGCGCGTCTCCTGAAGCGACAGGAACTCATGCGCGTAGCGGCGCAGGACTCCGGAAAGGTGGTACGAGAGGACTCCGCCAAGGTCGAGCGAACGGATCCCGGACTCGTCGAGCTTCGGCTTGTCCTCTGCCTTGACCCAGCAAGTCTCGAATCCGGAGAGGAACGGCTTGCCGCCCTCGAAGGCGACGCCGGTGGCGGATAGGTTCTCCGGGGCCTCCAGCGCGAAGATGCATCCCTTGCGCAGGACGCCCTCCGAAACCGGCACTTCGTTGACGAGCAGGCGGTAGCGCCCTTCCTTGAGCGCGGGGTTGAGGGAGAGGTTTATGCCGGGGAACGGAACGCCGAGATCGTGGTAGAGTGCGCGGCGGATGGACATGATCTGGTCGTTGAGCGCCTCGTAGGAAAGGGCGCCGCGGATGTCCGCGTCGATGTCCACCGTGAGCGGGGTCACCATGGAGAAGTCGTCGCCGTCCTTCTTCTTCGGGCGCGGCGTGGAACCCTCGGACGGCGCGGCGGCGGCGAGCGGATCCTCCGCCTTCTCCGCGCGGGCCTTGGCGAGCTTCGCCTTGATCGAGAGGCTGTAGCCCACCGCCCCGACGAACGCGGCGAGGCCGAAGATCTGCACTTTCGGGAAGCCCGGAATCAGGCCGATGCAGCAGAGCATGACCGCGCCCAGAAGTATTGCCTTGGGCTGCGCGAAGAACTGGTCGATGATGTCCTGCCCCAGGGGCTTGTTGTCCACGTCGCCGACGCGCGTCACGATCACGCCCGACGTGATGGAGACGAGCAGCGCCGGAATCTGCGAGACGAGGCCGTCGCCGATCGTGAGGATGCCGTACTTCGCGACCGCCCAGCCTACCTCCTTGCCGTTCATGAACACGCCGACGCATATGCCGCCGACGATGTTGATGGAGGTCATGATGAGGCCGGCCACGGCGTCGCCCTTGACGAACTTCATTGCGCCGTCCATGGCGCCGTAGAGCTGCGATTCCTTGGCCAGTTCGTTGCGGCGCTGCTTGGCGGTTTCCTGGTCGATCGCGCCGGCGCGCATGTCCGCGTCGATCGACATCTGCTTGCCGGGCATGGCGTCGAGGGTGAAGCGAGCTGCCACTTCAGACACGCGCTCGGCGCCCTTGGCGATCACCACGAACTGCACGATCGTGATGATGAGGAAGATGACGGCGCCTACGACGAAGTTGCCGCCTACGACGAAGTTGCCGAACGTGTAGATGATTTCGCCCGCGTCGGCCTTGAGGAGGATCAGACGCGTCGTCGTGACGTTCAGCGCGAGGCGGAACAGCGTCGTGAAGAGCAGCATCGACGGGAACGTCGAGAAGGCGAGGGCTCGCGGCAGGTAGAGCGAAAGCATCAGCATCACGGTGGAGATCATGATGTTGATGGCGATCAGCAGGTCCACCATCGGCGTCGGCAGCGGGATGATGAGAAGCCCGATGATGCAGACGACGAGGAAGGCAAGCACCAGGTCGCCGAACCTGGAGAAGACGTTCGAGAAATTCAGCAGATTGTTGCGCATCGTCGTTGGAATTTGTTTTCGGCGTTCCCGGTTCAGGTTTCCAGCAGGGACATGCGGTAGTGTTCGAACAGGTCGGAATCCGCGAGCAGGGTTTCGATTTCGCGGGCCGCGGCGTCGGAGGCGCCAGAATGCCTGTCCCGCAGCCTGCGCGCGGCGCGGCGCGCCGCCTCGTTGAATCCGCCCGGGGTGCGGAGAGCCGGGGTGTTGGCCGCGACGAGCGCCGACATGATTTCGTCGCGCACCGCGCGTTCCGTCGGGAAAAGCGCGTCCACGGCCTGGGTGACGGTCGTCGAGCCTGGCAGGAGCGATTTCTGCGGCTCCCCGGCGGCCGGGGTGTCCATCACCTCGGCGAACGAGGCGCTGCCTATGCCGGTGTTGAAGCTCAGCGGCTCCGTGGTGCGGGAGACGTTCAGGCCCATGCTCCACCTCCGAATTCCGCGGCCGCGCGCCAGAGCGCGTTGAAAACCGCATTGAGGACAGGAAGCGTGACTTCCTGGTCGGGAAGGCGCACGGCGAACGCGGCGGCGCTCGATTTGGAGAGCCAGCCAGCTCTCACCGGGGCGCCGAAACGCGCGTCCGGATGGGCGCACGCGAGTATGCGGCGCGCGGTCGCCGGATCGTTGCCGCAGGGAACCGCGACCGCGACGGCGAGTTCGCCTTCGCGGTACTCGAAGCGCAGGGAGACTCCGCTCTCGAAGCGGAACGCCGCCGCGCCGCGGTCGTTCAGCGAAAAGTCGCCGATTCCCGCGCCGCGCCCGAATTCGCGCACGGCAGAAGCTATCCAGTCCGGTGCCTTCACGACGCGGCGTCCTCCTTCTGCTCCTCCTCTTCCGTTATCAGGCCGTCCAGGTGCTCCTGCGCGGCGTCGACCAGCCGCTGGCGGTCGCCTTCCTTCGAGAAGAGTCGCGGCGAAAGCTGGCGGAAAAGCCGCGTGAGCTCGCGCGTGAAGTCCATCTGCGCGAGCAGTTGCCTCATTCCGCAGTCGCCGACGAGGTGCGCGATCGCGCCGGCCGCGACGAATGCCTGCTCCGTGAGATCCAGCACACGCCCCGTCAGCTGTTCGCCGCCGAGCAGGCACTGCTCCCCGAACTGCGTTCCCATGCGGGCGCCAAGCTGCGTCAGCTTGTCCAGCACCGTCTGGAGCGCCTGGACGCATCCAAGGTCGGTGAGGATGCGGCCGAGTTTTGTCGCGTCCATAGAGGGATCGCCGGACTTCAGGTCCGCCCCGCATCCCGAAATCAGGAACGAAATTGCGTCGGCGAGGCCGCCGGGACCGCGGCTGGCCATGAGGGAGCGGAAGCAGTCCTGCGGTTTTGTGAATCCGACGACCTCGCTGCGGTAGAGGTCGCGCAGTTCCTGCATCTGGCCCGGGGTGGCCGCGCGGGCGTTCACCTCCTCGGCCAAATTGATGCCGGCCTTGACTTCGGCGCCCTTGGCCGACATGAGAAGCACCCGCGCCTGGCGCACGAGATCGCGCAGCTGCGTCTCGCCCTCCCCAAGCATCTGCTCCGCCAGGTCCAGCATCGCGAACTGGTGGCTCGGATCGGTCGATTCGCGCGAGAGTTCCTTCAGAAGCCCCGATCCGTCGAGCGGGCGCCCGGAACGCAGCATCTGGCGGGCGGTCTGGATGAATTTCTCCAGCTGCTCGCGGCCCGGCATGTCGGGCATCATCGCGTTCCAGGCCTCGATGGCGCGCAGGAACGCCGAGCGCGGGCCCTGCATCGCGCCCATCTTGCGTTCGGCGACCTTCTTCGAGGTCTTTTCCTCGAACTGGAACGAAAGCTCCTCCATCGAGTCCATCAGTTCTGACATGGGGTCGCTCTCGACGACGAACGCGGTGCCGTTGAGCTCGCCGCGCTGGACTGCGGGCGCGGACGGCTGCTCGGCCCGAAGGCTTTGCGCCATCTGCGCCGCTTCGGCGCCCGCGGCGTATGTCTGCCGGAGAATCTGGGCTGCGTCAAAAGCCATGGTTCCTCCGGTTGTTGAAGGCTTGGAAGTTGGAAAGCTTGGAGGTTGGAAGGTTTGCACCTTCGAGCCATACCACGCACGGACCGTGAAAATGCAGCATGAGGCCGCGCGGCCGACGCGGAAGCAAGACGTCCCATACGCCAATGCGGCTCATGAATCCAGTTGGCCTGCTCCCGGTCCAGGCCACCACGGCCTCGGGCCGTGCCGAGAGTGTGTCCCCTTCGGCCACGACTATGCGCTTAGTGCGCGAAGTTGTGGCCAGGACCACGAACGCGAATTCAGCGGCCTGCGGAGTTGGTACACCGGCGGTTTGCACCGCCGGCGCGCAGCCAGTCTGCGGCGCGGGCGCGGGGGCGGATTGCGGAGCTGGTGCACCGGCGGTTTGCACCGCCGGCGCGCAGCCAGTCTGCGGCGCGGGGGCGGTTTGTGGCTCGGGGGTGGGGCTTGCGCTTTCGGCGGGCTTTTGCCCCCCTTCGGCCGGCTGCTCGAACTGCGTCACGCAAAACGAGTGCCGGAGGCTCATTGGAACCAGTTTCACCAGTTCCGAGCCGACGCGGGCGGCTGCCGGCGCGAGAAGCACCTTGTCCGAAACCGCGAATACCGGCGCGGCGCAGGGGACGAGCGTCAGGAACGGCCGCGAGGAATCGGCGAAAAACGCGCCCCCCGGAGTTTCCATAAGCGAGAGGGCGGAGCGGTCGTGGACGCACAGGCCCGGACGGCGGCGGCGGACGGCTTCTCCAAACGACGCCACCGGCTGGCCGCGGCCTGCAAGCCACGTGCCGGCGCCGATTTCGGCGAATCCGTTTGCGATTGTCACCATTCCGCGCATTGCCTTGCAAAATCAGATGCTAGGGGGCGTCCGGGGAGGTTGTGGCCGTAGGTGCCGCAGAGATGGCAGGTGCCTCAGGGGCAGCGGGTGTCTCAGAGATTGCAGGTGCCTCAGGGGCAGCGGGTGCCTCAGGGGCAGCTGGGACTTCAGGGGCTTCCAGGGGCGCCGCCGATTCGCCGGATTCCGCGATTTCAGCCGGAGGTTCCAGTTCTTCGAGCGGTTCCAGGTCTTCAATCGAATCGAGTTCGTCGGGCTCGCCGGACTTGCTCCGGGCGGCGCGCTCCTCCCTGCGACGCCGCTCCTTTTCGGCCTCTTCCTCGTCGACGTCCTTCTGGATTTCCTCGCCGACCGAGATGTCGCGCAGGTACGTGGCCTGGAGCCGGACGAGCGACTCGGCGTTGAGATCGACGATGTGCGGCGACACGACGAATATGCGCTGGACGGTCTCCTTGCGGGTTGACTTTCCGCCGAAGAGCCAGCCGATCACCGGGATGTCGCGCAGGAACGGAATGCCCCAGCCGCCGTCCTCCTCGATGTCGCGGAGGTATCCGGCGAGCATGATCGCGTCGTTCTCGAAAACCGCAGTCTGCGTGGTCAGGGACGACGAGCGCTTCATCGGCATCGCGTCCACCGTGATCGACTCGAACCCGCCGTCGTCGAGCTGAAGTGAGAGCCACACCTGATTCGGCATGTTCGTGGACAGCGTAGGCAGGATGCGGGGCTTGATCTGGAGGGAAGTGCCGGCGGAGACTTCCTGAAGCGAGGCGACCTCGTTGCCGACCACCTTCGCGTGATAGCTCTGGGTGTCCGTCATGGCGGCGGCGAGATTGTTCACTGTGAGAAGCTGGGTCCGCGAAATGGACCGCGCCTTTCCTTTTTCGCGTAGCGCGGTGAGAGAGGCGCCCAGGTCGTAGTGCGCCCCGATGTGCGTGATGGCACCGGCCAGTCCCTGGCCGGCCACTTCGTCCGTGCCGAACGAGTTGCCCGCGTTCATGCCGGCCCCGACGGTGTTGCGGCCGCGCGTGCCGGTGCCGGACACGGAGAGCTGCCAGTCCAGCGCGTTCTTGCGGGAGAGCTCCACGGTCGTCACGTCGATTTCGATGAGCTTCTGCGGCACGTCGAGCTTTTCAATCAGCCGTTCGTACATCGGCATGCGGGCCGCGGCGTCGCGGATGATAACCGCATTGAGCCGGGTTTCGGCCTTGATCATGGGCTTGAGCCCGGAATTGCGGACAGCCTCCGCCTTGACGCGGTCCTCGGGTTCGAGCGCGTCCAGCCCGACGTTGACGGAGCCGTCCATGATTTCCGTGAGGAGCGTGGCGACGCCCTTGATCGCGTGCGACGTCTCCGGGCTGCTGGCGCCGAAGCTCACGTCGTCGGCCCAGGTGTATACGAGCGGGAAGATGCGGGCCTCGATCTCCGTGTACGTCCGCAGCTCGCGGATCTTGTCGGCCTTGGCGACCATCTCCGCGACGAGCGTGACGTAGCGCGGCGGGCCGGAAACCATGACGAGTTCGTCGTTTGACGTGGTCTTGAGCGGGAAACGCGCGTCTTCGACGCCGAGTTCGGCGAGCATGTCGCGCACCTCGCCCGCCTTCATGTAGCGCAGGTCAAGCAGCATCGTCTGCACTTCGCCGGCGCCGTAGAGATAGAGCGCCGCCCCGTCGTAGTACCACACGAGGTTGTGCGTGGTCGCGATCTTGTCGAGGAATTCGGTGGGCGGAACTTCCTTGAAGTCGCCCGAGAACACCCCGCCGACGGAATCGGACATGACGACCGAAAGCCCTTCGGCGATCGCGAACGTGTCCAGCGCGGTGCGCAGGTCCATGTCGCGCGCCACGAGCGTGTAGGACGGCAGACGCCAGGGTATGCCTGCTCCGTCGGCGCTGAAAGCCGCCAGCGCCGCCAGCGCGAAACAGGCCAGTTTCCGACGGATGGAAACCGGTGTCCTGGGCTTTGCGGCATTTTCACGTTTACGCATTGTTGATTCTCCTCTATGGCCGTATCACCATTTCCGGGAACGGCGCCGCGGCTCCTGTTTCGGCGTCCTGCATGACGCGGGCGCGCCACCAGTCGCGGGAATCGGCGAAATCCTCGAACGCGCGGCGCAGGGCAGGGGCGTCCGCGCCGGACGCGACGTCGAGCCAGAGAAAGGCGCAGGCTGCGTTCTCGCCCTTCCAGTCGTTCAGACTTCCGAACGCGAGAACTGCGTCCTCGCGCAGCATTCGTCCTGCCGCGTATTCCGCGAGGCGCGGCAACACCGAGGCGTCGTCCGACACGCGGGCCGAAAGGCGAAGGGCGCCGCCGGCAGTCTCCGCGACGGCGATTTCGCCGCCGTCCACCTGCATCGTGAACGAAACGGCACCGTCGGGCGCCCGCTCCGGGTACCCGACAGCCTCGATCAGTCTCACAATCGCCGTTTTCAACCGTCGTTTTCGCCCTATGTGTTGTTCACGATGCCGGTCATCGTGGTGTTGAGGCTCTTGAGGACGTTCGAAATCATGTCGTAGCTCTGGTCGCGCTTGTTCGTGAGCGACTGCAGCTCGATCATCTTCTGTTGCGAGAAGCTGTTTTTCTCGTCCATCTTCGCCTCGAGTTGAGAAATGAAGTCGTCGTACATGATATCGTTCGAATCGGGATCGCCCGAAATGCGGACGAAGCTGATGGCATTGGAGATGACGCCCATGTCCTCCAATGCCTCCTTGAAGGTGACGCCGGAGTAGGCGGCATTGCTTGTGGAGACATAGTAGGTTGCCAGGGAACGGTAGCGACTGCCCGCCGCCTTGAGTTCGTCCGGCCACTTCACGATTTCGGTTTCGATCTCGGTCATCGCCTCCAGCTGCGCGGAGGTGCTGTTCATGTCCTCCATGAGCGCGATGATGTTCGTCTCGAGCTTGGACGCGCGCTGGAGGCAGATCGCCATGACGAGCTGCCCGATGGAAAGCTCCCTGAGAGACCCGTCCGTGTTCGTCACGCCGGCCACCGTGTAGACATTGGCGGTGAGGTACCGCCCCGTGTCGGGGCTGGCCATCGAGAGGTCGAATTCCACTGTGTTGACTGCCATGAAAAACTCCTTTCAGTCGTTGATTGAAACTTTCAAGCCTAGAAATTCGCCGCGTCCGCCTCCTGCGAGGTGCCGAGGGAGCGGACGACGTTCGAGGACGTGGAATACGCCACATCCCGGCGGTTGACAAGCGTCTGGAGGTCGATCATGTCGCGCTGCTGCTGCTGGGCGAGCGCATCGACCTTCTCCTTGAGGGCGGTGACGGCCGCCATGCGCTTGGCGTACGTGTCGATCGCGTCGGGAAGCGCCGAGGCGTCGATGCCCAGTGTCCCGGTGAGGAACGCCTTTGCGGCCGCCCAGTCGGCCGTTCCGGCCGCGATCTTCTGCATCCACTGCGCCCCCTCGTCGAGCTTGACGGATCCGGACGTCATCGTGTTCATCTTGACGACGCTTTCGGCCTCGTACGCGGCGGCGGAGCGGAGGCACACCGAAATCACGAGCTGCCCGAGCGTGAGGCCCGACGCGGCGCCGTTCGCATAGAGCAAAATCGCGTCCGCGCCGCTCGGCGCGTACCGGTTCGTGGCGATCTGTTCGATTTCGATCATCACAGGTTCCGAATGAGATTCGAGCGAGTGTCGCTCACTGCGGACATGAGGTTCGAGGCCGTGGAATAGGATTCGTCGCGGCGGTCAACGAGCGACTGAAGGCGCGTCATGTCGGTCTGCGCCTGGTTGTTGAGCGCGTCGATCTTGCTCTTCACGCGCTGAATCCACTCCTCCACTTCGCGCTTGAGCATCTTGCGGTCGCTGAAGTTCAGGTTCCCGATCTCGCTCGCCAACGTGTCCTTCGTCGTCTGCGAAATCTCCAGTCCGCTGCGGTCGCTGCCCTTGGCGTCGCTCGCGAAGCTCGCCTGCTCGCGCGTGAGGTCGGCCAGGGCGCTGCCGAGCCTTTCCAGAGACGCGTTCCGGTTCTTGATGCGCGTAGTGAGCGGAGTCACCTCGCCTTCGACCACGACGGCCCGCCTTTCGCTGATGTGGATCATGAGATCCTGGAAATCGACGGGAGTGCCGTCCACCTTGTAGTCGCTGAAACTCACGCCCCAGCTCTGGCTCAATGCCACCGGTGTCTGTTTTTCGATCGTTGCCATGTCACGCCTCGTTCAACTTTTCAACTTTTCAACTTTTCAACTTTTCAACCTTTCAACCGATATTCCCTATCCGATGTTGTCGATGGTCGAGCCGGACGCGTCCACGGCCTTCCTGACGAGTTTCGCGGCCGCCGAGAAGGCGTTGTCGCGCTTGGAGATGGCCGAGTTGAGGGAGACCATGTCCTGCTTCAGGTCGTTGTCTTCCCGGTCGATCGCGTACTGCACCTCGTTCTGCTTCTTGTAGATGTTGGCACGGGTCGGGGAGACCCCGACGTTGTCCGGATTCACGCCTGGCGGAACCCAGCCGGGATTGAACAGATCAATGCCGTATTCAGCCGCTTTCTTGCGAATCGCACCCCCGAAAGTGTAGCCGGTCGTGTCATCGCTTTCGGGATCCTTCACCTTGAGCGTGGAAATCGCGGCGTTAATCTCGGCCATGACTTCGCCGAGCACCTCGATCTTTCGGATGCGCTGGCGGACGACCTCGGAGTAGCCCGCGAGGGACTGCTCAATCGCGACCGCCTCCTTGAATGCGGCCGCGGAAAGCGCGGCCGCGTAGTCCTTGCCCGAAACGCCGTCCACGGCGTAGCTCATCTGAGCCACGCCGTAGACGGACGCTCCCGCGATTTCGGTTGCCGTAATCAAGTTCGCCATGCGTTTACCCTTCCCGTCTCACGTCTCATGTCTCACGCCCCAGGCGGGCGACGCGAGACATGAGACACGTTTTTCCTATGCCTGAATCGCGTCGCGCATGGACTGGACTTCGGCCTGACGGACCGCGTTCATGAGCTGGACGATGCTGTTCACGAGCTCCTCGGCCTGGTTGAAGAGGTCGCGGGTCTGGTCGAGCTCCTCCTCGGCCTTCTTCTGCTGTGCGCCCACTTCGGTAGCCTTGGCCTGCTGCATCTGCGTGAGGTTCTGCACGAAGCCCTGGGCGAAGGAGCCGATCGCGGAGATCAGGTTGTTCGTGGCCTGGGCCTTGTTGATGGTGTTGCTGGCCTTGATGTAGTCCACGCTGTTGGCGCGAGTGTTCTGCGCGGTGGCGTACTTGGTGCGGGCCACCTCGACATCCGCCAAGTGGGTCTTGGCGTCGGTGACGTCAGGCTGCATGAGCTTGGCGTTGCCGTAGGCGCGGGCGTACTTGAGCTGGTCTCCGGCGGTCTGGAGCTTCGTCTCGGCGGCGGCGAGTTCGGCCTTCGTGCCGGTTGTCCTCGCCTCGTTGTAGTTCTGCAACGCCGAGTTGTAGGTAGTCTCGAACTTCTGCATCTCCAGCTGCGTCTGGGCGCGGAAGTTGGCCGCGGCCTGATCGACGGCGGTCCGAAGCGGGCCATTCGGAGCAATCTGGGCTTCGAGCTTGGCGTTCAGGTCGGCGAATGCCGTCCTCACGTCGGCCTTGACCTCGGAAAAAGTCTTGCCGCCGGAGGTGAAATCGAGGTTGTTGAGTTCGGGATGCTGAGCCTGGAGATTCATCAGCTTGGTCTTGTCGGCCATGCTGAGCTCCCCGAACGGCTTCGATTTCGCCTCCATTATGAACGTCTTGTCCGCCTGGGTGAGTCCCTCGATGTGGTTGAGCTGGTTGCGATTGACCGCCATTTCCGCCTTGAAGGCGTCGAGTTTTTGGACGGCGCTCTTCACTCCGGCCAGTTCCGGCTGGTTGTATCCGGCGAGTTGCTCGCTTGTGACCTGGTCGATGTAGGCGTCGGAGCCGAGCGTCTTCATCTCCTGATAGGTCTCGCTCTTCGCCTGGAGCGCATTCTTCGCCTCGGCGAGCTGTGCGGATGCCTTGTTGAACTCGGGATTGTTGAAGCTCCCTTCGACCTTTGTGGAGATGCTGGTGTGCCCGTCGAGCGACATCTTCTCGCCGACTTCGCCCTTCACTTTCATGAGCTGGCTGTCGGCGTTCGCCTGGTTGTTGGCCGTTTCGAGCATGTTCACGTTCTGACGGGCCACGTCCAGGCCGGCCGACCTCTCGGTGCCGAGCTGGGCGTTGAAGGCCTTGCTCTGCTGGTACAGGGCGAAACCCGTCGCCACGACCTGCATTGCGCAGCAGATCGCGCCGGCGATCATGCCGGTCATCGCGGCTTCGCGCTGGGCCGATGCCTGATCGAGAATGCTCTTCTGGATGGCCATGTTCTCGGCAAGGCGCATCTCTCGGGAGGCGTCGCGCTGCTTCTGCGCGACTTCGACGAGAAGCGCCATGAGCTTGTAGAGGTCGAACATGGCGCCCTTCAGCGACTTGCCGCCGACGTCCGACTGCGCCGCCGCGAGCGTCTCCTGGAGCGTGGCCGAGAGCGTGTCGTGGAACTGCCTGATCTGCTCGTCGGTGAGGTTGAGTCCCGTGTCGGCCGCGAGCTTGGCGCAGAGCGAGTCGATCGCGGCCTGGTCCACCTCGGTGGGGATTTCAAGATCGTTGGGAATGCTGATCGTGACCGGCGTTTCGACGCCGTCGGCGCGTGTCGTGATCGTGACGTTCGTCGTGCCCGCGACGCCGTCGGCGCCCTCGGTCTTCGTCACTTCGCCGATTTTGCCGAGCAGCGCTTCCCAGTTCACCGTGCCGGCGTTTCCGTTTACCTGAATGCTCATTTTTAAAGTTCTCCGTTTGAAGGATTGAAGGTTTGAGAGTTTGAAGGTTTGAGGGCTTCGCCCTGTCTACACACGATCCTCAAAAAAGATTACATGCATTTCCAACTTTCCAACTTTCAATCCTTCAAACTTTCCAACCTTCCGTTACGCCATGGCGCCGAGGTTGTTAGCGATTTCGTTCGAAGTGTCGGTGGCGGACGAGAGCATCTCGGCCACCTGCGCGACGGCGTTCTGGAGCTGCTGCAGGATCTGCTCGAGCTCCTCCTCGCATTCGTCGAGGCGCTGCTTGAGGGCGGCGATGACCTTCTCCGTCTCGGAGACGTCGGCCTGTGACATGCCGGCCTTGTAGGCGTCGTATCCGCTCACGCCGCCGGTGATGGTCGAGGCGACGCCGACGAGCGTGGACAGGAGGGCAACCGCCGCGCGGACCTTCTCGGCCGTTTCGGCACCGCCCTTGATCGCGTTGGCCACGGCCGAGGCTCCGCCGCTGGCCATGCTGGAGCCGATCGAGGCGGCCATGATGGCGACCGTGATGAGCACCTGGGCGAGAATCTGGGCGGCCTGCTTGCTCATGCCAAGGTCCTCAAGGCCTTTCGCGAGGCCTTCGACGATCTTGTCCATCACGCCCGTCTCGCTGAGGACCTGGCATGCGACCGCGATGCCGGCGCCGATCACCGGACCGACGGCGAGACCTCCCGTCGCGACGCACGCGACGACGGCCGCGACGACCGCGAGCGCCGTCATGAGCCAGCCGAAGATCTTGCTCGCCTTGCGCGACTCGGCCGCCTTGTCCATGTCCTTGAGGGACTTCTCGATCTTTTCGGAGCGGGTCTTGCGCTCCGCGTCGAGGGTGTCCTTCTGGACTTCGATGCGGTCCTTGGCCATTTGGGCCTGACGCTCCTCGTTGTCCATCTGGAGATAGGAAATCAGCTTTTCGAGGTTGGCCTCGAGCTGCTTGATGTCGGCGGGGTTGTCGAGCGACGGGACTCCGGTCGCGCCAGTGGCCCTGCCGGTCTCGGTGTTGTCCACGCGGGCGTTCGTGTTGACGCTCACGTTGCGTCCGCCGAGAAGGGAGACCACTTCCTTGACCGTCTCGGTCGCCTTGTTCGAGAGGCCGAGTCCCTTGGCAAAGTCGGTCGCCTGGTCGATCGCGTTTGGCACCTTTGGCGCCACTCCTGAGATTTCACCAGCCATTGTCGTTCTCCTTTTTGTTTGAGAGTTTGAAGGTTTGTGAGTTTGAACGTTTGAAGGTTTGTTGGTTGAACCGTCAACTCGTTCTCAGGGTTTACACGGAAGTCTTTTGAAGGTTACGCATTTTTTGAAACATTTCCGGCTTTCCGGCTTTCAAACCTTCAAACTTCCCTGCTTTCACTCTTCGACCTTGAACTCCGCTTCGCCGATGGTCTTGCGGAGCGCCGCCGCCTTGGCGAGGTATTCGCGGCCGACGTCGGTGCCCTTGGGGCAGTACTGCTCAAGCGCCATGATCGCGCTTGCGGCGTTCGCCTTGTCACCAAGCGCGAGGTAGCACTCCGCCGCGTGGAACTGGGGCTTCGGGTTCTCCAAGTCGAGGAAGGAGGAGTAGCTGTAGGAGGAGATCGCCTTCTGGTATTCCTTTTGCGCCTGCTGGACTGCGCCGAGGGCGAACCAGTACTTGGTGCTGAGATGGTCGAACAGGACGAGGAACTCGAAAAGCTTCTGCGCGTCCTCGAACTTCCCGGTGTTGTAGTAGCCGAACCCGAGCGAATAGACGGCTTCGAGTTCGTCGTTGGTGATGCCGCGGACTTCCTTCATCGTCGCGCCCTTGGCAAAGGCCTTGGCGGCTTCCTCGATTTGCTGCTTGGTGATGTCGTTCATGGTGTTGTGCTCTCGGTTTGTGTTGTTCGCTTGCGTTCGACAGCATCCGATTGCCATCGACATTGAAAATCCTAGACGGTCTCGATTCGGTTTTCCGCGATGGATTCGGAAATGTCGCGCTCGATTTTCGCGAGGGATTCGCGGATGGACGCGAGCGGATCGTTCGCCTCCTCTTTCGCGGCCGCCTTCGCCGCCTCGGCCGGGCGCTCCGCCTTTTCGGGCTCCGCCAGCGTGGCGAGTTCGTTCGCGATCGTCTTGATCTGGTTTTCGCCGATCGACTTGACGATGGCGGAAATCTGGCCCTTGACCGCCCCGATTTCGTTCTTCGCCTCGGCGATCTTGCCCTGGGTGTCTTCAAGTGTCCGCTTCTTGGCGTCGAGTTCCTCGCGGGCTTCCTTCTGCTCGGCGACAAGCTCGTTGTGGGCCTTGCCGTCCTTGACGGCCTGCTCGATCTGCTTTGTCAGCTGGTCGATCTTGGCCTGGAGCAGGAGCATGTCCGCCTTCGTCTGGGCTTCTTCGCCGGTCAGGCCTTCGAGCGCCTTTTCGAGCGTTTCGAGTTTTTCCGAAAGCGCAAGTCCCTGCTCCAGGACGCGCTTTTGGGCTTCGTTCAGCGACTGGCTGATCGAGGCAAGCGAAGTAAGCAGCAGCGAAAACTTCGCGCGCGCAGTTTCGTTCTTGAGGCGGGCGACGAGGGCTTCGAGGTCGGTTGTCGCGCCGTTCGTGACAGTGACGGCCGATCCGCCCAACAGGGCGGCCGTGGCCTTGCCGGAAAACTGCGTGGACGTGGAATCCTGCGCTATTGTCTGGAATGACGCATTTGTGCGTGTCGTGTCAAGTTCAATGCTCATTTGTTTTTTTCCTCGTGGGTTGACCTGACTACACGTCAAATCTGGAAAGGTTTCATCATCATGCCGAATTTTCTCTGGCGCTCGGCCAGGTCCGCGCCCTGCGCGGGGTCGGGATGCCGGAATCCGGTGTCATCGAAGTCCGACGGGTGCAGCGGCCCGGACTCGGGCTCGGAGGCGCCCCAGCCGCCGGAGTTCAGCGTCTCTGCGTCCAGAGGCTCCATCCCCCGGCGCGAAAGCTCGGCGTTCGCGGCGGTGATCTGCTCGTCCGTGAAGCGGAAGCCCATCACCTGATCTCGGGTCAGCCCCTGCTTTTCGAGCATCCGGTCCGTTTCCGCTATGCGGAGGTTGGCCTCGTCGACGAGTCGGGTCGATTCGGCAATCGTCCGGCGAATTCGCGCCAGATACGCTTCCGTGTCCTTTTCCAAGTCGTTTGCCGCCATGTGTCATGGTCCTCGCTCAGGAAAGCGACACCGGCCGCCTGGTCCGACGGTATGCTGAAAGGGCGGCGGCGAAAGGTGCCTGGTTGTTTCCGGGGTGTTTCATGGATGCGCTCCAAACGCGGCAGGCCTGAAAATCGCGGCCGGACGAGTCTTTCACGGGGGCCGATGATATCAAAATAGCCGTTGAAGTCAATGAAAAACTTTCGGAAAAAACGCCGACAGCGCGGAAAAACGCCACCACGCCCTCAAGGGAGCGTGGTGGCGTTTTCCGCGCTGTCGGCGGAGGCTCTAGTGTCCGGCAAAGAACCGTATGAGCCGTGCCGCGTGCGCGGCGCATTCGTCGACGATCGGGTCGGCCAGCTTGTCCGGTGGAACGAACCCGCCGTTCAGGTCGCCGTAGACCTTGAGCGTTGCCTTGATGTAGGTGTCGAGGTATTCCGTGGCGATGTTGACCTTTGCCACGCCGTTCTCGATCGCCCGGCGCACGTCGGGCAGCGGGGTGCCGCTGCCGCCGTGCAGCACCAGGGGCGTGTCCGGGATTGCCTCCGCTATTGCCGCGCAGCGCCCTATGTCGAGCTTCGGGGTCGCCTTGTAGTAGCCGTGCGCGGTGCCGATCGAAACCGCGAGCGCGTCGACGCCTGTGGCGGCGGCGAATCGCGCCGCCTCTTCCACGTCGGTGAGCGCGGTCTCGTCGCCCTGCGCGACGTGCCCTATTTCGCCCTCGCAGGTGGCTCCGGCCGCGTGCGCGGCGTCGGCCACGCGACGCGTCGCGGCGGCGTTTTCGGCGAACGGGGCGCGGGATCCGTCGTACATGACCGATGTGTAGCCCCACGAAAGCGCGTCCGAGGCCTGTTTTTCGGAGGAACCGTGGTCGAGGTGCAGCGCGATCGGCACCGAGGCGCGCTCCGCGAGTCCGCGGAGCGTCGGCGCGAGGTCGCGCGCCTTCCCGGTGTCGAAAAGCCGCATGTAGAGCTGGACTATGACGGGCTGGCCTTCGGACTCGGCCGCGCGGACGGCGGCGAGCGCGGTTTCGTAGTTCGTGACGTTGAACGCGCCGACGGCGCGCCTTGCCTTGCGGGCTTCGCAAAGCATCTCCTTCATCGTGACGAGGGACATGTGACTCCTCCTAGAGGCAGGCGGCCGCGAGCTCTTCGAGCGTGACGGCCTTGAGTCCGGCGGCGCGGAGCGCCTTCTTGGCGAAGACCGAGCCCGTGACGAGCGTGTCCTTTTCCGGATTGTCGGCGCGCGCGGCGACGTATTTCGCCAGCGCCTCGACGAGCTCGGGGTGGAGACGGTCGAGCACGACGGCGCCCTCGCCGCAGTTGTACGTCTCCTCGTCGTTGGTTCCGAAGGGGCGGCATTCGGCCTTAAGCGCCTTGAGCAGCCTTCCCGGGGCGTCGACGCCGTCGTAGTTGCGCAGGAAGTCGTCGGCGAGCGGATAGACCGGAGCGGCGGGCTTCTTCGCGAACTTGAGCTTGGCCTGGAGAATCCACTGCGAAACGTGCAGGACCTTGCACGGAAGCTTCACTCCGAAGTCCGCGTAGTCGCGCGTCAGCGCGTCGTAGGCCGCCGGATTCGAGACGACGAGCGTCTTCACGCCCTCCGCGGCGAGGAATGCGGCGAACTTTTCTGCGGCGGCCTTAGCCTCCGGCAGGAAGCCGAGCACCTTGAGCGCCTTGCCGATGCAGCCGCCGGTGATGGTCTTCGGCGCGACATTTGCGGCGGCGAAGAGCTTCTTCGCGGCGGCGACGGCGTCCTTGTCGCCCGCGGTGGTCCCGTCCAGGAACCAGGCTACGTCTCCCTTGCCGGCGGCCTTCCACGAGGCCGACGCGGAGAATTCGGCCGCGAGCGCCTTCACGGCCTCCGGGGCCTTGCCGGCCTCGACGACGTCGGCGCGCGCCGCGAGGGCGAGGCCGTTTTCGTCGAAGTGGTTCACGCAGTGGTGGACGCAGCAGGCGGAGAGGTCCTGGCGGTAGAGGGCGTCCACGAAGTCCTCGTCGTCGAACGAATTGGTGCCAGTGCGCAGGCCGTAGAGCATGGCGGCGCGGACGCGCGGGGTGTCCGCCTCTGTGAAGCGGACGTTACCGATCGCGGAGAGGTGCCGGCACATGAAGCAGAACCGGCAGTTCTGGATGGCTTCTTCGTATTTGGAGATGTTCATGGCAAAGGTCTCGCTTGGATTACAGTCCGAGTTTTCCGGGGTTCATGATGCCGTCGGGGTCGAGTTGTTTCTTGATGCCCTGTAGGACGGGCATGGCGGAGCCGTAGAGGTCCTTGACGTAGCGCCCGAGCTTGAGGCCGACGCCGTGGTGCTCGTTGATCA
>CAMOSH010000036.1 GCA_946624575.1 uncultured Verrucomicrobiota bacterium
ACAATGAGGATTTGTGAACAATGAAGATTATTTCCAACGCAGATACATTCGTCCCGTCGCTCGCCCGCGGCACGGTCCTGCACCAGATCGTCTACCAGTTCAAGGGCGACGATCCAATCCAGCAGATCGCCGAAGAGGCGATGTAAGGGAGGCGGACCTCCACGCCCCGGCGGCCGTGCTCAAGAGCGTCCGTCCGATCCGCGGAGGCTATGCCGTGCGCCTGTCCGGCGGCGGACGGTTCGCCGCCTGGTGCGCGTCGCCGCCGAAGCGCGTCCTCGCCGGGCGCAGGGAAATCCCGTTTTCGCACGACACCCGCACGGGTCTGCTCTTCGCCGACGTGACGACAGGGACGCTCACGGTCCGCCTCTTCCCCACCGTTTCAACATGAACCTTTTCCAAAATCGCCTTTCTTCAACGCCTCAGCCCCGCAAGTTTACTGGACTTCTTGCGTTGAGGGGGGGAGGTTTTTGCAGACTATGGGATGGTAGTGGTCCGTCATTTCTCGGCCATCTTCACATCCGCTTTCATCTTTCCGTATTCGTGGTGTTCCGATGCCGCCTTGCGGATTGAGTCGAGAAGTCCGGGGATGATCTCGGGTCCCATCTTCGCGACGGCGAACGTCAGACGTCCGGCGTCCTTGAGCGATGCGCCAGTCCAGAAGATTTCCCTGCCGTCCACGATGATGAAGCGGTCGTGGCAGATGCCGCAGATGGTCTTGGTGAACTTGCCACATTGTTTCCCGAATGCCTCGAAGTCCGATTCTGCAAGTTCGCCGTTGTTGTGGGTGATCAATTCGATTTTCACGCCGCGCCCGCGCTTGGCAAGCATGTCGAGCGTTGCGACGCCGGGGTAGGCGTCAATGACGATCAATTCCTTCCTCGCACGCCGTATGAACTTGATCAAGAGAGACTTCGCATCCCAGAATCGCCCCTGGTAGAATATTTCCTGCAACGGAGGCTCCTTCGTTTGCACGAAGAAATCGACCTTGTCCTTGAGTTCGGCAATGTCCGCCTCGGTCTTCGCAAACCGCCGGTCCACCTTGTCCTCAAGCTGATTCAATCTGGAATTGACCGAATAGCCACGGAGCAGATAGTCCCTGAGAACCGCATTTGCCCAACGACGGAACAGGATGCCTTGCGCAGATTTTACGCGGTAGCCAACAGATAAAACAACGTCCAGATTGTAGTGCTCGACTTGGCGTACAACTTCTCGTCCACCTTCTTGTTGAACTGTCGCAAATTTTGCGACAGTTGGATTCCCCAAGCTTTGAGTTGTCGCAAAATCTGCGCCAACTGGTGTTTGCGCTAATTCCTCCGACAGTGCGTTCGCTATGTGCTTGCCGATGGTCTTTACGTCGCGACCGAACAACTGCGCCATCTGATGACGATTCAGCCACACCGTCTCGTTTTCAAGGCGAACGTCTAGCCGTACTGTTTCGTTCGGCTGATAGACGACAATCTGGTTCTCGTTTGCGATCATCTGATTATGCCTTTCTAGTGCATGTCATTCCATAACAACTTTTCTTGCCTCCCTTTTCCGCAGAAACCATCTCGCCAAGTCTGAAACTCATCGTCTTGTCCTCATCCCTGCTTGAAACAAACCTTCGTGCATGCGGCGACAGCAATTCTACAACATTTTCCAGTCGAAAGTGTGGAAAAGTTGAAAAATCCAATAATTTGGAAGTTGAACGAACTGGCGCTACCCCTGCGCCGCGCCGAGAGTGGCTTCCAGCGCGTGGCGGGGGATGGCGCCCTCGCGGAAAAGGACAAGCGAGCCATCCTGCATGACCTTGGCGACGGAACTCGCGACGCCGCCTTTCGCGGGACCGGCGTCGACGATTGCGTCGGCCTCCGGAAGCGCGGCCTCCGCCTCGGCGGCGGTGAGGGCCGGCGGTTCGCCGCTGTGGTTCGCGCTCGTGCAGCGCAGTGTGCCTCCGGCGGCTTCGCAGAGAGCGCGCGCGACTGGATGGTCAGGGACTCGCACACCCTCGGTGCCGCCATGTGGCAGGTCGAGCACGAGCGTCAGCGCGCCGGGCCAGAATGCGCGGGCAAGGGCGGCCGCGCGGGGCGGGAGAGGAATTCCGGCCGCCGAGACGGCTTCAGGAGAGGCCGCCAGAAGCTGGCAGGGTTTGGATGGATCCCGTCCTTTGGCCTCTACGATGCGCGCGAGCGCGGCCGCGTTGCCCGGAGCTGCGGCCACGCCATAGACGGTGTCGGTTGGCACGAGGACCACGCCGCCGGCGCGGAATGTCGTGGCCAATTCCGCCAGATCGGCGGGGGAAAGCGGAATTTCATAGTGTTTCATGCGTCTGCGCCACTTTTCTGGTTCTTTGTCGGTTTCTTTTCGTTTGCCGACTTGGATTTCGACTTATGCAATCAAACGGAGGCGACCATAATCACAATGGACAAATTGTCAAGTCGCATTTTGGTTCGAAATCCGAGATAAAAGCGCGAATCTCTTGCGCGGAGACGGTCTTTGGGGTATGATTGGTGGCGAACTTTGAGTTTTCGAGACAAATGAGCAACACCGCGCCACGACAAATGAAGACCGCCCTGATATGCGGAGCCGGAGGGTTCATCGGATCGCATCTGGCACGAGAGTTGGCGCGGCGTGGCGTTTGGGTTCGCGGAGCGGATCTCAAGAAGCCGGAATTCTCCCAGACTGCGGCCGATGATTTTCTAGTCTGTGATCTGCGTCGCCGCGAAGACTGCCTCAGGGCGCTTTCATTCCCGGGCGGGCGCCCGCCGGACGCGGTGTTCCAGTTGGCTGCCGAAATGGGCGGCATGGGCTACATCCACACAGCGGCCTGTGAAATCATGCACGACAGCGTCCTGATAAACGCCCACATGGTGCATGAGTCTGCGCTGGCCGGAGTCAAGACGTTTTTTTTCTCGTCGTCGGTGTGCGTGTACCGCGACATGAAGCCTGGCGAGCCGGCGCTTTCGGAAGACGGCGCATATCCCGCCGCTCCCGACAACGACTACGGATGGGAAAAGCTCTACGCCGAACGCATGGCCTTCGCCCATGCGCGCCGATACGGGATGAAAGTGCGTGTTGCCAGGTTCCAGAACTGCTATGGCCCAGAGGGAACATGGCGCGGAGGCCGTGAAAAGGCCCCTGCCGCGCTTTCGCGCAAGGTCGCGGAAACTCCCGACGGCGGCACGGTCGAAATCTGGGGCGATGGACTTGCCGTGCGCAATTTCATCTTCGTCGACGACTTGGTCGACGGCATCCTGCATTTGGTCGATTCCGATTTGGACTTTGCTCCGGCCAACATCGGCACCGAGGAGTATGTGACCGTGCGGGAACTTCTGGCCACCATCGCCGAGGTCGCCGGCAAGCGGATTTCGTTCAAGTCCGTGGACGGTCCGGTCGGCGTGGCCTCGCGCAATTTCTCCACAGAACGCATCAGATCAACAGGCTGGGCGCCGCGCCACGACCTGAAGGCCGGCATCTCGAAGACATATCCATGGGTGGCCGCGCAGGTCGCGGCCGCCAAGTCCGCAATGGAAAATACACAAGCATCGAAATGAAATCCCTGTTTCCATTCGCATTTGTGGCGACTTTGGCCATTCCGGTCTTTGCGCAGGACGAAGCTCCTTCAGCTCCATCGGACGCTATCGGGGATTTGGAGCTAGCCGAGGTTGCGGAAGCCGCCGAGGTTGCCAGTCCTGTCGAAGTCGCGCGGCCTGACGAAGTCGCGGAAGCCGCAGATGATGGCGAATCCGCAGCGGTTGACGAAGTCGTCGAGGTTGCGGAGGCCGCCGAGCCTGCGGAAGTTACGGAAGCCGCAGAAGATGACGAGGCTTCCGAGGTTGCGGAGGCCGCCGAACCTGCGGAAGTTACGGAAGCCGCAGAAGATGACGAGGCTCCCGAGGTCACGGAGGCCGCCGAGCCTGCGGAAGTTGCGGAAGCCGCAGAAGATGACGGGGTCGCCGAGGTTTCGGAGGCCGCCGAGCCTGCGGAAGTTACGGAAGCCGCAGAAGATGACGGGGCTCCTGAGGTCACGGAGTCCGCCGAACATGCGGAAGTTGCGGAAGCCGCAGAAGATGACGAGGCCGCCGAGGACGCGGAAGTCATTGTGCCTGCCGACGTCGCGGAAGATGCCGCGGCCGTCGAAGAAGCTCAACCTGACGAGATCGCCGAATCTGCCGAAGCAGCCGACGTGGCGGAATCTGCCGAAGCAGCCGAAACGTCCGAATCTCAGGCAGAGTCCGAAGAGGCCAAGGAAAATTCGGTTGTTGCGCTGTTCAACGCGATTCATGCCAATGACATGGAGGCGCTGGAAAGCATTGTCGCCTCCGACTCTGCGGCAATTGTCGCCGCGACGACAAATGGAATTACTCCACTACACTATGCGGCAAAGATAAACCGGATTGAAGCCGTCTGGAGGCTTGCCCGAGCCGGCGCCAATGTTAATGCCTGTTCCTACGACAAGCAGACGACCCCGCTGCATTGGGCGGCCGACAAGGACAGCGTCGATTCCCTGCGGATGCTGCTTGCGCAGGGAGCAAATCCGCGTGTCAGGGCCGCAAATGGCTACGAGCCCTTGCATTTGGCGGCGCGACATGGTTCGTCGGATGCGGTGCGCCACCTTCTGGAGGCCGGGGCCAGTCCGTTCGCGACCGACAATGAAGGCAAGACGCCGCTTCAAATCGCGCAGCTCTACGGCAATTTCGACGTGACCAACATCCTTGCTGAAGCCGAAGCCACGCGCGCTGCTGAGACCGCCGCCGTTTCGGACGCCGCTGGCGCCGGTGAAGGCGGTGCGGTCGCCGATGGGACAGAATCCGCGGAGCCGGCTGGAACCGAAACTGACTCCGATACGGCTCCGGAAGCGACGGGGGAGGGGACTGCCGGAATTGACTCTGAAGAGGAGGGCGCGCCCGCCGACACGCCGGAAACAATGCCGGAAATTACGCCGGAAACCGCGCTGCCGCAAGATTCGGCCGTCGCCCCGGAACCCGAACCCACGATTGAATCTGACGCTACGGCGCCGTCCGAATCTGCGATGACGGCCGAATCAGAGCCGGTACCGGAGACCGGGACGGAAGAGGCACCCGTCGCGCCAGCTGCCACGGAACCCGCCCCAGATGCGACCGACACCGTGACCGCTGCTGCGGATCCCGCGCCAGATGCGACCGATACCACGGTCCCTGCGCCAGATGCGGCCGCCGCTGCCGAGACTGCGGAACCCGCGCCCGCGACCGAAACGGCGCAGACCGTGCCGTCATCGACGCAGTCGTCCCTGGCCGGTTTTTCCGATCTCTCCGCAATAGTCGCGGATCTGCGCGACGAATTGCCGACATCGTCCGCTCCGGCATCGAATCCCGCGACAGCCGCGGCGACCACCGCCGCCGGAACGTCCGTCGATGCCGCGCCTCCGGATTCTCCGTCCGCGATCATGTCCGACGAAACCGTTCCCTTTGGCGAGAGGGTGGTACGCTTTTCATCGCTTCCCGGCACACGCCGTCTTTTCGACGGGTCGTACTACAATGGCGACTGGAATCGCGGCAAGCCTTCCGGAAACGGCATACTCGTGATGAGAACTCGCGACTTCTACGAGGGAGAGTTCAAGGCCGGCCTGAAGAACGGCGACGGATCCTACCACTACGCCACAGGCGACGTCTTTTCCGGAGAGTTCAAGAACGACGCGCCGCATGGCCACGGCGTCTACGCGTTCGCATCCGGCGGACGCATAGAGGGCACTTGGCGCAAAGGCCGGCTCTGGAGCGGCCAAGGCACAATGGCGGATTCGTCCGGCAAGTTCTTCGAAGTCGTCTGGGATCGCGGGGATCTCGTTTCCCGTTCGCCGTTGCCATAGTGTCTCGTCCTCAAACTCCATGACACCATCCTTGCCCAACTTCCGCCATGCTTCGTTGTTGCCAATCAACGTAGGGACACTACGCCTTTTGGCAACGTCTCGCCTGACGAAGCCTGTCCGGCGGATATTGCCACGGATTTTTCAGACGAGACACTAGGTCGTTTTTTTCGGAGATTTCCACGACGCCGCCCGCGCGCGGCGGCAACGAAAGTCGGCAATCCGATGCGTCTGCGCCAAATCATGAGTCTTCTTGCGATTGTTGCCGGCATGGGCGCCGTCAATGCCCGGGCCGTGCAGTCCGCTGCGGCATCCGGGCTTTTTTCAGAGGCGAAGCGCAGGGGTCTGCCTCAGGACGGGGTGCTGCTCGTCGTCGACGTTTCGGCGCAGCGCGCGTCGTTCGTGACGGCCGCTGGGCTGCTTGCGAGCTGGCCGGTGTCAACCGCACTTGCCGGCACCGGTAGCCAGTCCGGATCCAACAGGACGCCGCTGGGCTGGCATCGCGTTTCGGAGCGATTCGGAGCCGGCGCTCCGCTCGGGACGCTCTTTCAGTCGCGTCGCGCGACCGGACGGGTTTTTCTGCCGGCCCAGTGCAGGGCGCCGTCGCCGGCCGAAGACGCCGTGCTAACGCGCGTTCTGTGGCTTGACGGCCTGGAGCCGGGGCTGAACAAGGGTGGCTCCGTCGACAGCCACGAGCGCTGCATATACATACACGGCACGAATCAGGAGCAGCTGCTTGGGACTCCGGCGTCCCATGGCTGCATTCGCATGGCGAATCGCGACGTGCGCCGGCTTTTCGACTTGATCGACGGCGCGGAGTGCTGGGTGCTGACATTGGAGGCGGCGGGGCTGGAAACGCCGGCGAGCGCGCAATGAAAAGGTTCCCTGCGGCGGCGACAGTCGCGCTTGCCGCGCTTGCGCTTTCGTTCGCGTCCGGCAAAATGATGCGCGCGAGGCGCCCCGTCCGGCCGACGGCCTCCGCGGCGGCTGAAGGCGCGTCGATTGCGCTGGGGCCTTTTCGCGGCATATTGGCCGACGCGCTTTGGATTCGAGCGGGCCGGCTTCAGGAAAAGCGCCGTTTCGCGGAGCTTGTCCAGCTTGCCGACTGGATCACCGCGCTGGAACCGGAAAACGAGGACGTCTGGATTTTCCACGCCTGGAACCTGGCGTACAACATTTCGTTTCTCGTCAAGAGTCCGGCAGACAGGTGGCACTGGATTCAGGGTGGCATCGAACTGCTGCGCGATCGCGGCATCCCGGCCAATCCGTCGTCATCTGCGCTGCGGCGCGAACTGGGATGGCTGTTCCAGCACAAGCTCGGTTCCGATTCCGACACCGCCGCGAATTACTACAGGACTCAATGGGCCTGCGAAATCTCGGGATGGCTTGGTCCCGACGGTGCCGCGCCGGATCCTGAATCCCTTGAGGCGGCCGAACTGGAATCGGCGTTGAGCATGGACGCCGCCGAAATGGCCGGGCTTGAGCGCCGCTTCGGGCCGATCGACTGGCGCGTTCCGTTCGCCTCGTCTCTTTACTGGGCCAGCCAGGCGCTGGAGTTGGCCGACGAGAAAAACGACCTTCCTTGCCGACGCATGATCTACGTGTCGTTGGCCGAGATGGCGCGTCGCGGCGGCAAGGCCGTCGGCAATCCGGACGATCCTGAATGGGAGTATTCCGCGACCGGGAACCCGGCGTTGCTGCCGGGCGCGATGGCGTTCATCGAGGAGACCATGCGGCTCCATGAGTTTTCCGGAGTGCGGCATGCGTATGCGGGACTTCTTTTCGACGCAATCGCGTTTTCCATGACCGAGGGCGACGCGGCCGCCGCCCGCTCGTGGCATTCCAAGCTGGTCTCGTTTCTGCGCGAATGCGGCGTGAAGAATCCTCCGACTTGGGAGGAACTGGACGAAAACACCCCTGCGCGTCTCGTGCTTTTGTTGGAAGACGCCGGCTGGTGACGAAAACAGGGACACTCATTCCAACACGGCATCGCATTACTCGCATCCACCGACAACCAGCGCCATGACGATCCAAGCACCGGAAACCGTTTCGTCGTTGACCGCCCGCATAAAGGGCGGCCTTGAACAGTGGTTCTCCGACGTCTGGGTCGAGGGCGAGCTTTCCAACGTCCGGATAATGACGTCGAGCCCGCACGCGTATTTCACGGTCAAGGACGCCGGGGCGCAAATGCCGTGCGCCTTTTTCGGCGCGGCGCGCAACGGGGCGGCTCGCGCGGTGTTGTGCGACGGCGCCAAAGTGCGCCTCCGTGGTGCGCTGTCCGTATATCCGCCGCGTGGCGCGTACCAGCTAATCGTCCGCGTCGCGGAGCCGGCCGGGCAGGGGGAGCTGATGCTGCGATTCGAGGCTCTCAAGCGAAAGTTGGCGGAGGAAGGGCTTTTCGATCCGGCGAAGAAGCGTCCGCTGCCGGCCCTGCCGACGCTGATCGGGATTGTGACTAGCCCAACGGGCGCCGCGATTCGCGATTTTCTGAACGTGACCCGCCGTCGCTACGCGCAAGTCCGGATTCTGGTGGCGCCGGCGCGTGTGCAGGGCGTAGGCGCGGCGGAGGAAATAGCGGATGCCATCAAGGCGCTTGGTTCCCTTCCGAGACCGCCAGACGTGGTAGTGGTGGGGCGTGGAGGCGGCTCGCTGGAAGACCTGTGGTGCTTCAACGAGGAGACTGTGGCCCGCGCGGTCCGCGCCTGTCCGGTGCCAGTGGTTTCGGCGGTCGGCCATGAAATAGATTTCACGATCTGCGACTTTGCGGCGGACCTGCGCGCTCCGACGCCGTCGGCAGCGGCGGAGCTGGTCGTTGGCGAGCGCGCGAAAATCGTGGAGCGCGTGGAGACGTTGCGTCGGCGGCTTGTGCTTGCCATGCGCGCAGAGATTGCGCGCGGGAAGGCGAGAGTGGAGGTCTGCGCCAAATCCGGAGCTCTTTCCGCGCCCGTTTCCGCATTGCGCGAACGCGCCCAGAGAATCGATTTGCTCGCCACGCGACTGGAAGCGGCGCTTCGCGCGGCAGTAGCCCGCCGCCGCGCCTCGCTTGCCGCCGCGCCTGCCCGCCTGTCGGCAGCACTGTCGGCCGCAGTTGCCGCGCGCAGGAACCGGCTTTCGACGCTAGAGGCCAAGCTTGCCGCCCTTGACCCTCGCGGAGTTCTGGGGCGCGGATACGCGTTGGTCAGGTTTCAGGACGGGAGGGTTGCGACTCGCGCCGGGGCTTTCAGGGCCGGCGATTCACTCGAAGTGGAGTTCCGCGACGGCGTCGTTGCAGCCACGGCAACCGCAGTTTCGACGCGCGGCGGCGCCTGACGGCGGTTCCACCGCGGCCTTTTCCCGTGACGTTCTTCGCTTTTTTTCGGTTTTTTTTGTCAACAGTCTTTTCAAAAATACCATGCTGACGCGTCGGATAATTCCCTGCCTTGACGTCATAGCCAATCGCGTGACGAAAGGCGTCAAGTTCAAGAACAACGTGGATCGCGGCGACCCGGTAGAGCTTGCGGCAAAGTATTACGCCGACGGGTGCGACGAACTGGTAGTGTACGACATAACGGCGTCTCATGAGCGCCGGAAGACGGACTTGAAAATGGTTGCGGCCGTCGCGCGCGCCATACGGATTCCGTTTGCGGTCGGCGGGGGAGTGTCGAGCGTCGCGGACATGGAGGCGATACTGCTTGCGGGGGCGGAGAAGGTGTCAGTGAATTCGCTTGCCGTGGCGCGCCCTGAAGTGATTTCCGAGGGCGCGCGGGCGTTTGGTTCGCAGTGCGTGGTCCTGGGAATGGACCCCGTGCGCACCGACGACCTGGAAAAATGTCCGTCAGGCTACGAAATCACAGTGCGCGGCTTTCGCGGGCGCACGGGCATGGACGCGGTCGAGTGGGCGCGGCGCGCGGAAGCTCTGGGTGCGGGCGAAATCGTGGTGAACGCGGTGGACGCCGACGGCACGCGCGAGGGGTTCGAACTTCGGATCACCCGTCTTGTGGCCGACGCTGTGGGAATTCCGGTCGTGGCCTCTGGCGGCGCCGGATGTCCCGCGCATCTGCGCGACGCATTCGTCGAAGGCCACGCCGACGCCGCAATCGTCGCCGGAATGCTGCATTCCGGCGACTGGACGATACCGCAAATCAAGGAGGAACTCGCCGCCTCCGGAATTCCCGTCCGTCGAAATCCGCTGTAGGGCCGTGGCGTGGCGGGGTGGGGCGAACGCGTGAAAAGTTCGCCCCGGAGGCAGGTTCAGCGCGAACGCCGACTGATTCGGGCGATTGTCATTTGGCCGCGGCGGCGGCCGCCGCGGCCGCCGCCGCGGGATTCTGCGGAAGCGTCACCTCGGCGAATTCGAACTTGTCGACGAACACTTCGGGCTTGACCTTTTCCTTGAGGCATTCAAGCGAAATCGTGACCGTGGCGAAGGCGGCGTTTTCCGGGGCCTTGAGAAACTTGGGAGTCGGCGGCTTGTATGGCTTCTTCTGCGCCTTCGCCTTTTCGGCGGCGGCGGCGACTTCCGTCGGCGACGGAATCACCGGCATCGCCCAAGTGGTCCATTCGGTGGTGGGCTTGGAAATCTGTGCGGCTGGAGACGGGGACTGCAGGATGATCCCGGTTTGCGCAGTTTCGAATTTCTTTCCCTTTTCCGGAATCCAGTTAGCCTTCACCGTGAGGCGGCAGTAGCCGCGATCCGGCCCCGGATTGATCTCCATCTTGGAAAAGTCCTCGCCGCCGACATAGCGGAAGCGCATGGCGTAGAGTTTGCCGGGCACGACCGGGAAGCGCTGCGTCACGCTTGCAGTCGCGGCGCCCTTGCCGCCGTTGGCGCCGTGAATGAAAGCGCCCCAGTCGGGATCGGCGGCGATTTTAGGGGAGAATTTCACTGGGGACTTGCAGCGCAGATGAAGGGCCTTTTTGCCGTCGAACGGCTTGATGGTCGAGTTGGCCGGCAGGAAGGCGCACTTCGCGTCGCCGCCATTGACGGCCCTGAGGACCCATCCCTCCAGGGGATTTTCCTCCAGCCCCTTTTCGAAACTCGGATTCTTGGCGATGTTGTTCGTGTATGGCAGGTCTTCGAGCGGGATTTCGGGCAATGCCGGGCCGCGCCCGGGAAACTGCGCCTGGGCCTGCGCCGCCGCAAAAGCCAAAATCACCGCACTCAATCCAGTTGCCGTTTTGATTTTCATGTTGGTTCTCCGTGTTTTAAACCGGGCCCAATCATGCCATCGACGGCGGAAAAATTCAACCCCGGTCCCGCCGAATCTTCGCGCCGGGGCGGGGTGGGGGTGTTTGCGGGGATCCCTGGTGGTCGAAAGGGCGCACTCCGTCGGGCATTGAGCGCGCCAACAGGCCGCGCAGGAAGTTCCAGCCGTATGCGTAGTGCGTCGCCACCGTTCCGGCGAACGTCCAGCACCAGACATGTGGTTTTTTCGAGAAGGACGCGGCGAGCGTGACGGCGAGATAGAGTGCCAGAACGGCCGCGCCGACCGCCGCCGGGCCGCGCAGGACGAGTTCGTACAGCGCGCAGGCCCTGACGGCGTCGCCGGAGGCGCAACCGAAGCCTCCGGTCCTGAAGAGCGCCCAGGCCGCGGCGCAGAGAGCTTCCCCGATCGTGCCGAGCAGGAGTAGCGACGGAGCGAAGTACGCCGGCTTGCACGACGTCTCCGGGAAGCGCTTCGCGAAATATCCGCGATGCCGCGCATAGCGCGAAACCTGCCGCAGGTGAGGACCGAAAAGCGGGCGGCGGTGGTGCGCGACAATGACGCGCGGGTCGTAAACCAGGCGTTTGCGGCGCGAGATTTCGAGGCACAGAATGGTGTCTTCGCCCGGCCAGTGCGCGGTGTCGAAGCCGCCGATTTCGCGCAGCAGCGCCGTGCGCACGAGCAGGTTGCACGACGGCAGGTCGCGTTCGGTGCAGACGAGCCCCGGCACGTAGCGCCGTCGATAGGCTCCGGAGACGAGAGGCGAGGCGTAGACGCGCCCCGACGCCTGCGCCGCGAATTCGTCTTCCGGCGGCGTGACGGCCGGACCGCCCACGGCGCCCACGTCCGGATCGGAGAAATACGGCAGTGCATGGCCGAGCCAGCCGGGCAGGGGGCGCGCGTCGTCGTCGAGAAAAGCGACCACGTCGGCGTCCGCCGCAGCCTTGATGCCGGCGTTGCGCTTGTCCGACGGCAGAGCGCGGCCTGTGGGGATTTCGCGCACCCATTGCGGCCAGGCGGCGCCAGTCGGCTCGTCGGGCAGCACAATCGCGCAAAGCCCGGGAAACGCGCGACGCTCCTTTCCGAGCGCGGCAACGCATTCGCGCAGCATCCGCGAATCGCCGGGGCAGGCGATCACGGCGGCGACGCTCGGCGGCGACGAGGGCATGTGATGCACTTCGAGCGACTGGTAGTAGCGCAGTATCCGGAGACGATAGAAAATCGCGGCGGTGTCGTTCAGGACGTCGTGGACATTGGAGACGGTCAGCGCCCCCATGTTGGTTTCGTTGTAGTCCAGGCCGATCGGGGCTTCGGCGATCTTGAATCCTCCGAGTTTTGCAAGCACGAGCAGCTCCATGTCGAAGGCGTAGCGCTTGGAGAGCGACCTGTCGAACGCGTAGCGCAGGGCTTCGCGACGAAAGAGCTTCATGCCGGTCTGGGTGTCGGAGACATGAAGTCTGAAAAGGAGCCTGACGATCGAGTAGTAGACGAAGCTGGCGATGCGGCGTCTGCGCGGATAGTCAATCCGCGACTTCGGGTGGCGCTTGGAACCGATGGCGATGTCGGCGCCGTTGGCCGCGAGGGATTCGAAGAACGCCGGTGTGAAAGAGGGATCCAGATCCAAATCGCCGTCCAGCAGCATGACGTGGGAGCCGCGAGAGGCCTCGAAACCGGCGCGGAACGCCTCTCCCTTGCCGCAGTTTTCAGGGAGAACTACGGGGCGGACCAAGTCGCTCCCGAGCGCCGCCGCCGCGCGTTCGAGCGCGGTGGCGGTGCCGTCTCCGGAGCCGTCGTCCACCGGCACCAGCTCGAACGGCGCAATCCCCGAACGCCGTAGCGTTTCAGCAACGGTCCTGAGATTCGCTTCGATTTTGGAGGCAAGGCGATAGCACGGCAGAACGACCGAGAGCAGCGTGAAATCCGCAGGCCGTCTAAATTTCGCCGCGCCGTTTTGCATCCGCCTCACCAAGGAGATGGCGTCCCGAAGCGCAGGAGCTTCGCTGAAAGTTCCGCGCCTTCGCGCAGAACTTTGTCGGTACCGTCCGGCTGCGGGCGCAGGAATCCGAGCCGCCGCGCCGCGTCGCGCGCCGCGTCGGCGCCTTCGGCGACAAGGGCCGAGACAATCTCGCGCTCCGGCTCGGAGAACGTTATTGCACCAAGTTCGTAGTCCTGGAACGCCTTCCACGCGAGAGGCACCCAGCGCGAGACGATTTCGCGTCCGATGGTTTCGGCGTACACGCGGATTTCGTATTGGGCGGCCTCGGGCATGCGGAGCGAGAGAAAATGCAGCAGATTGCGCAAGTTGCATTTCCAGTACGCCTCCGTGTACGTGGAAAGGGGGAGATCCTTGCGCGCGATTTCGCGGGAGACGCCGGCCGCGATGCGCTTTTCGTAGAGAGCGCGCGCCTCGGCGTGGAACTGGCGTTCGCCCTCGCTCAATTCGCGGCCGAGTTCCTCCGGGGCGGCACCGCCGGAGCCCTGGCGGTTGGCGGTGGACTGAAGGCGCCACTCGTCGGGAGAGAGCGTCCTCGCCGCATCGATCGCCAGGGAATATCGAGTCGAGTACTCGTTGACCGAGGCGGTGCGGTGCCGAATCCACTGTCTCCAGACGTCCATCGGGGCACGCACGTGGAGCTTGATTTCGCACATCTCGAATGGAGTCGAGTGGCGGTGGCGCATGAGGTAGCGTATCAAGTGGCCGTCGTCGGAGCCCTTCTTCGTGCCGTCGCCGTAGGAAACGCGCGCGGCCTGCACGATCGAGGTATCGTTGCCCATGTAGTCGACGACGCGGATGAATCCGTCGTCCAACACCTTAAACGGGGTGCCGAGAATGGCGTCGAGCGCCGGGGAAGAGGCCCGCGCCAGGGTTTCAGGCGCGGGAATCGGAGAAGAAGTGTCCGGCATGGCGGAATCTGGGAATTTGCCGAAGCGGCGGCTAGCGGATGAAAACGCGCGGGACGCCGGGGCAGGTGAAGGCCGGCCCTGTGGGCCAGGAGGAGAAGCGCGTGAGCGTCAGGTCTGGGCCGCTGAATTCGGCCATGAAAAGCAGGCAGAGGCCGATTGTTGCGATAAGCGCGAGCGCGGCAACGACCGGGAACGCGGCGGAGACTTTCTCGGGCTTCGCGAAATCGGCAAGCGCGGCGTTTGAAAACGCCGGTGGCGGCGCCTCGATGCCGTCGTTCGTGGAAGTGACGGGCTTGGACTCCTCGGAGGACTTGCCCTTGAGCGAAAGCGTGGGCTTTGCGGCGGGGCCGCCGGTCGCGGGCTTGAGGCGGAGCGTGGGCTTGTCCGCGGCGTCGGTCTCGGCCGCGTCCGATTCCGCGTCGGCGGAAGCGGCGTCCTTCTTGAGGACTAACGTCTTCTTGCGGATGGTGGGAGTCTCCGACGGGGCCGGGGCTGCGCCTGCGGCCGGGGCGACCGCAGGCTTGAGGCGGAGCGTGGGCTGATCGGCGCTTGCGGACTCCGCAGCCGCAGAAAGGTTGGTCGTCAGCCGGCCCATCGCAATCTGGGCGCCAGCCGAAGTCGTGGTGGAAAGCGCCTCGTCCAGCGAAATACGGGAGGTCTTGCCCTTTGCGGCCTGCGCCGCTTCGGCGGGATTCGGTTTCTTCAGGGAAGCGGGCGGCGCTATCACGATCGGGCGCACCGCGCCGGGCGCGGCCGGCGCTGGAGCGGGCGCTGCGGCAGGAGCGGCGGTGGCCGCGGGCGCGGCGGGAGCGGCGCCGGGGACGACTGGCTTGAGGCGAATCGTCGGTTCCGTGGAGCCGGAGCCGAGCGCCATGCCGCCTGCGGGCTTTGGAGCGATCACGATCGGGCGGATGCCGGCTGGCGCTGCGCCCGCCGCGGGAACCGCCATCGGTCCGGAAGGCGCGGCCGCAGGCGCGGGGGAGGCCGCAGGCGCGGGCGCGGCCGCGGCCGGCGCGGCGCCGGGCACGGTCATGGGTTTGATGGTTATCGGCTTGATCGTGATTGGTGGCATGGTATGGAATTTCGGCTTGAGTTTAAGTTGTTTTCGATTCCCGGACGCTACCCCGGACCGAAACGGTGAGATGCGGAAAAAACGGCGAGCCGGCGCGTGGCGTGGAAGCGCGGCGTCAGACCGCCATCACTTCCGCTTCCTTCGCCTTTGCGGCGGCGTCGATCTTGCCGATGGTGGCGTCGGTCGCCGTCTGGATGTCCTTGAGAAGACGGTCGAGTTCGTCCTCGGTGAGAGTTCCGTCCTTCTGCGCCTTCTTCGCCTCGTCGTTCGCCTCGCGACGGACGTTGCGCACCGCGACGCGCGACTCCTCTGCCATGCGGCTGGTCACCTTGGCCAGCTCCTTGCGGCGCTCTTCGGAGAGTTCGGGGATTGGGACGCGGACCTTGCGCCCGTCGGACACCGGGGTGACGCCGATGTTGGCGGCGAGGATAGCCTTGCAGATTTCGTTGATTGCCGACGGATCGTAGGGCGTGATCGTGAGGAGCCGTGGCTCCGGTGTGGCGATGTTGCCGAGTTCGCGGATGCGGGTGGGCGCGCCGTAGTAGAGGGCGGTGATGTTTTCGACGAGCGCGGGCGAGGCCTTCCCCGTGCGGACTCCGTCCAGCTGCGAGGCCAGCGCGTTGAGCGCGCCGTCCATTTTGCCCTTTGCGGTTTCAAGAATCTGATTGGCCATGATGTGTTTTCCTTTGTCTTTTGTTGGCTAAAAGCCGTTGTTAATGAAGTCGAAGAGGTGATTGAAATTCTTTTTTTCGGGAGGCCGGCTGGAGTGGCGGGCGCCGTAACTTGGGAGGATTGACGCCGCGCTCAGCCGAAGACAGGCGGCGGGTCGCGCCCGTCCACGATCGTGCCGACATGGGAGCCGGCCACTGCGGACTCAAGCGCTCCGTCGGCGAAGAAATCGAGGACCTGGATCGGAATCTGGTGTTCCTGGCAAAGCGCGAAGGCCGCGGTGTCCATCACCTTGAGGCCGCGCTGCATGGCGTCGGCGTACGTGATGTGGTCCAGCTTGCGGGCGGACGGATCCTTCTTGGGGTCGGCCGTGTACACGCCGTCCACTTTCGTGGCCTTGATGATGACGTCCGCCCCGATTTCCCGCGCGCGCAACGCCGCGCAGGTGTCCGTCGAAAAGAGGGGATTGCCGGTGCCGGCGGCGAACAGCACGATCCGCCCCTTTTCCAGGTGGCGCAGGGCGCGGCGGTGGATGAATGGCTCGGCGACTCCCTGGCACGGGAAAGCGGTCATCACACGAGCCGGGATTCCGCGCTTTTCAATTGCGTTCTGCAGCGCGAGCGCGTTGATTATCGTCGCGAGCATGCCCATGTAGTCGCCGGCGCAGCGGTCGATTCCGAGCGCTTCGCCTGTTGCGCCGCGGAAGATGTTGCCGCCGCCAAGGACTATCGCCACGTCCACCCCCATCGCCTTCACGGCGACTACCTTGCCGGCCATTGCCGACACGATGTCCGGATCGATGCACTGGCCGTGCTGGCGGTCGAGCAGCACTTCTCCGCTGAGTTTTAGGAGGATTCTGCGGTATTTGGGGGACATGGCTGGGAAAAAGCGGGAAATCGTCGTGCGCGGCACAATCCGTTCGCGCGGCGCCATTGAAGCAAAATCGCCTCCAAAAGGCAAGTAAAATCCTGCTCCTGACATTTTCGCCCGCTTTTTCGGCCGGGCCGGGGAGTTGCGGACGTGCCGCCTGACGGCCGGGCGGGTTGAGAAATTCTCCGGCTTGCGCTATCATCCGGCGTAACCGACTACACTTCGAAAAAATGCAGGAATTGAAAAACGTCGCGGGCTCCGTTCGCGGGGAATTGAAGCACATTTGCAAATGCGCGCTCTGGCCCGCGATCGTCGCGGTGCTTTCCGGGGCGCTTGCGTTCATCGTTGTTTGCGAAGTCGAGAATCACGCCAACGTCCTGGAAAGCGGACCGGTCGAACTGACTCAGCTTGGGCTGCTTTTCGCTACGTCCGCCGTGTTCGCCTGGCGCGCGTCCCGTAAAACGTCCGGAACTCCGCGCGCTTTCGCCGTGTGCGCCCTCGTCGTGCTTGCAATGGCCGTGCGCGAACTGGACGGCCCCCTGGACAAGCTGCTCTGGCATGGCTCCTGGTTCGTGCTGGACATGTGCGTTGCGCTCTGCATTGTCTTTGTGATTGCCGGGTCTTCGTCCAAGACTGTGCTTGAAATCGGCGAATTCTGCCGTTCGCAGCGCTTTCCGCTTTTCGTGGCCGGAATTGCCGCCGCCGTCGTGTTTTCGCAGATACTTGGATGGAAGGGCATCTGGAACCGGATTTTCGACATCCCGTTCTGGACGGAACACGCCGGCACCGCCCTCGACCCGACCGGATGCCTTCCTGCCGAGCTCGACATCCCGCGGCACGTGAAGAATGCGGCGGAGGAAAGCTTTGAGCTTGCCAGCTACATGCTGCTGTTCATGTCGGCGGCGATCCCGTCGCCCGCGTCCAAACGCGCCTGCGGCGGCGGAAACGGCAGGGGCTGAAATCGTCAACGGCGCTCCGCAATCGCAATGACACCCGGCATGGACACCACCAAAGAATCCGGCCACGGGGCAGGCTGGAGCCACCGCGCGGCCGTCCGTGCGGCGCGGCGCTTCAGCGCAATGCGCTTCGCCCTGATCTTCGCGGCGCTGGCGGGAATAGCGGCGGTGGCCGTCTGGTCGCTGGCCGAAATCCTGTTCGTGAGCGACGCCGGACAGCTCTCGAAAATCCGCGCCGGCGCCGCGGCCGGAGCGCTTTTTCTTGGCGGCGCCACGTTCGAGTGCATCAGGCGGACGCGGCTGCGCGAGCGATACGCCCTGCTCTGGTTTTTCCCCAGCGCCGCGATTCTCCTGATGGCCTTTTTCCCCGGACTTTTCGATCCGCTTCGCGAAGCGTTCGGGCTGTCGTTCGGGTCCGTGCTGGCGGTGGTGGCGTTCGTCGCCCTGATGTTGGCGGTGTTCGTGTTCTCGATTGTGCTGTCGCGCGACGAGGCCGACATCGCCAGCTGCGCGCGGCACGCCGCGCTTCTCGAAGCGCGCGTCCGCAATCTAGAGGCCGCGCTCGGGCGCCGCGGCGGAGAGGGAGAGTCTGTCCGCGATGACTGACTCAGCGGAGCGCCGGCGGAGCGCCGGACGGCGTTTTTTTGCGGTCGCGGCGGTCGCGCTTAGCGTCGTGTTCGCCGCGACATGCCCGTCGTGCGGCACCGTTTGTTTCACGGGGCTGGACGATTCGGCGCAGTGCGTTCTTGCGCGGGCGTTCCGTGACGGGGCTCCACTGCGGTGGAAAGACTTCGATTTTGCCGCGGTGCCCGAACGTGCGCGCCCACATTTGCTCTACCGCGCCGCCGCGCATCGTCTGACGCGCGACCTGGCCTGGCAGATATCCCCGGATTCATTCGAGGCCCGGCCGTTCTTCCAGCCGTTTCTGCCGCTGCAGCGCGCATTTTTGCCGGGCCTTCCGGTGCTGCTTGCGCTTCTGTCGCTTGCGCTGGCGTGGCGGGCCGGGGGCTTTCTCTGCGCGATCGCGTGCGTCGGCGCGTTCCTTGCCACGCCATGGCCGGCCAGGTTCTGCTTTGGACCTTTCGCCGAAGGCCCGGCGGCGCTGTTCTGCGCGACCGCCCTGGCGCTTGTCTTCTGGGCCGCTTCTTCGGGACGGGGGGCATCCGACGGCGAACTGCGGCGGATGCCGGCCTTTTTCTCCGGGCTGCTGCTGGGACTTGGCGTTACGTTCCATCCCACGCTTGCCGCGTGCGCGGTTCCCGTGGCTGCGTTCGCCGCATTCATCGCCGCCGACGCCGCAGCCCTGGCACTTCTCGCGCTTGGCTCCGCGGCCGGGTTGGCTCCGCTCGCGCTTTCGACCGCGTTCGTCACCGCGCCTTACGGCAACTTCCTGAATCCTTCGACCCTGCGCGCGATGCTTGCGGGGAGCGCGGACATCCGCGCTCTTGGCGTCGCGCTCGCCGCGATGGCGCCGGCGACCGTCCTGCTGGCGGTCGCCACACGTTCCGCGAAACTGCGCGCTGTCACGAAAAAGACGGCGTTCCGCGACGCGGTTGCGGTCTGCGCTGCGGTCTTGGTCGCGGCCGCGGTTGCCGCGGCGATTAGAGTTCCCGGCGCGCGACGGGCCCTGGAAGCCGACATCGACGCGCTCGGCCCGGCGCTCCCTGCGATTGGCGCGACGCTCGCGCTCGCGATAGCGGCGCGAAAACCGGCAGGCTGCGCGCTTCTCGCGGGCATCGTTCTTTCGGCGCTGCCGTTTCTGGCGATCCAGGGCAACGAGACGAACGTCGGCATCTGGTCTCTGCGCCGGTCCATGCCGCCAGCCCTGCTCGTGCCGTTCGCGGCGGCGCTGGCTCTTTTCGCGCGTCGAAATGGCGAAAGTCGGAAAGCGAAAGTCGAAGGGCAGAGTGGGGTGGAGGAAAAACTCCGGATCGCGGCCGCGGCGATGCTTGCCGCAACCGCCGCGTTCCAGATCGCGCGCCACCCTGCGGCCTATTCCACGGGCGCCGAACGAGGTGCCGGGCAACTGGTTGAGGCGCTCGACGCGCGCCTTCCCGACGGCTCGATTTGCGTGTTCGAGCGCATCCATCTCGCCGCGCCGCTCGCCTCGGATGTCGGCGGAACCCGCCCGATCTTCGGCCTGGGCGACGGCACGGTCAACGGACTAGAGCACGCGCCCGTCGTGGATTGGCTCGTCTCCGAATGCGCGCGACGCCCGGTATTCGTCGTTGCCGCGCGCGACGTCGCCGCGCCCATTTTCGACGACGGACTGGCTCTGATTCCGACCGGGGACTCGATACGCGGAGAAACGCGACGCGTTGCCGGGCGGACGTTCGGGACGGCGGCCGAAAACAGGGAGACGCGGACATTCGCGGTTTTGTCGGCGAGACCTGCGTCGTCCTCCGAGGCGAGAAATGCGTTCGCTGCCGCCGGAGCGGCCGTGTTCCCCGGAGAGCCGTCGCCATTCGGGCTGGCGCCGGGCGCGTGGGCGCCGCCGAAACGTGGCAAGTCAGGCCGCTGGGCGTGCGACGGCGCGGAGTTCTTCGGTCCGGCGGCGCCGCCGGACTGTGCCATTGAAATAGAAGTGCGCGCGAGCTGGTGGACAAGCGCGAGGACAAATGCCCCGACGCAGCGCCTGTGGCTCGAATGCGTCGGAGAAGGGGACGGCGGCGGGCCAGTCCTCAGGACAAAGGCGCTTGAACTGGAACCATCTCCGGAACCCGGACTCCTGCGATGGATTGTACCGACGCCACCTCCGACGAGAACCGGCACCTACCGCTGGCGGCTGCGCGCCGAAACGCCCGGTTCGGAACGCGGCTGGCCGGAAAATCTCGCGGCCTGCGTCGAAAGCATCCGTTTCAGGGCTCTCCGGAATGCGGTCCCCGTACCTGCGCCCCAGGTGCCAGGCCCGTGTTTTCCAAAAACCGCGCCATCCAGTTCTGCGCCTCAGGCGCGAGGCCCGGATTTCCCAAAACCCGCGCATTTCCGCGAGTGCAAAATTTTTTCTGGCAATTTGCGGGCTTGTGTGCGATAATTCGCCCCCCCGTACACGCGACAGCACCGCGCTACACTTTTTTTCCGCAAAGCAACACATCGAATACAGAGGCAAAAATGGCCGTCAAAATCCGACTCACGCGCACTGGCGCCAATCGTGACATTTCGTTCCGCGTAGTGGCGGCGGACACCCGCTTCCCGCGCGACGGGCGCTTCATCGAAAATCTCGGCTGGGACAATCCGCGTCAGGCCGGCAAGAACTTCGAACTCAAGCTCGAGCGCATTTCGTACTGGCTCGGCACGGGCGCCATCGCAAGCCCGGTTGTCAAGAGCCTGCTCAAGCGCGAGAAGCGCAGCTCCGAAGGCAAGCCCGAGCACACCCACCAGAAAATCTCCAAGGGCAAGAAGGCGAAGCTGGCCAAGGCCGCCAAGGCCGCGGCCGCCGGCTAGTCGTCCGATACCCGCGCAGGAGGCGCCGCCATCCGGCGGCTGGTGACTCCATTCGCCGTGCAAACGCCGTCTCAACCACCCCGGCTTCGGGTTGATTTGATCACCGAATTTCCCGCAATGGTCGCGGGAATGCTCTCCGAGAGCATGATGGGGCGCGCGATGGCTTCCGGGATCGCCCGGTTCGGGATAGTCAATCCCAGGGATTTCGCGGAAGGGCGGCACCGTTCGACCGACGACCGCCCGTACGGCGGCGGACCGGGGATGGTGATGCTGGCCGAACCACTCGCCAGGGCGGTGGAGTCCGTTGCCGGACCGGGGACGAAACTCGTCATGATGACGCCTGCCGGCAAGCGCTTCGAACAGTCCGACGCCCGGCGTCTGGCAAAGGAGAGCCATCTGGTTTTCATCTGCGGCCACTACGAGGGGATTGACGACCGGGTGCGCGAATTCTTCGGCCCCGAGGAGTTCTCGGTCGGCGACTACGTGCTGACCAACGGCGCCCTGGCGGCGATGTGCGTGGTGGATGCGACGGTCCGGCTCCTGCCCGGAGTGCTTGGCGCGGCGGACGGGGCGGACGACGAATCATTCGAAACCGGCCTCCTCGATTTTCCCCAGTACACGAGACCGCCGAACTGGCGCGGGCTGGAGGTGCCGCAAGTCCTCCAGAGCGGCGACCACGCAAAAATCCGCGCGTGGCGGACGGAGCAGGCCGAGCGCATCACGCTTGAACGCCGCCCGGACCTCGCTGCCGCCGCCGGCCTCCCGCGGCCCCCCCCACCTCCTCCCCGCCGGCGCCGCCGCGGGCGCGCGGTCCCGACAGCGGCCGCAATGCCGGTTGCGGCGGCCCCCCAGAACTAGCATCTTCCGAAACGTCCCGCCTCTTCTCGCTTCTGCGGGGCGCCAAACAAAAAACAAACAGACAAATCTTCCAACACACAGGAGACAAAAAAATGAGCAACGCACTGGACGCAATCACGGCGGAAAGCCTCAAGAAAGACGTGCCGCAGTTCGACATTGGCGACCAAGTCAAGGTCTACGTGAAGATCAAGGAAGGCGACAAGACTCGCGACCAGGCCTTCGCGGGCACGGTGATCGCGCGCAAGGGCGCCGGGGCGAACGAGACGTTCACGGTTCGCCACGTGGCGTTCGGCGTCGGCGTGGAAAAGGTGTTCCCCGTGCACTCGCCCTACATCAGCAAGATCGAAATCGAGGCGCACTCCCACGTGCGTCGCGCCAAGCTTTACTTCCTGCGCGGCCTCAAGGGCAAGTCCGCCCGCCTGCGCACCACGGTCGCTTCCAAGGCCAAGGACTGAAAAGTTCGGCGAACCACACACCAACGACTCTCCCCGCGCCCCGCGGCACGGGGGGAGTTTCCTTTTCGGAGAACACATGAAAATCATCGTCACCGGCGCCGCCGGATTCATCGGATCCGCGCTTTCTGAAGCTCTGCTTGCGCGAGGCCACGAAGTGACCGGTCTCGACAATTTCAACGACTACTACGATCCGGCGCTCAAGGAGGCGCGCGTCGCCCGCGTCGCCGGCCACGCGGCGGAAAGCGCCTTTCGGCTGGTGCGCGGGGACTTGGCCGACGCCGGCGCGATCGCCGCGGCGTTCGACTCGCTTGGCGGCCGGTGCGACGTGTTCGTCAATCTCGCCGCGCAGGCCGGGGTGCGCTACTCCCTGGTCAATCCCATGGCGTACGTGCAGAGCAATCTTGTCGGGTTCGCCAACGTGCTGGAGGCGTGCCGGCACCATGGAACTCCGCGCCTCGTCTACGCCTCCAGCTCCAGCGTCTACGGCGGCAACAAAAAGCTCCCATTTTCCGAAGACGACCGCGTCGACCAGCCCGTGAGCCTGTACGCGGCGACGAAAAAGAGCAACGAGCTGATGGCTCACGTGTACTCGCGCCTTTTTTCGCTCCAGACGATTGGGCTGCGCTTTTTCACCGTCTACGGTCCGTGGGGCCGGCCGGACATGGCTCTCTGGCTCTTTTCCGAAGCGATGCTCGCAGGCCGCCCGATCAAGGTGTTCAACAACGGGGAGATGATGCGCGACTTCACGTACATCTCGGACATAGTGTCGGGCGTGGTTTCCGCGATCGAGGCCAGGAACCTGGACGCGGAGGAGATTTTCAACATCGGCAACCATCGGTCGGAAAAGCTCATGCGCATGATCGAGGTGCTCTCCGAGGCGCTTGGCGTCAAGCCAAAGATGGAAATGCTCCCGATGCAGCCCGGGGACGTCCCGGCCACGTACGCCGACGTGTCGCGCATTCGCGAAAAGCTCGGCTACGAGCCTACGACGCCGATAGAGATCGGGATTCCCGCGTTTGCCAAGTGGTTCCTCGAATACCGCGCCACGCGCGCAGGATCATGACGGGGATTCTCCCGCGATGACGCCGCCGCTGCTGCTGGTCGAAGACCTCCGCGTCGCCCTGCCGGCCCCGCGCTCCGCCGCCGCGCCTTCGCGCGGCGCTTCCGGCGGGAACGCGCGAGAAGTCGTGCGCGGAGTCTCGTTCCGCATCCCGGAGCGCGGCTTCCACGCCCTTGCGGGTGAAAGCGGCTGCGGAAAAAGCGTGACCGCGATGGCGATTGCCCGGCTTCCGCCGGCCGACGCTCCAGGGCGCGTTTCCGGCACGGTTCTCTTCCGCGGCGAAAATCTCCTGGCGCTCTCCCCGCGCCGGCTTCGCTCCTTTCGCAGGGAGGGCGGCCTGGCCTGCGTGTTCCAGGATCCGATGGACGCGCTCCACCCCGCGCTCACGGTGGCAACTCAGCTGCGCGAGGCGGTTCCGGAATCCGTGCCGCGCGCCGGCCGCGACGCATTCGTCCGTTCGATCCTCGCCGACGTGGGGCTTGGCGAAAGCGCAGATGCCGTGATGCGCTCGCATCCATGCGAGCTTTCCGGCGGCATGGCGCAGCGCGTGTGCATCGCCATGGCGCTCGCGCAAAAGCCGGCGCTGCTCGTGGCCGACGAGCCGACTACCGCGCTGGACGTCCTGGTGCAGCGCAAGGTGCTGCGCACCCTGAAAGACGCGGCGTCGACGCGCGGCGCGGCCGTGCTGCTGATCACCCACAACCTTGCGATCGTCGGCGAATACGCCGAGACGATGTCCGTCCTGTACGCCGGGCGGGTTGTGGAGGACGGTCCGGTGCGCGAGGTGCTGCGGACTCCGGCGCATCCATACGTCGAGGCGCTTCTCCGTGCCCTGCCGAGGCTCGATTCCACGCGCGGCGTGGAAGACCTGGCCGTGATCCCCGGGCGGGTGCCGCCGCCGGAAAACTGGGGCGCGGACGGCTGCACCTTCGCGCCGCGCTGCCCGCGGGCGGCGGACGTATGCCGCGCCGGCCGCGAGCCGGGGCTCATGCCTTTCGGCGGCGCCGACCCGGTGCCGGGCGCGCCCTGCCGGACGGCGGGGCGCGGTCCGGAGGCTGCGGCCGGGACTGCGCCGGTTCGCCGGGTCGCGTGCTTCCGGAGCCGGGTTGCTGAGCGGTAAGCGCCTTGAGGCGATCGCGCAGCAGCGCGGCGCGCTCGAATTCAAGCGCGTTCGCGGCCTCCAGCATTTCCTCCTTGATCCTCTCGATTGCGCGTTCGCGGTCGGTCGCCAGGACGTCCGGCACGGGATTCGCCATTGTCGGCGACTCGCCGGTGACGGATCGCACGGCGCTGTCCTCCGAAAGTTCGCGCCTGACGGAATGTGGCGTTATGCCGTGCTTTTCGTTGAACGCCGCCTGGAGCCTGCGGCGCCGCTCGGTGATGCGGATCATCTCCTTCATCGAGTCGGTGATTTCGTCCGCGTACAGTATCACGCGGCCGCGTTCGTGGCGCGCGGTTCGGCCCGCAGTCTGCACAAGCGACGTGGTGGAGCGCAGGAACCCCTCCTTGTCGGCGTCCAGCACCGCCACGAGCGCGACTTCCGGCAAGTCCAGCCCCTCGCGCAGCAGGTTGATGCCGACAAGCGCGTCGAACTCTCCCTTGCGAAGGCGTGTGAGAATCGCGATGCGCTCCAGCGCGTCGATGTCGGCGTGCAGGTATTCGACGCGGAGGCCGGCCTCGCGCAGGTAGCTTGAAAGGTCCTCGGCGGTACGCTTCGTGAGCGTGGTCACGAGGACGCGGTCAGAACGCTCCGCCGCCGCCCGGATCTCCTCCATCACGTCGTCGATCTGGCCGGCGAGCGGACGCACCTCGACTGGCGGATCCAGAAGTCCGGTAGGCCGCACGATCTGCTCCACGGTGCGCGAGGCGTGCGCCTTTTCGTACGGACCGGGGGTGGCCGACGCGAAGAGTGTCTGCCCCAGCTTTCCCTCGATTTCCTCGAATGAAAGCGGCCTGTTGTCGCGGGCGGAGGGAAGCCGAAACCCGTTGTCGACCAATATCGACTTGCGCGCCCGGTCGCCGTGGTACATCGCGCGCAGCTGCGGAATCGTGACATGCGATTCGTCAACGATTGTCAGAAACGGCTTGGGAAAGTAGTCGATCAGGCACTCTCCGGGCGTTCCTCGCGGGCGCCCCGACAACGGCTGGGAATAGTTCTCTATTCCGGTGCAATAGCCGATCTCGCGGATCATCGCCAGGTCGTATTCCGTGCGCTGCTGGATGCGCTGCGCCTCCAGAAGCTTGCCGTTGGCGTTGAAGAACGCCACGCGGTCGGCGAGCTCCTCCTCGATGGCGGCGAGTCCAGCTTCCAGCTTCTCCCTGGGCAGCACGTAGTTCCGGGCCGGCGCGATGATGGTCTTGTCCAGAACGCGCGTGGTGTTTCCGCTGACGGGATCGAACTCGGAAATGCGGTCCACGAAGTCGCCGAACAGTTCGATGCGCCAGGCGATCTTGTCGTTCCACGCGGGGAACACGTCCACCGTGTCGCCTCGCACCCTGAAGGAGCCGGGGCCCGGGTCGAAATCGTTCCTTTCGTAGCGGATTTCCACCAGCCGCGCAAGCATCTGGTCGCGGTCGATCTCGCCGCCAGTTTCCAGCGGGAGCGACATGCCCGCGTAGTCGTCCGACGAGCCGATGCCGTAAATGCACGAAACGGACGCGACCACTACGACGTCGCGTCGCTGTACGAGCGCATTGGCCGCGGCAAGCCGGAACCGTTCGATTTCGTCGTTGATGGCCGAATCCTTGGCGATGTACGTGTCGGTCTGGGGAATGTACGCCTCCGGCTGGTAGTAGTCGTAGTAGCTGACGAAGTACTCGACCGCGTTGTCGGGAAAAAATGCCTTGAGTTCGCCGTAGAGCTGCGCCGCAAGCGTCTTGTTGTGCGAAATCACGAGCGTCGGCATCCCGAGGTCGCGGATGACGTTGGCCATCGTGAACGTCTTGCCGG
>CAMOSH010000037.1 GCA_946624575.1 uncultured Verrucomicrobiota bacterium
CTCTACATGGACTTTGCGGGTTCGTTTCGGTTTCATGTTTCGGTTTTCCTTTGCGCGTGTTCGCGGTTCACGGGTTCGCGGGAGACAAGATACTCGGAGAACGGCGAGGCAACTGCATTGGCGAGGAAAAGGCGAAGGAGGGATGAGCGTGGGACATGTTGAGGAGTGAGTGCGGGGGCGGCTTTGCCGCGCCCGCGGGGAGATTAGGAAGCGATTAGGAATGGATGGTGCAAAGCTGTTTTGCTCCGTCATGAAGTCTTAAGACATTAACAAACTTTTAATTCTCTTGTCTTTTTGTATGTCAGTTTTAAGCTTTTCATCTAGATCGTATAAGTGTTGGAGTTCATTTTGCACTAACGGTGCAAATCGGTTGATCGCTTCCTTCAATTTTCCTTCCAATGCATCTCTTTCTTCTTCCGACGATCCGGACTGGAGTTTCTCCCAAATATCCCTTATTGCATTTATGAATCGGGGTTCTTCGCTCTGCAATGGGCGTGGATTTTGTCTTGGCAGCTCTGTTGCGTAAAGGGCAATGCGGGCAAAACTATCATCCTGTTCCATCACTTTTCCCAACGCCAAAAACTGTGATACCAATAAGGCAATTTTATCAACAATCGTTTTGCTGTCTGTGCTTTGACTGACAGCCGCCATTTGCCCCAAAATGATTTCGTAGATATTTGTCATGCGCATAAGTTGACATCTCGCCGCTTCGTAGGCTTCAACCCGTTTGAGGCATAGCGCTTTCTTCAATTCTATTCCGCCTGTGATCTTTGCAACTATTATGGCAGTCACGAATCCAAAAACAGCAACAACCAAAGTCGACTGCTGTCCGAGCCAGTCGAGAATCATTTTGGTGGTTTCCATGCTTATTTCTCCTTTACTTTGCTTTTAGCAGTATGGTTGCGTTGGAAACTTGATCAACGATTGCTTTCGTATCGGTGCCGGATTTTGGAGAAGTCTCGTCGTAGGGGATGCCGTTGTCTTGCAAAAGCGCGGTGATGTAGCGGGACTTGATGGCATAGTTGACATTCTGGGGAATGGAGCCGGTGAGTTTGAAGACCTTCTCTGCATCGAGACCTGCAGCTGCAAGGCCGATGACAAGGCCCTCTTCCGAGACAATGGCGCCGCCGCTGTTCCCGGGCTGAATGGGTATCGAAATCTGGTAGAAGCGGTTGTCGTTTCCGATTCCCGAAAGCGCGTTGATCGTTCCGTCATTGTATTTCTTTTCGCTTCCCATGAGATCAGGTAGTGGATAGCCGACTGTAAAGACTTTTGCGGCGATTGTTTCGAGTCTCGACGACAACGACAATGAAGAATGGTTTGAAAATGGTGTTTTTGCTTTCAGAATAGCGATATCGTTATTGGGGTCTTCGGCAAGAACAACGAAGTCGATGCGAGTGCCATTTTCAGTCTCTGTCCAGATTTCTTTGCAGTTTTCAATGACGTGGTGGCATGTGACGATTGTTGAGTCATTGATGAACCACGCAGTGCCATAACATGTGAAGGGCGGATTATTATAGATTTCTTGTTTTTCACTTTGGAATACTTGTGATTTAAGGAATACGGATTCGGCAATTGTGTGAAAGCCAAGGGTTTCGATAGCTTGAACACATTTTGCAATTGCCGATTTTTCATCGGCGAAGTGTGCTGTCCCCTCATTGTTAGAAACTCGTGTGCATAAGCCCTTGGCGAATCCTAATGCAGCCTCTTGATACAATTGAACAGCTTCAACAATTTTATCGTTATCGTTTTTTAGCCTTTCAGCAATCCAGAATTGAGCGCATGGATGCGAATATGAACCGGCGAACAAATTCATAAGTCGATAGAGCGATGTGTCGTAATGGCGACCAAGACGGATTTCCTCGTCTGATTTCTTTGTCACTGTGAAGTCTTCGTTGAGAATGAAGGGATTAGCGGTAAATCCGAAACTCAATCCAACTACATCCAAAGTCCATGTTGCTTCACATAAAGAATCAATTACCTCAGGTGAAAGCACGGGACTTGGCATCAATAATTCAATTAGGTGACCCATGTGTTCTTCCCAAGATTGTCTAAGGCGTTTGAGTTCGATTCGGTTGTCTTCTGGCGATGATCGATACGCTTGTTGCCCCAAATAGGTCTTGATTGAAACAATGCTGGCACAATCTATCAAGATTGAAATACATGGATCGTGATACTGTTCCTGAAGTGTAGCAAGAACTGAGGGTGAAAATGCGGACAGAAACTCGCTCAAGTTGTTTTGATTCTCTAATCCCAAAACCGTGTGTCCGCCAATATTATAAAATGCATTCTCAGCAATCTTTTCAATGTTGCCGCGAAAATCCAAATGTACCAGATTATGACATTCCGCAAACGCTCCGTAAGCAATTTCTTTGATATGAGGGCCAACGATTATGGAACAAAGGTTGGTCAGGCCAGAATATGCCGAACCCCTAATGAATAAATTCCCATTTTCATCAATATCTCCAGAATCAACAAATAGAGAAAATGGACATTTGATTCTAACTAGATCGCTGTAAAATGACGTTGCTAAGTGCAATCCATTCGAGATGCAGACATTCGTGACATTTGTTCCCGAAATGCCGACGATCCAGTCTCCAATGCGAATTGGGCCTTCATTGAAAAAAGAACGATCAAAGGATTCATTGAACGAATCTTCGAGTCCTACAAGATATTCGTTGGGAAGGTCTAGTTTTGTAATCGATCCGCACCCGGAAAAAACATCTTGTTCGAAACGTAAGGGCTTTGAACGCGGCAGAATGGATATTGATTTCAACGCACTACAACCGGAAAATGCCATCCAATCGACTTCGATTATGTTTTCTCCAATAATTAGATCTTGTAGCCCAGAACATCCTTTGAAAGCCTCTCCGCCAATAATTTTCAAGTTTTCTGGTAGGATAATATGTTGAATTTCAGTACATTCCGAAAAGGCACCATCACCAATACAAGTTATTGGGATTGATTTTACAGATTCGGGAATGGAAAATGAACCGCGCGGACTTGGAACTACTGGGCACGTTTTGAATGGAATGCCAGAAATATCCTTTCTTATGAAACTCAAAAGACTGGCAAAGCGATCATGTTCTCCAGCTGATTCGATAGGCTCAAAAATTGAGCATAGATATGTATACCCGTTTGTCGATAGTATTTCATGCCCAATAAACTTGGCATTGGGAATTGGATTTTTAACTGTGGCCCATACCCAGTTTATGCTTTGCAAATCATTCGACATTACATTTTTGAACGCAGGGTCATTCATAAGCTGCGCAGAAAAGTAGCGTCGTGGTAGTGAAATATATGCATTTGTTGTTTCTCCAAATTGAACAATGTCTCCAGCCAATGACGGAGTTTCGGTCTGCGCTCGATTCGTGGCTGGTGCAAGGAGCAAAATGGTAATGAGATAGTGCCAAACGCTTTTCGTTGAAGTCTTGAAGTTGAGTTTTTTATCTTGCGTGATTTTCATTTTGTTCCCCTTGATGAACGTTGAGTGCTTGAAGTCTGGATCGTTGAGTTAAAACGGCAAATCGAAACTACTAGAAGTGACGGACACTTGAAGTTGTTTCTTTGGAATGAATTTGATCTTGTTGATGGCAACTACTTTTAGACCGAGGTCCGGTTTGTCATGGAACGAGAATCGATTGGAGTAGAATGTCAACGTTTCAAGAGAGCAGTCAATTAACGCTGGTTCCTCTATGTCAAGCAAATGGTAGACAAGTTCACCTTCGGCGAAAAGGCCCAGATTCTTACACTCGGTGTCGGTAATCCTCCATGGGATTTGCACGATTTCGAGATTAGGTTGCGAAGGTTCTATTTCATCTGTTTGATAGGGGGTGCGAACAGTGCCGTCACTTTCATAGTTTTCAAGGGTTGCATTGAAACGGATGCCATTCCAACGCTCCGGGAAGAGATTGAATCGGCGCAAGAGTTGGTGTGCAGTTAGTTCGCTTGTTGGTTTGATGGCCTCTTGAATCTCGTGATTGATTTTAAGTGTTTCAGCAAGGGTCTTGTTGTCGTTGATGTGTTTCATGATAGCTGTCGCGACCTTCATGGCAAGGTCTGCAGGAGAGACGAAAAAATCAACAGCATGACTCTGCTTAACACGATTTTTGAATTGCCGAAGTTTGTCAATGTTCTCGTAATCAATGTCAGCCGGTCGAATTGATGTTTCTTTACTTTCGTCAATGATAAAAAGAAGCATTGGAATGTTGTTCTTTGAAGCTTCGTTGTACTCTTCCTCAGTGTAGGAAAGGCCCGTTTCGGGATCAATGCTTCCGTATCGAAGGCCTATAATGCCGACATAAAGATCGGAACTGTGAACCTTCCGTAAGCACTGGGTTCTTGAACTGTCTGTAGACGCACAGAAATACTCCATAGCATAGATGCATGTTTCAAGCCGCTGAAGACCCTCTATCACCTTTTTGCGATGTTCAGCCAGATCGACAAATGTCGAACTCAAAAAGACGGTAAAGCTTGTCGGTTCTTTCATGGGTTGTTCGGATATCTGCACTTGGCCGGGGCGGAGGCTGGCCATCAGGACTGCGGGTGGAGAGGGGGGAAGGATGCTTGGTTTCTTTCTTGCCCAGCGGGCGAGGGGAGCGGGAGAAGAGGTGGGAGGTGAGAGGGGTGGAGCCCGGCTATCAGGACTTGCGCTTGCGCTTGGGTTTGGGGGCGTAGAGCGCGGCGAGGAGGGCGGTGACGGCTTCGCGGACGGAGGTGTGGTGGGCGATCCGGGTTCCGGCCGGCGGCGGGAATGGCGAGCGTGCGGGCGCTCTTGCACTGGAGCCAGTTGCAGCGGAAAACGAGGAGTCGCATGGGAATAAGGTTGGGAATGTGTGTGGGGGGGCGGGCGCTGGTGAGGAAGAATCCCTTTGAACGGAAGTCTATTTCAATTCTCCGACAATTTCAAATGCAAAATCGGCCCTCCTGGACTCGTTGCACAAAAACCGCCTATTGCATAGAATTCCCGGCGTGTTTTTACGATGTTTTCCGCAATGGTCCAGACTTTCAGGTTTCTTTCTGCTTTTGCAATCACGGGCGCGCTCACGTCGGCCGTCGTCGCATCGTTGGCCGACGCCGTCCCGTCTGGGACCGAGGTCTACGACGCCGTGTGGTCCGTTCTTTCCGGACTGCCAAACCGCCGCGTCGGGTCGGATGGCTTCAAGACGGCGGCCGCCGCCGTCGAGGGCCCCCTTTCCGCGCGCGGACTCGCTCCGCATCGCGAGACGTTCGCTTCTCTCGCGCAGCGGACCGAGCGCTGCAATCTGGCCTTTGGTGGGGTCCCCGTGCCAGGGGCGCTTTTGATCGACGCTGGACCCGCGGCGTTCCCCGATACAGCGGTTTCTGGTCCGATCGAAGGCCCGGCCGTGTATGTCGGGGCCGGATCGCTACGTGAACTCGACGGCAAGAAACTCGACGGCGCTTTCGCCGTGATCGACTGCACCCTGCCAGGCGCTTCGGTTCGCGAATCGTTTGCGCATGGCGCCGCCGCAGTCGCGCTTGTCGGCGGTCCGGAACTGAATCCCTGGACGCTTGGCGACGTCGCGTTCGAGTCCGTCACCCATGTGCCGCGCGTCTACGTTCCGCGTGAGGCGGCCGAGGCGGCGGGCTTGCTTTCCGCCGATGGTACCGCCCTCCTTTCCCTCGACGCCCGCGCGGAGCTGAGCGACGTCGTCGGGGAGAATCTCTGGTTCGTACTGCCCGGGCGCGAAGGCTCGGTGGCGGACTTGGACGGCGGTGAAGTGGTTCTGCTTTCCGCAACGCTGGACACATACGGACTGACGCCAGAATTTTCTCCCGACCTGCGCTCCGCGGCCAATTGCGCACTGCTCGCTCAAGTCGCCGCCGACATGGCCGCCGGGCCGCCTCCGGCGCGCACCGTGGTGTTCGCGTTTTTTGGATCCCGCCATGCCGCGCAGGAGGGGGCTCGATTCTTCTACCACGCCATCGAAATGGCCGATGGCGGAAGAACCTCGCTTTCGCTGGAGTCGCGCTTGAACGACTTCACGAACGAGCTGGCGAGGACCGAGGCCCTGCTGGCCGCGTCTGAAGACGGCGACGTGCTTGTCGGTCGCGGTGAACCCGTCCGTGCCCTGCGTCTGCGCCTCAAAAAGGATCTGTCCTTCCTTTCCGGGGACATCCGGTCGGCCTTGGCGGCCGCGCGCGAGAGCCGGGCTGCCGCCAAGGTCGCTCCCGGAGTCGGCGGCGGCGCGGCGGAAAAGGATGGCGGCGGCGCGGCGTCCGACGCGGAAATCGGCGCTTTGGAGGAGCGGCGCATGGCGTGCAACGAGCTGCGTTCGCTGCTGGTGCGCGGCGGGGCTGCGGAGCGTTCGGCCGCAGCCGACGCGCTACTTGAGGAGCGCCTGGAATGCGTCCGCGCGACATTGCGCGTCCGCGCGGACGAACTTCGTTCCTTTGCGGCGCATTGCGCGACCTGGATGGAGCTTTCTTCGGTTTTCTCCGAGCGCCATCTGGTGTTTCATCTGGATTTCGATTTCGCGGCACCTGACCGCCCCTGGATGCTTTCCATGATGGGAGCCAACCGACTCTTCCGCCATGGCGGCACCGATGTTGGCTCCTACGGGAGGCATCTTTCGGCCGTGCGGTCCGTATACTATGGCGATCAAGTCACCGGCAGCCGCGGCATCTCGGAAGGGCGCGACTGGGGCGCGACGCTCTGGGAGCCGGCGCTGACGCCCACGTGGAAGCCGTTTTCGCTGTCGCTGCCCCGGCAGCGCATCACTCCGACCGATCCGGCCGCGGCCCTTGGCGTCGCCGCGTTCGAGGCCTTGACCGTCGGCGACCCGCTTCGCTCCGACAACCTCCCCCTGCGAGTCCCATGCGACTTGCGCCCGCTGTCGCAGCAGATGCACGTCTTCTGCCGCGCACTCGCCGAATCGCCCGCGTTTTCGCTCAGGCCGGTATATCCGCCGCATCGCTCCGAAACGCGGCTGCTTGGCACGTCCGGCGAGGGGCTTTCCTACCAGGACTGGGCGCCGGGTTCCACGGACGCGCAGGGGCCGCCCCCCCGCGCCATAGCCAACTTCCCCGGAGTCACCGCCGCCGCACCCCTTCCCGGAGTCGGCCTGGCCCCGCGAGCGCGCATTCAGGCGAATGGCCGCGTCTACGTGCCTCTCGTGTCGCGAGACTTTGTCGCGACGCCATGGCTTTTCCACAACGTCGCCGTGGGCTACGACGAAAACGGCGCCCCGGACCGCGTGACGTTCGGAGGCGAGTCCGACTCGATTCCAGCTACGCCGGTGCATCTTTTCCGCGCGTACGGCGGCCTCGCCTGGTGCGATGGCTTCGCGCCGGACGAATCCGGCGGCGACCTCTACCACGCCGAGACTCTTGTCGCCCGCAAGGATTCGCCGCACAAGACAAAGGCGGTGTTCACGTTCGACGATCCGCGCGGCGGGCGCAAGGAGTTTTTCGCAGACAGGCCCGATCCGGTCAAAGTCATCGGATCTCACGGTGACATGCTGCTCGGGTCACGCGAACCCGCGCCCGGCGAAGACCGGGTCGCCGCCGCCATGGGCGACGGAGTGCCAATCGCCGGCGCCGCGCGGCTGCGCGCGGACGACATTGCGCGCGGAGCGCGCGACGTCTGCCTGTTGGACGACGCCCGCCTCTCCGTCCTGCGCTCCCGCAACATCGTGCGCGACGACTTGGAGAAGCTGCATGCCGATGCGCTTGAACACGCGGAAGAGGCCGCCGACGCCGCGTCGAAGAGGCAGTGGTCGCTGGCCAGGGCGCACGACATTTTCGCCGCATGTCTCGAAAACCGGATCTACCGCCCGCTGCGCGGCGTCACGGAGGATCTGGTCCAGGCGGTGGTTGTACTTTTACTGCTGGCGATACCGTTCGCCTTCGCGATGGAGCGGCTTCTGTGCGGCTTCACAAGCGTCTACAGACAGGTGGCAGGCTTCACGGGTTTTTTCCTTGCCACGTTCGGACTTCTCTACGCGACGCATCCTGCTTTTTCGCTCGCAAGCGCCCCGTCGGTAGTCTTTCTTGCGTTTGTGATAATCGTGCTTGGCGTGGCGACCACCGCCGTGATGGCCGGCAAGATACGCGAGGAGATCCGCAAGCTCCAGGGACTTTCCTCGACGGCGCACGGAATCCAGTCCGAGAGCTCCACCACGCTTTCGGCCATCCTGATAGGAATGGCCGGGATGCGCAACCGGCCGCTGAAGACTTTTCTCACCTGCATCACTGTCGTGCTGCTCACGTTTACGATACTTGTGTTCGCCTCGTTCACTGGCAGCCTGGGCGTGGTGGAGACGCCTCTTGGGCGCGGCGCCGGCGCCGACCGCATCGAGCTGCACAGGCTTTCGATGCTCCCAATGGACACAGGGTTCTGCGACGCCGTGGCAACGCTCAGCGGACCGCGCTACCATGTCGTCAGGCGCGGCGGAGTTTTCAAGATTCCCACGCGGCAGGAGGACTCGGGCGCCACGACGATTTCCCCGGAGCGCGTGTTCTGGGATCCTGTTGGGTGCGCCGCGATGCAGGTCTCCGCGGTGATGGGTGTGGATCCCGGGGACGCGGAAGTTCCGCTTCCCGGACTGGCGGCCACGCAGCAGGGGGAGGGCGCTTCGGCGCACCCGGATGGCTCGGCTCTCGCGCGACCGGTCTGGCTTGCGCCCGTCGCCACGAACGTGCTGCGCGGCTTGACCGTAGGCAGCGAGCTGCGGCTTGGTGGAACGCCGTTCCACTTCGCAGGGTTCTTCGACCCGGTCGCGTTTCAGGGGGCGACGACTATCGACGGCCTCAAGTTGACGCCGCCGGACTTCCAGGCCACGCTCCAGGCGTCCGGGCAAAGCGGGGACACCGCCACCATATTCGAGCAGATGGGCGGCTCGTCCTTCGAATGGATTTCCCCCGAAATGATTGCCATCGCACGCCAAGACGACCTTCGCGCGGCCTTCGGGGACGCGTGCGTGACAACAAGCCTCGTGCTGTATCCGCGCGACGCCGAGGAAAGCGTGCAGGCCGACGCCGAACGACTCGCGCCGGCCTTCGTCGGCGGCACGGTGCTTGCAAAGAGCCCCCGCGGCGCGACGCGCATGATTTTCGCGAACGCGGTGAAGGGATCTGGCTTCGCCGACGTTGCGGTGCCGCTGCTTCTGGGCGGACTGATCATATTCTCGTCGCTGATGGGTTCCATCGTGGCACGCGAAAAGGAGATCTTCACTTATTCTGCGCTAGGGCTTGCACCAGTCGACGTGGGGGCCCTGTTCTTTGCCGAAAGCGCGGTCTATTCCGTCGTCGGCGGCATGGGTGGATACCTGCTGGGGCAGCTTTCGGCGAAAATCCTCTCCATGTGCGCGGCGCGAGGCTGGTTCACCGCTCCGGAAATGAATTTCTCGTCGCTGTCCTCCGTGTGCACGATTCTCGTGGTGATGGCCGTTGTGATGCTTTCCACCGTGTTTCCCGCCGCTCGCGCCGGGCGCAGCGCCAATCCCGGCGTCGCGCGAAAGTGGAAGATGCCGCGCCCCGACGGCGACCGCCTACACTTCACGTTCCCTTTTACCGTGTCGTCCCAGGATTTTTCCGGCATACTTGCTTTCATACGCGAACACTTCGAGAACCACTCCGACGCGACGCTCGGCAATTTCGCCGCGCATGACGCTCGCATCGTGCGCGGCGCCGACGGCGCCGCCGCAATCGAGGCTGAGATTTCCCTGGCTCCTTTCGACCTCGGGCTTTTCCAGACGTTCAGGATGCAGTCCAGTCCGTCCGACATTCCGGGCATTGACGAAGTGGTTGTGGACATCCGCCGCGAAGGCGGTTCGCCCGAAGCCTGGCAGCGCAGCAACAGGCGTTTCGCCGCGGAATTGCGCGAGCAATTTCTCCTGTGGCGCTCCCTCCCCGTGGCCACCGTTGAGCACTACCGCGCCGAGTCCCGGAAATAGCCGAAATGGAATCTTGGGGGCGTTGCAATTGCTCCGACAAGGGGGTAGTATCCGCGCGTGACGCCACGAGATGCGCCGTATGAACGACATCCAGCGACAAACAGACCCCACGCCCTCCGCGCCCGCCCCCGGCGCCTCTTCCGCACCCGCCGCCGGCGCTTCCTCCGCGCCCGCCGCCGGCGCCTCCTCCGCGCCCGCCCCCGGCGCCTCTTCCGCACCCGCCGCCGGCGCTTCCTCCGCGCCCGCCGCCGGCGCCTCTTCCGCGCCCGCCGCCGGCGCTTCCTCCGCGCCCGCCGCCGGCGCCTCTTCCGCGCCCGTCGATTTGAAGCCAAGGCTCGTTCCCATGGCGCTGTTTCTCGCGTGCTCCGCGCTTGCGCTTGTGCTTTTCAGCCGCTATGGCACTGATTCCGAGGCGGCGAGCGGGCGTGCGAGCGTGCTCGGCTGGTTCGCGGGCCAGTGGAGCTACGGCGACTTCGCCAACAACTGGATCATGCTGCCGGTGGCTGCGGCGATTGTGTGGATGGACCGCCGCCGCATTGCGCTCTGCCGGACGCGCTCCGACTGGCGCGGCGCCCTGCTAGTCGCGTTTTCGCTGTTTCTGCACGTAGTCGGGTTCCGATCGCAGCTGCCGCGTCTGTCGCTCGCGTCGGTGGTTGGTGTGTTCTGGGGATCCGCGCTGGCAGCATGGGGACCGGAAGTTGCGCGTGCCCTGCTGTTCCCCGCGTGCTACGTTATGCTCTGCTTTCTCGGTCCGCTGATGGTCGAGTTCACGATGCCGCTGCGCCTCATGGCAAGCGCGCTCGCGTGCACGCTTCTCAAGGGCGTGGGCATAGGCGCCGTGCGGGATGGCGCCGTCGTGTTCTCCACCGCAGGCGGCGGATTCAGCTTCAACGTTGCCGACGCGTGTTCCGGTCTTCGCTCGCTCATCACGATGACGGCGCTGGCCGCGCCATACGCGTATTTCACGCTCAAGACGCCGTTCAAGCGCGTCCTGCTCTTCGTGCTGTCGGTTCCGCTGGCGATGGTGGCCAACGCGCTCAGGATTTTCACTCTCGGCGTGGTGGCCGAATGGATCGGCATGAAGCTGGCGATGGCCCTGTACCACGACCTTTCGGGCTACATTCTGTTTTTCCTGTCGCTTCTTCTGCTGATGGGTGCCGGGTCTCTTCTGGACCGCAACTGGGGGGTATTTCTGTGTTCGCTGAAGCAAAAAAGGCGTTGCCGGGGCTGACCGCCGTTGCCCTGATCGCCGCGACCGCGGCCGTGCTTTCGGGCGAGCGGGTGCTGTACGGCGACCCGACGGGTCCGGTGCCGCTCGAAATGCCGGAGAGGCTTGGCCCGTGGACCGCGGAACCCCTGCTTTTCTGCCAGAGCGACCAGTGCGGCGCATCGTTCCCGGCCAGCGGTCTGGAAGCCGGGGCGACCAATTGTCCGATCTGCGGCTCGGCGCTTGGGGCGGTGTCCGTGGGCGAAACCAGCCTGCTTCCGGCCAACACGCCGATTTTCCGTCGCATATACCACCGCCCAGGGCATCCCGACATAGTGGTGACGTTTGTGTTCTCCGGCATGGAACGCCGCTCGATCCACAAGCCGCAGCGATGCCTTGTGGCCCAGGGCAACCAGATCGTTGACGAATACACCCACCGGGCGCTATGCGGCCCGGATCGCGAAATGGACGTTCGTGCGCTGGAGCTGACACGCCCCGTGCGCTCCGCGTCGGGCGAGGTCACGGGCGCCGACGAGAGCGTTTACGCGTACTGGCTTTTCAATCCGGAGCGCGAAACCGTCCATCACATGTCGCGGCTTCTGCGGATGCTTTTCGACAACGCATTCCGCGCGTATCGTCCGCGCTGGGGCTACGCCTCGATCGCCATACAGTGCCAGCCCGGAAAACCCGACGCCTGGAAGGAGGAGCTCGACGATTTTCTTCCGCGCCTCTATCCGGTCATTGTGAAACTGCGCGCCGACATGGACGCCAACCGCGACAAGGCGCTGCGCCTGACGGGCGGATCCTGGCAGGCCAACGCATACGACGGCGAGAACGCCGACCTTTCTTCGTCATCTCCGGATTCGCAGCAGCGGTGAAACGTATTTTCGAGCGTTTGGGGAGCATTGGCTTTGGCCTGCCGTCGTTGGAAAGCGATCTGGTGAACGAGCGCAAGTTCGCCGGCGACGCGGCGTTGCAGCCATTCGTCGCGGCGCTGCTCGACTCGATGCTGCTGCCGGACCGCTACAATCCGGAAGGCCATGTGAACAGCGTGTATTTCGACACGCCGCAGACCCTGGCCGTCTCGGAGAAGGACAACGGCGACAACATCAAGCGCAAGGTCAGAGCCCGCTGGTACGGCCGTCCGGAAACTCTGCCCGAAAGCGTCCCGGTGTTTCTTGAACTCAAGCATCGCATTGGCTCCGCAAGACGCAAAATCCGGGTGGAGACGACCGCGCCGCGGGCGCTGCTGGCGGGAGCGCCGCTGGACGATTCGCGCTGGCCGGCCATTTTCGCCGACAACGCCGCGGCGCTTGGCGAACCCGTGGGCGCAATCTGGACGCCCGTCTGCCGCATCGAGTACGACAGGCTTCGCTACAATGATCTCGAAGGCTCCAGCCGCGTGTCCCTGGACTGGAACATAGCCGCCACGGCGGTCAGCGAAACCAGATTTCCGCAGGCCGACGTGCCGGTGGCGCTGGACCGGCTCGTCTGCGAGTTCAAGAACCGCGGCGGTGCCCCGCCGCGATGGGCCGACGAAATGCTCCGCGCCGGTCTGCGCCTCCAGTCCTTTTCAAAGTACGGTTCCTGCATGGAACGAATTCAATCCGGAATCCCATCCCCGTGAAAATCAACGCACTCGCGCCCGAAACCGTCGGCGACGCCATCCTGAGCATCCGCGAGAAGATGGATGCGCCCACCTTCCTCTCGGCTCTCGCCGTCGCGCTGGCCTCGGCGTTCGCGGCGTCCCTGCTGTACCGCTTTTTCTACGAGCGGCGCGGCACCGGCAGCCAGATCCACCGCGCGTTCCCGCTGCTGTCGCTCGCGGTGACGACGCTATTCATCGGGGTGCAGCTTTCGATTCCGCTTTCGCTCGGATTGCTCGGCTCTCTCTCGATCATCCGTTTCCGCACACCGATCAAGGAGCCGGAGGAGGTGGGATTCATCATGCTCGTGATCGCGTCCGCGATCTGCGCGGCCACGTTCAACTTCGCCTTCATCCTCTACCTGTATGTCTTCGCGCTGCTGGCGCTGGTGGCGGCGCGCGGCGCCGCTCTTTCGCGGCGTCTGCGCCGCGACGGCGTCCTCATCCTCACTCTCGGCGCGGACGAAGCGGCCGCGAAGCACGACGCGATCCAGTCGTTGCTGGATGACGAATTCTCGCATCTCACGCTCGACAGCGCCTCGACGCGCAACGGCATGACGACGCTCCAGTACGTGTTTTCCGGGCTGCGCGCCGGCGAGGCCACGACGCTTCACGCGAAGCTTGCCGGAATCGCTGGCTTTTCGGCGGTGAATCTCTTTCTCGACAGGCCTGGCGGACTCCGCTAGGCGCTTCAGTCGCGCAAACGTCGTGAAAACTCGGTCGGACAAAGGCGGGAGACTCCGGACGGTGGCCCGCCGCATTGCCGGCGGATGCGTTTTGGCGGCGCTGGTGGCGGTGACTCTTTTTCCCGCGCTTGCGCCCGACAGCGCCCTGGCCCGGCTGGACCGCCGCGCCGCGAAATTCCGCGCAAGACTCGGTGGAGCCCTGCTCGCAAGGCACGGCATAGTGTTCCACACGACGCTGGACGATCCGGTGCCGACGGACATTATCTCCGGCAGGCCGCTCGAAGGGCGCGCCGCCGCCACAGTTCCTGGATTTCGCGGCGGCTGGGCGCGCCGCTTCGACGGACGCAAGGGCGAAAGTCTCGTTGCGCCCGTGCCGTGGAGCGCATTTACGAACGGTTTTTCGGCCGAATTGCGCGTCCGCTTCCACGATTCCGGCCCGGGCTCCCCCCCGCAGCGACTGATCTGGGATCGCGGCAACAACGGCTCCATGCTTTCTCTTCGCCTTGCGGACGGCGTTCTGGAGGCTGGTTTCATGGACGCAGGCGGGAACCGGCGCTTCGGTGTGCCGTTCGCTCCGAAACGCGGGAAGTTCACGCACGTCGTGTACGCGCTTGGGCCTGATGGGGCGTCGCTTTGGGCAGACGGCAGGCTGCTGGCCGCGGCCTCGGTCGAACCGCCCCTGAAACTTCCTCCGCATGGCGCTATGATCGGCACCGACTGGCACGAGCCGCCAAGATTGGATCTGGACGAATGGACGCTGCGCGACCATCTGCCGCGGGCGCGGGAAATCGCGCGCGCCGCCGCGGGGCGGCTGCCGCTAGCGTTTCGGCTGGAGCCTCTGCGCGCCTCTGCGGCGGCGTTCGCGGAGCGGCAGCGCTCTTTTCTTCGCACGCTCTGCGCCGGGTTCGGGCGGTTGCGCCCCGGAGTGCGCGGCTCTGCGCTCCTGGACAAGTCCATGCCGCATCTGGACATGGAGCTTTCGCGTTCCGACAAGCGGCACTTCCGAAACGCCGCTACGCAAATCTCGATTGCGGGCTCGCTGGGGCGCGACGCCGCGCGTTCGCGCAAAATCTCGATTTCGTTCGGCGGCCGCACCGAAACGTTGCGCGCCTCGGTTGTTGAGGCGCCGCCGGATCCGGAGGGCTTTCCGGCGCCCGGCGTCCGGCGTCCGGCATTCCTGCTGCGCGGTTGTCCCGGGTTCCTTGCGCCGGGTTCCGGGTTGGCTCTGCTCTTTCCGCCCGAACAATGGGCCGCGCGCCACCCGGAGGCGCTTCGCCCCCTGCCTCTGGATTCATCCCTCTTCGTCAGGCTTTCACTTTCCGGCGAATTTCTGGGGATCTACTGTCTGGAGGCTTTCGACAGGACGACTTCGCCGTGGATGTCCGTCGGATCCCACGGGGCGAACGACGCCGTCCGCCTTTTTCACGACGCGCGTTCCGAAAGCCGTGCCGACGGCGCCGGCATGAAACCCGAGGAGGTGCGCACCGCGTTCAAGACTGCGGTTTCGACGCTTGCCGGGGATTCTCGTTTTCCGTGGAGTCCGGCCGAGGCGCGCTGGCGCGCGTCGCTTTTCGATTCGGCGCGTGCCGCGGCCGGCTTTTCACCACCCCAGGACATCCCTCTGCCAAACGCGGTGCTCGGCCGCAATCCGGCTCGTTTCGGGATTCGCGACGACCTTGATCTCAATGCTGCCGGTTTCCCGGAAGGCACGACGTGGGATTCCTCTCGCCCCGATGTCCTGTCCCCGGACGGAGTGGTCCGCCGCCCGCCGGGACGCGATCCTGTCGTGGTGACGCTTGGCGCCACGCTGCCCGACGGCTCGCGCCGGGAATGGCGCTTCAGGGTTATGCCCGAAAATCCGCCGCTTCCGTCCCTTTTCCTCCATGTCTCCGGGCCTCTCCGGAAAATCGCCAGGACTGACTTCACCGCGATGCGCGTTCCCGCGGGCGGCGGCGCGGACGGCGTCTGGGGCTCGGGAACGGCGGCCTCCGGTGGCGGAGCGAAACTCCGCGGCAACACCTCCTACGTCAAGGGCGCGAAGCGTTCGATCAACCTGGAGTTCGACGCACCCGTGGACTGGACCGGCGCCCCACGCCCGGTGCAGCACGTGCTGCTGCTTTGCGGCTACGCCGATCCGACGCGCCTCCGCAACGCGTTGAGCTTCGACGCCTTCGCCGCGCTTCAGGGCGAAGGTGCCCCGCGCCGCTCGGCGCCGGTCACCTGGACCGAGGTTTTCGTAAACGGCGAATGGGCCGGCGTCTGGGAAGTCGCACCGCGCCTGCAGGACGTGCTAGGGGAGGATTTCTCGTCACTTTACAAGGTGCGTTCGCCATCCGGACTCTGGGAGCGCGCCGACGCCGAAATGGTGGACCGCGCCGACGACTCCGACCCCGACGGCGACAAGTACGAGCCGTTCAGGCGCGTCAATGCGTTCGTCGCAGGTGCCGATCCGGAGCGCCTTGCCGCCGAAGCTTCTGAGACGTTCGATCTGCAGGAGCTGGGAGACTTCTTCACGATCGTCAATTTCACCGGGAACGAGGACGGACGCGTCACCAACCAGTACATCGGACAGCGCGAGAGCGATGGTCGCTGGCTCGTGCTTCCGTGGGATTACGACAAGACGTTTCTCGATCTTCGCGGCCGTGAGCCGACGCCGATAGTCTCGTCGCTCTCCCGCAAGCTTTTCCTTGCCATGCCCGAGATTCTGCGATCCGCTCGCGAGCGCTGGACGAAGGTCCGCGCCGGGGCGCTTTCCGACGCCGCCCTCGACGCCTGGATAGATTCGCGCGCGGCGGCGCTCGCGCCGTACATGGACGAGGAGTGGCGGCTGCTCAAGCCGCTTGGATTCGATGGCGACTTCGCCGCCGCCGTGGAGGCGTTCCGCGGCGAAGTCCACCGCCGCGCCGCGTGGATCGACCTCTGGCCATTCTGATTGTTCCGCCAGTGTTTGCAAAAAAACGTGGCGTCATGGCGGCGGATCTCAGTCCCGTCGTGATTCAGAGCATTGGCGGATTCAGGACGTCGCGCACCGGGCCGAACGAGCGCCTGTGGACCGCGGTCACCCCGAGTCTTGCGAGCGCCTCCAAATGCGCTGCGGTGGGATAGCCCTTGTGGACGGCGAACCCGTAGCCGGGATATTCGGCGTCCAGCTCGCGCATGATCCGGTCGCGAGAGACCTTGGCCACGATGCTGGCCGCGGCGACGAGAAAGCTTTTCGCGTCGCCCTTCACGATGGCGCGGTGCGGACATGGAAGACCAACCACCGGAAGGCCGTCCACGAACGCGAAAGCCGGAGCCGGCCCCGGGAGCGCGAGAACGGCGCGCCGCATCGCAAGGTGCGTGGCGCGCAGAATGTCGAGCCTGTCGATTTCGCGAGGCGTTGCCAGTCCGAGCGCCCAGCGCACTCCGGGCGCCCGCACTAGCGTTTCGAAAAGCTCTTCGCGGCGCTCTTCGGACAGCTTCTTGCTGTCGGTGATTCCTGCGAGCGCCCCGGCGCGCAGGGAGTGCGCCGCGTCTGCGTCCATCGCGACCGCGCCCGCCGCCACCGGGCCGGCCAGAGGCCCGCGCCCGGCTTCGTCAACTCCGACAAGTCCGCCCGGGACGTCGGGATTTTCCGACCACCACGCCTCCTCGAAGTCCAGCGGGGCTCCGACGGCGCGTTTTTCCAGTCTCATTGCGCCCGAGCGGCGTTCAGCGCCGCCGCCGCGAATGGCGCGTACGCCCCCTGAAGCCCGTCCCTGTACGCCGCCAGCGAGGCTTTCGCCGCCGCGTTCGACGGATCGACGGCCAGCAGCGCCGCCGCGAGATACAGCTCGCGCAGCTGATCGTTGCGCTCGGAGGTGTCGTTCCATTCGGGCCGCACCGACGCTATCGCGCCGGCCATGGAACGGACGGCGTGACCGGCGACTCCGGGCGCGGCCAGCAGCGCCGCGAGCGGGGCCGCCGCGCGGGCGTCCGGCGCGCGCATCAGGCAAAGGCATGTCGCGCGCACATGGGAGAATTCGCTGTCCGGCTTCAGCTCCAGCGTCTTTGCCAGCACGGCTTCGGCGCCGCCGCCGATTGCGCGCAGCGCGAGAAGCGACGTGTCCTGCACCGACGCCGATGCGCCGAACTGCCCCATGCCGGTGTAGTTCCATCCCTTGTCGAATGGGCTCGCGAGCAGCGACGCGACCAAGACTTCGCGGCCTGACGCGTCCCCGAGAAACGCAAGCGTCTGCGCGGCCTCCAGGGCGTCGTCGCCGCCCTGGGACAGACGGCGCAGAAGTCCGGGCTTGGCCGCCACCGGATCCGCGAAGCAGCGCGCCGCGCGCGCCCAGGGATCGTCGCCCGGCACTTCCGGGAGTCGATCGACGTCCGCGACCACGCGTTCCGGAACGCACTGAGCGTCCACGAGAGCGCGCTGGATCGGTCGCAGCGGGACTTCGCGCAGCGGAATGCCGCCTCCGGCGGCGCTTGCCGCCGCCACGAGACCTGCGGCGTAGCCCTGGTTCTGCACGTCAGCCTGCATGCGCACGAGCGGCATCGCGTCGCGGTCGGCTGAAATCGCCAGTCCGGTCACGAGCACCCCGTCCAGCCCCGCTGGCATCAGAGCGCGCAGCGGGACGTCGGCCTCGCGCGGCTCCTTTGACGGCGGGCGCACCAGAAACAGCGGCGAGAGCGTGTAGCCGTGGGTGTCGAAATTGGATTTTGCGACGGCCACGGTGTCGCTCCAGGTGCGGCCCGCGAAGAAATCGACTGGATGCAGCACCACGTCGCCGCGGATGCGGCGGCGCTCGCGAGTTCCCAGGATCGGCGCGGAGTCGAACGAGCATTTCGCGAACTTGGCGTGGGCCGCGACGAACGCGCGCGTGGCGTCGGCCACATCGCCGTCCAGCACGAACGTGCAGTCGTTGTTGGTGTAGCTGCGGCCAAGTTCGACAGGAGAGAGACCGGCACCCTGGACGGCCGGTTCCTCTGCCAGGGTGTCGAGGGTTCCGGCGCCGGCCTGCGCCGCCAGATCGGCGTTGCCCGTGGCGTCGATGCAGCTTTTCGCCAGGAGCCAGCCGGTCCCGAACGGCGTCGCGAAGACCGCGCCGCACACGCGCGCCGCAGCGCCTTCCCGATTGGCGCGGCGCACGAGCGCCGCGCACGCCAGCGCGCCGAATAGGACGTCCGAGCGCGGTCCGGTGGTCGCCTCGTCGAGGAACCAGCGGGCGCGCCAGTCGCCGTTGAAGCCCCAGTGTCCGTCGTTGTTCACGGGATCGTCGCCCGTGGCGTAGACGGCGCGGTCCCCCTCCTTGGCGAATCCGACCTGTCTGCCGTACCAGTATTTTCCGATGCGGCCGACGGTCATGAGTCCGCCCAGCCGCGAAAGCGATTCGGCCAGCACCGTCGAGGCTCCGGCGCGCGCGGCGGCGATCGCGGCCGGCGCTCCGCCGGTGCCGCCGCCCACTACGAGCACGTCCGTCGCGTCGGAGCGCCCGCCAAGCGGCGGCAGCGTCTCCGGATCGAACGGCAGCGTCCGCGCCCCGGCGATGCGGCGCGTCGCGTCCAGTCTGAAAGCCTCCACGTCGGCGGGAAGCGTCCGCGCACATTCGCGGCCGAACCGCGCCGGCTTCGCGTCCGCGGGGCCGATTGCGTCCAGCAGCGCCTCCACGGCGCGTGCCGCCGCCGCACCGCCGCGCGGAACGCCTGCGAAGACGGGCAGTTCCGGCGTCGGCTCGAATCCAGGCGCGGGTCCGTCGCCCCAGTCGATTTCGACGATGTCCGGCGCGTACACGGCGTCCGGCGAGAAATGCGCCAGTCGAAAGGCGTTGACAGCGCGTTCCGCCGCGAAAGGCTCCGGCGCCTGGATGTCGCATTCGCCCTCGACGAGAAACACGGGACGCTCCGGGGATGATGGCGCGGCGACTGGCAGGCGCGTCACGCGCAGGGTTCCGCCGCCGTCGGAAGCGCCGCCTATCACGTGGGCGCGAATCGCCTTGCGCCCGGGCTCGAACGGCTTGAACGGCACCCCGCAGAGCCGCGCCGTCGCCGCGCGCTCCGTGGCGTCGACCACCACCTTGGCGGCCACGGCGTGGAATCCGCTCCTGTCGGCAAACAGGACGCCCGCGACGCGGCCGCGCGCGTCGTACGCGGGAAGCACCGGATGGAGCTGGAGGAGGAACCTGACGCCCGCTTCCGCCAGCGCGGCGTCTGCGGCGGCCTTGATCGCTGCGGGCGCAAGGGCTTCGCTCCTCCCCACGACGTCGCGGTACGCGGCGGCGCGCTCCGGGTCGCCGCCGGCGATGTCAAAATCCAGAGTTCCGCAAACGTCTTCGCCGAGGTAGGCGAACGGGGTCGCTAGGAAAACGGTGCGCCCGGAGCGGGCCAGGGCGCGGGCGAGCGCCACGGCTGGCAGGACCCCGCCAAGCACCAGAACGTCGGATTCAGCGATTACGGGGACGTCGATTTTCATGGGAGGCCTCGTTTTTCGGTCAGCCGGCAATGTCGGCAGCGGCCGCGCGCACCGACGCCTCGTCGGACGCGGTCGCGAACGAAACTCCCTGCAGGACGCGCTTGAGCATTCCCGTGAGGACACCGCCCGGGCCGAATTCCACGAACGCCCCGACACCGGCCTCGCGCATCCTTTCCGTGCAGTCGGTCCAGCGCACGGGATGCGCGATCTGTGCCGTCATGGCCGCGCGAATTTCGTCCGGCGAACCGTGCGCCTTCCCCGTGAAATTGGACAGCACGGGAATCGAGGGCGTTTTGATGTCGGCCTTTTGGAGGATTGGTCCGAGCTTTTCCGCGGCGGGGGCCATGAACGGGCTGTGGTAGGCGCCGGCGGTGCGCAGCGGGATCGCGCGGCCGCCGGCTGCGGTCGCGGCGGCCGCCGCCGCAGCGGTCTGCTCTTTCGTTCCGCCAAGCACCGTCTGGGCGGCGGAATTGTAGTTGGTGACGGCGCATCCGGTGTCCGCCGCGATCTTTTCGCAGTCGGCAACGGAGAGCTTGAGAAGGGACACCATGCAGGACGGATTGGCGTCGCATGCCTCCTGCATGAAGCGGCCGCGCGCGTCAAGGATGCGGACGGCGTCCTCGAACGAAACTGCTCCGGCCGCCCAAAGCGCGGTCCATTCTCCGAGCGAGAGCCCGGCCGCGACCTCGAAGATCGCGTTTGGAGCGAGCGAGCGCAGCGCGACGAACGCGGCGGCGCTGGCAACGAATATCGCCGGCTGGCAGTTGTCGGTGCGCGTCAGTTCCTCGGAAGGCCCTTCGAACACGATTCTGGACAGGGGGCGGCCGAGTATCGAATCGGCCTTCGAAAAAAGCGCCGCCGCTTCCGGAAACGCCTCCGCAATGTCCTTTGCCATGCCCACTGTCTGGGCGCCCTGTCCGGCGAACAACGCCGCTGTCTTTGTCTTCATTCTCTCTGTGTCTCCCGAAAACGCGCCGGATTCTCCCACAATCCCCTGTGAAATGCAAAGCGCACTTGCCACGAATCGCGGGCAGGAGTAGACTCCGGCGCGCCGCCACGGCCGCAGGACGCGGCGCCCGAACGGCGCGGCCAACCGACAAAAGAGTCCGAAAAAGTCCAAACCATGAAAACCAAGAAAGTCCGCAAGGTCGCAATTCTCACCGCAGGCGGTCTCGCCCCGTGCCTCTCGTCGGCCATCGCGGCGCTCGTAGAGGAATACACCAAGGCCGATCCGAAAATCCAGATCATCTGCTACGTCTCCGGCTACAAGGGACTGCTCGAGGGCAAGTCGGTCAAGGTGACTCCGGCGGTTCGAAAGAATGTCGCCGCCCTCTACACGTTCGGCGGCTCCCCCATCGGCAACTCCCGCGTGAAGCTCACGAACGTGAAGGACTGCGTGAAGCGCGGCCTCGTGAAGGAGGGCCAGGACCCGCAGAAGGTCGCGGCCGAACAGCTCGTCAGGGACGGCGTTGACGTTCTCCACACCATCGGCGGCGACGACACCAACACCGCCGCCGCGGATCTCGCCGCGTACCTTGCGCAGAACGGCTACGCGCTCAAGGTCGTCGGAATGCCCAAGACGATCGACAACGACGTCTACCCGATCCGTCAGTCGCTTGGCGCCTGGACCGCAGCCGAGCAGGGCGCCCGCTTCTTCGCCAACGTCGTCGGCGAGCAGAGCGCCAATCCGCGCATGCTCATCGTGCACGAGGTCATGGGCCGCAACTGCGGTTATCTCACCGCCGCGACGGCCGTCGCGTACCGCAAGCTCCTGGACTCGATGAAATTCCTTCCTGGCCTCGGCCTCTCCCGCGAGAACTACGAGGTCCACGGTGTCTACATCCCCGAGCTGGAGTTCGACGTGAAGGCCGAGGCCGAGCGTCTCCGCGCCGAAATGGACAGGCACGACAACGTCAACATCTTCGTCTCCGAGGGCGCCGGCGTCCAGACGATCATCAAGGAGATGGAGGCCCGCGGCGAGGAGATCGTGCGCGACGCCTTCGGCCACCCGCGGCTCGACAAGATCAATCCCGGCGCATGGTTCGCCAAGCAGTTCGCCGAATTGCTCGGCGCCGAAAAGACGATGGTCCAGAAGTCCGGCTACTTCAGCCGCGCCGCCGCTTCCAACAAGGACGATCTCAAGCTCATCAAGGCCTGCGCCAAGGTCGCGGTCAAGGTCGCGCTTGATCCCGCCGCCCCCGGCGGCGTCGTTGGACAGGACGAAAACGCCGGCGACAAGCTCCGCGCCTGCGAGTTCGACCGCATCAAGGGCGGCAAGCCGTTTGACACGGACCAGAAGTGGTTCGACGACCTTCTCAAGGCCATCGGCCAGAAGAAGGGCGCGCGCGTCTAGTCCTGTCTTGGCCCGTAAGCGCGCGGCGCGTCCCGCACGTCGCGCCGCGCCTTCGGGCACCAGGATTTTCGCAGTGGATTTCGTCGATCAGGCCGGACCCCTCCGCGAGCTCGTCGAGGACGGGCTCGCCGGGCTGTTCGCCCCGGGCGGGCTTCTGGCTGCCGATTCCGTGCCAGTCGAGCTTGGCGACGCGATGCGCTACGCGCTGGCTGGCGGCGGCAAGCGGCTTCGCCCGGTGCTGTGCCTGGCGACGTGCCAGGCCGTCTGCGGCGATCCCGTGCCGGCGCTGCCTTTCGCGCTGGCGATCGAGCTGCTGCACAACTACACGCTTGTGCACGACGACCTGCCCTGCATGGACGACGACGCGATGCGTCGCGGGCGCCCGTCGGTTCAGGCCAAGTTCGGCGAGGCTCAGGCGGTTCTTGTCGGTGACGCGCTTCAGGCTGCCGCCTTCCGAGCGGCGCTTGTCGGCGCGGCGGATTCCGGCGAATCCGCGCGCCTGCGTGCCGTGCTGGCTTTCGACCGCTTCGCCGAGGCGGCGGGCGCCGGCGGCGTGGTGGGCGGGCAGTGGGTGGACGTGACGTCCGTACCGCCGCACCCGGCGGAGCGTGTGCGCCACGTCCACGAGCACAAGACAGGCGACCTGATTCGGTGCGCCTGCGAGACAGGCGCGATTTGCGGCGGCGCGCCCGTCGCCGCACGCTCCGCGGCGGCGCGCTACGGCGAAAGGCTTGGTTTCGCGTTCCAAATCGTCGACGACTTGCTGGATTCCTCCGATCCCGACAAGGCCGGCGAACTTTCCGTCCTGTCCGTGGTCACGCCGGAACGCGCCCGCGAACTCGCGGCGGACTGCACTCGCGAGGCACTTTCGGCCCTTTCGGAGTTGCGCGCGTGTGCGCCCGCCGCTCGTGACGGCGTCTCCGCCGACTTGGCATCGTCGTCCGTCGCCGCCGCGGCGCTGCTCGAAGCGCTCGCCCGCGACCAGCTCGCCCGTTCACGCTGACGGGGGCCGCGCATGAATCCGCGTATTTCCGTTTATTCTCTCACCCCGGAGGCGATTTCCGCAGCGGTGGCCGAGGTCGGCGAACGCGGCTTCCGCGCCCGCCAGGTTCTCGACGGCCTCTACGGCCGTCTGGCCGATACGTGGGACGGAATCCCGACGCTTCCGGCCGCTCTGCGCCGGACCCTTTCCTCGAAGTTCGCCGATTTGGCCGGCACGCTTTCCATCGAGGAGGTCGCCGAAGAGAAGGGGACCGGCACGCGCAAGACGCTCGGTCGGCTCTCCGACGGCGAGCTTGTGGAGACAGTTCTCATACCCGGCGCCGGCGGGCGCCTCACCGTCTGTCTTTCGTGCCAGGTAGGATGCCCGTGCAAATGCGCGTTCTGCGCCAGCGGTCTCGGCGGCCTTGTGCGGTCGCTTTCATCGGGCGAGATCGTGGCGCAGGCGGTTCATGCGGCCAGACTCGCAGGCGCGCGGCCGGACAACATCGTGTTCATGGGATCCGGCGAGCCGTTTCTCAACTACGATTCCGTGCTGGCCGCCGCGCGCCGTCTCAACGCGCCCGCGCCGGAAGGCTTGGGCGTGGGCGCCCGCAAGATCACGATTTCCACCAGCGGCGTCGTGCCCGGCGTGCGGCGGCTTTCCGAAGAGGGAGTGCAGTTCGAATTGAGCGTGTCGCTCCATGCGCCGAACGACGCCCTGCGCTCGCGGCTGATGCCGATCAATCGGCGGTGGCCGGTCGCCGAGCTTGTCGCCGCCGTGCGCCGCTACACGGAAAAGACCGGCAGGATCGTCACGTTCGAGTACACGCTGGTGGCGGGGTTCAACGACGGCGCCGAGGCCGCGCGCGAGCTGCTTGCGCTGCTGCGCCCGTTCCCGTGCCGCGTGAACCTGATTCCCCTCAACCCGGTGCCGGAGTTCGGTGGCGAAGCCCCGTCGCCGCGCAGGTGCGAGGAGTTTCGCGCGGCGCTTGAACGCGGCGGCGTCAACGCGACGCTTCGCCGCAGCAAGGGGCGCGCCGTCGGTGGCAGCTGCGGGCAGCTGCGCCGCGCCCGCGTCTTCTCTTCTTCGAAATCGGACTTGCCCGCATCCGCCCGGTGATGTAGACTTGCGCCATGAACGCGAAACGATTTTCGAGAAACGTCTTTTTCGCGGCCGCGGTCGCCGCGGTTGCGGTCGCCGCGGCAGGCTGCCGCGTCCGCGACGTGCGCACCGCCACGCTTCGCGCCGAAGGGCTTGCGGACGAGAAGGCGCTTGCGGCGGCGGAGGCCGCGCTGCGCGCACTGCCGGATTCGCGCCTTCGCAACGGCGGCGGGCCCAATGGCGCCGAGCGCTCGTTCAAGATACTCGCGCACGATTTCGAAAAATGCGAAATTACGGTGCGCTACGACGCGATGAAGATCGGGCTCAAGAACATGCAGTGGGCGCTCGCGGAGGCGGGTTTCCCGAACGACGCGTTCGACGCCGCCTCCGTGGCCGATTCCAAGGCCGACAGGTGACGCCGTGACGGCGGCCGGCGAGGCTGGCGAACTGCCTCAGGCGGTGCGCGACTGGCTTGGCTCCCTGGCCTGGGAGCGCGGGCTGGCGCAGTCCACGCGCGAAGCGTACGCTCGCGACATGAGGGCGTTTTTCGGCTGGCTCGGCCGGCGGGCGCGGAATGCGACTGCAGCCGCCCCGGGTGGCGACGGCGCGTCCGACAACTGCGCGCGTGGCGATTGGCGGCGCGTGACTTCGGACGACATTTCGGCGTTCCTCGAAACCTGCGACGCGCGCGGCGGCGCCAGACCGGCGCCGTCCACGCGCGCCAGGCGGCTGGCGGCGCTGAAGGGCTTTTTCGGGTGGGCTCGCGCCGAGGGGCTTCGCGACGGGGATCCCGCGGTAGTGATCGCGCGGCCGCGCCTGCACAGGCCGTTGCCGCACTGCATTTCGCCGGAGGAGGCGGCGCGCCTGATGGAGGCGCCGTCGCCGGACACCCCGCTTGGAATGCGAGACCGGGCGCTGCTGGAGATCCTGTATGGCTGCGGTCTGCGCGAAAGCGAGGCTGCCACTCTTCCAATCGACGCGATTCGCTTCGAGGACGCCGTGGTGCGGGTTCGCGGCAAAGGCGGCAAGGAGCGGATCGTGCCGCTCGGCTCCAAGGCCGAAGCCGCGCTCAAGGCCTGGCTAGGCGCCGGTAGGCCGGCGCTGGGGCCGGCGCCCGGAGAGTCCGCCGTGTTCCTCGACAAAAGCGGCAGACCCATGACGCGCGGCGGAGTCTGGCGCGTCGTCAAGACACATGCCGCCGCGACGGGGCTCCCCGCCGACGTTTCGCCTCACTGGCTGCGGCATTCCTTCGCCACGCATCTGCTCTCCGGACACGCCCCGATACGCGCCATCCAGGAAATGCTCGGGCACGCCGACATCAGCACTACGCAGATATACACCCACGTTGACGCCTCCCGCCTGGCTTCCGTCGTGCGCTCCTTCCATCCGCGCGCCTGACGCGCCCGGTTGCTTCCACCGCCGCGCATGGCCCGCAGCCCGGTCGGTTTGCCCTGCGCATGGCCCGCAAAGTCCGCCAAGTTTGCTTCGATGCCGTTGGAAATTGTCCTCAACTTGCAAGCGGCAATTGTTTGCCGCCGTTAGTACTCCATCCGAACGAAAAGAACTTCGCGAGTTTCAGAATTTACCCTAAATGTCGCAGTTGAAGTGTCACACAGAGGCACAGAGGCACGGAGAA
>CAMOSH010000038.1 GCA_946624575.1 uncultured Verrucomicrobiota bacterium
GTCATTCGTCACTGCGGCCGCCGCGGCGGTCGCGATCGCGACCGCCGGCGCGGCCGTCGCGCAGGAGCCCGCCCCGCAGGGCGAGGGGCCGAAGCCCTCGATGTTCCTCGTCGGCGTCGGCAAGGCCGGCCACGTGGACCACAACCCCGTCCGCACGTTCAGCGGGCGCGTGCTCTCGCCCGAGACGGTCGCCGTCGTCGCGCAGGTCGCGGGCGAGGTGAAGGAGGTCTGCTTCGAGGAGGGCGCGCTGCTGAAGAAGGGCGACGTGCTCTACCGGATCGACCCGGTGAAGTACGAGGCCGCGGCCGCGAGCGCGCGGGCGCAGGTCGCGCAGGCGGAGGCCAGCGCGGACTACGCGCGCAAGACGTTCGACCGCGCGACCGCGCTCTTCGAGAAGAAGGTCGCGAGCGCCGACGACCTCGACTCCGCCACGAGCGGGAAGGCCGCCGCGGAGGCGGCGCTCGACGCCGCGAAGGCGGCCCTCGTCTCGGCCGAGGACAACCTCGCGCACTGCACGGTCGTCGCGCCCGTCGACGGCAAGGTCGGCCTCAACGCCGCCACCGCCGGCAACTACGTCTCGACCGCGTCCGGCCCGCTCTGCACGATCGTGCGGCAGGACCCGGTCCGCGTCGCCTTCGCGCCCGGCTCGCGCGACTACCTCTCGTTCTTCGGCGGCGAGAAGGGGCTGCGCGAGCTCTTCGACGTGCGCGTCCGCCTCGCGGACGGCTCGGTCTACGACGGCGAGGGCGAGGTGGAGTTCGTCGGCAACGCGGTGAACGCCGCGACGGACACGATGCCGGTCTACGCGCGCTTCCCGAATCCGGACGGCCTGCTCGTCCCGGGCGCGACGGTGAAGGTCGAGGTGAAGGCCAAGGAGGCGAAGCGCTACGTCTCGCTCCCGCTCACGGCCGTGATCCACGACGGCGAGGGCAAGGGCTACGTCTGGATGGTCGGCGAGCACAACGTCCCCGTCCGCCGCGACGTCGAGACCGGCCCCGCCACCGCGACCTACCAGACGATCCTCTCCGGCCTCGAGGAGGGCGAGGAGGTCATCGTCCGCGGCACGCACAAGGTGATGTCCGGCGTTCCCGTCGAGCCCGTCGAGCTGTAAGGAGCCCGAGACATGTTCTCCAAAATCTTCATCGACCGTCCCCGTCTCGCCTTCGTCTGCAGCATCGTGCTGATGCTCGCGGGCGCGATCTGCATCACCATGCTGCCCGTCGAGGAGTATCCGGACATCGCGCCCCCGCAGATCAATGTGATGTGCAACTATCCCGGCGCGACCTCCCAGACGATCAAGGACACCGTCGGCACCGCCATCGAGGCGCAGATCAACGGCGTCGACGACATGCTCTACTTCTCCTGCAACGCGGAGGACAACGGCAACTTCTTCGCCCGCGTCTACTTCAAGCCCGGGACGGACACCGACATCGCGATGGTCAACGTCCAGAACGCGGTGAAGCGCGCCGAGCCCTCGCTGCCGGAGGAGGTCACGCGCCAGGGCGTCCGCGTGAACAAGCGCTCGACCGACATCCTCTGCATGTACGCCTTCCTCACGGACGGCTCGCACATGAGCACGATGGAGCTCAACAACTACGTCTCCAAGAACATCGCCGACGCGCTCGCGCGCGTCGACGGCGTCGGCTCCCTCAACGTGATGGGCGACACGTACGCGATGCGCATCTGGCTGGACCCCGTGCGGATGGACGGACTCGGCGTCTCGGCGACCGAAGTGAACGCCGCAGTCGCGGCACAGAACATCCAGGCCACGGCCGGCTCCGTCGGCGGCGAACGCGCGAACCCGTACGTCCAGTACAGAATCACCACGACTGGCCGCCTGACGACTCCGGAGGAATTCGAGAACATCGTCATCCGCACCGACGCCAACGGCAACGCGCTGCGCATCCGCGACATCGGCCGCGCCGAACTCGGCGCCCAGCAGACCGGATTCATCGGAGAATTCAACGGCAGGAACGCTGTCGGACTCCAGATCTACCGCGACACCGGCGCCAACGCCGTCGCCGCCGTCAACCGCGTGCGCGCGGAAATGGAGAAATGGCGCGAGCGCCTGCCCGAAGGCGTGGAGTTCCACCTCGTCTACGACCCGACGGAATCCGTGGTCGTCTCGCTGCGAGAGACCGCCATGACGCTCGTCATGACTCTGGCTCTCGTCATTCTGATCACGTACCTCTTCCTTCAGGACTGGCGCGCAACGATCGTCCCGTCGGTGGCGATTCCCGTTTCGCTGCTCGGAGCGTTCCCGTTCGTCTACGCGCTCGGATTCTCGCTCAACACGCTCACGCTCTTCGGCCTCGTCCTCGTGATCGGATCGCTGGTGGACGACGCGATCGTCGTCGTGGAGAACTGCCAGTCGCTGATGCAGCGCGAAAAGCTCTCCAGTCGGCAGGCGGCGATCAAGTGCATGGAGCAGATCACTGGGGCGATCATCGCGACTACGCTCGTCACGGTGGCCTGCTACGTGCCGCTGGCGTTCTACGGCGGCATGGTGGGCACGATCTACGTTCAGTTCGCCGTGACAATGTGCGTCTCGCTCTGCCTTTCGACATTCGTGGCCATGACTCTTTCGCCGGCTCTCTGCGCGATGGTGCTTCGCCCGCCGCGCGAAAAGCCGCTCAAGGTCTTCGCACCGTTCAACGTCCTGGTGGACGGATCGCGGCGCTTCTCCAACGTGTTCGTGCGCCTGCTCGTGCGGCGCTGGCTGCTCTCGGTAGCGGTCCTGGCGCTGTTCATCGCGGGGATATGGGGCGTTTCAAAGCTGATTCCCGGCTCGTTCCTGCCGGAAGAGGACAAGGGCATCGTCATGTGCGACATCGGCATGCCCGAAGGCGCCTCGCTTGAACGCACGATGGAATCCGTCCGCGCATTCCGCGACAAGGCCGTCACGCTGCCCGAAGTCAAGCAGACGATGGCAATCGCCGGCTTCGGCATGATCAACGGCGCCGGCGAAAGCTCGGGCATGATGTTCGCCAAGCTCTCCCACTGGGACGAGCGCAAGGGCGAGGGCCAGGACGCCGCCTCGATCAAGGACAAGCTCATGTTCTTCGGCATGACCGCCATGGGCGACGATCCCGAAAAGCTCGCGGCGCAGACAGACTCGCGCGTGCTCTGCTTCACGCCGCCCGCGATCCAGGGCCTTGGCGCCACGGGCGGCCTCTCGTTCTACCTCACGAGCGACGGCTCGATCTCCCCGATGGAACTGGCCGCGGAGGCGGACAAGCTCGCAATCGAAATCCAGAAGCTCGTCGCCCCCGGCACGACGAACCGGCTCGCCTCTTCCGCCAACAACTCATTCGTGGCCAACACCCCGAAGCTCTATCTCGACCTTGACCGCGAAAAGGCCATGAGCCTCGGCGTGAACGTGTCCGAGCTGTTCTTCACGCTCCAGTCGCAGCTCGCCTCGTACTACATCAACGACTTCAACATGAAGGGCGAGGCGTTCTACGTGAAGATGCAGAGCGAGCGCGACGTCCGCGAGGCCGCGGACTCGGTCCTCTCGCTCCAGGTCCCGACTGCGGCCGGCGGCACGGTCCCGCTCTCGACGCTGGCGACATTGCGCTACGAGCTTGGCAGCCGCGTCATGCAGCGCTACAACAAGATGGACGCCGCAAAGATGACCGCGCAGTGCGCCCCGGGAGTGCCGACAAAGACTCTCATGGACGCAATCGAGAACATCCCGATTCCGAAGGGCTGCTCGATCGAATGGACCGACCTGTCGCTCCAGGAAAAGCAGAACCAGGGGCAGATCGTCGGGCTGATGGCGCTGGCCATGCTCTTCGCGTACCTCTTCCTCGTGGCCCAGTACGAAAGCTGGAGCATCCCGATCCCCGTGATGCTGACGGTAGCGACCGCCGTGTTCGGCGCCATGATCGGCATCTGGCTCTGCTCCGGCGAATGGGCGCGCGCACACGGGTTCGGCGCCGCAGGGTCGCTTTCGATCTACGCGCAGCTCGGCCTCGTCATGCTCATCGGCCTTTCGGCAAAGAACGCCATTCTCATGGTGGAGTTCTCCAAGCAGGCGCGCGAAGACGGGCATTCCATCGTGGAGGCCGCAATCCAGGGCTTCAACATGCGCTACCGCGCGGTGCTCATGACGGCCTGGAGCTTCATCTTCGGCGTCATCCCGCTCGTGTTCGCCACGGGCGCGGGCGCCAACAGCCGCACCGCCATCGGTGTCACCACCGGGGCCGGCATGCTCATGGCGACCCTTGTCGGCATCATGCTCACGCCGGGCCTCTACTCGGCCATGCAGCACGTCCGCGAGGCCGTCAAACACGCGATCGGCATGAAGACCGCGCTCGAAATCGCCGAACGCCGCCGCGCGGAGGACGCCGCATCCCGCGCCGCCGCGGAAAAGGCCGCCGCCGAGGCCGCCGCGCGCCACGCTTCGGAGGCCGCCGCCAAATCCGGCAAATGACATTCCCCACAGCTTTTCAACGACAATGAAAATCAATCCTTCCTTCGCGACAGTCCTCGCCGCGCTCTGCGCGGCCGGCTGCGCCACCGTCGAAAACGCCCGCCGGGCGCAGCGCGACGACGCCGAGCGCACAATCCGCTGGGCGGAGACGCCGTTCGCGGCGCGCCAGTCCCCAGTGGACATGGAGGAGCTCGCTTCCTGGGCGCGCACCAACGCGCCCGCCGTAGTCCAGGCCCGCCAGGACGTCGTTCAGGCGCAGATTGCGCTTCGCTCCGTCAAGGCGTCGTTCGTTCCGGTTGTCGACGGCTCCATCGCGTACACTTACGCGTCTCAGAACATCAATCCGCACGACACGTCGTGGGACGGCGACGGCAACTGGGGCGGCAATCTCACCGTGAACTGGCTCATCTGGGACTTCGGGCGCACTAGCGCCTCCGCTCGCCGCGCCGCCGCGGCGCTCGCCGCAGCCGACCGCGCGAAGCGCACCGCCGAGGACGGGGCCGCCTACGCTGTGCGCGCCGCCTGCTTCTCCATGAACCGAGCCGCCGAACTGCAGCGCGTGGCCTCGCAGACCGTCGAAAGCTACCGCCAGCACCGCGACCAGACGCGCGACCGCCGCGACGTTGGCGCCGCGATGGACTACGAGGTCTCTAAGGCCGAGGTCGACTACCAGAACGCCCTGCTTAACGAAATCTCCGCCGCGAACGCCGTCGAAACCGCGCGCGCGTCTCTCTCTCTGGCCCTCGGTCTCGCGGAAAACCCGAAGATCGAACTCGGCGACTGCTCGTTCCCGGAAATGCCGGGCGACGCCGACGCCGTGATGGCCGTCGCCGCCACCAACGCCCCGGCGCTCGCCGCACTGCGGGCCCAGGCCGACGCCGCGCGACAATACGTGGACTGGACGATTTGCGAGCTCTATCCCAAGCTCGCCTTCTCGCTCACGTTCGACGCGCGCGGCGACTCTTCGCCGCTTCTCTGGAACTACGCCGCCGCCCCCGCCGTGGCGCAGAACCTCTTCGCCGCGGGCGCAAAGACGCGCCAAATCGAGACTGCCGTCGCACAGCTGCGCCAGGCCCGCAGCGCCCTCGCGCAGGCGGAGCAGACCCTTTACAACCAGATCCTCTCCGCCACCCTCGCCGCAGACCGCGCCCGCAAGTCGCTCTCCGTCGCCGAAACGGCGCTCGCCGCCGCAAAGGAGAACTTCGACGTTGTGTCCAGCCGCTACGACGTCGGCAAGGCCAGCGCCCTGGAGCGCACCGACGCGCAGGTCGCGCTGTCGTCCGCGGAGGCGAACGTCGTCACCGCGCGCTACGACCTTCTCGACACCCAGATACTCGTTGCACGACTGGCCGGCCTCTGATTCTCGCGGGGGTATTGCCCTCGGACGCCGCTTGTGGGATAATTCCGCCCGCGCACGATTCGTGAACCCCGCATCCTCGAAGAAGAGGGCTTTTACCAACCAAGACCATGAACAACATCCATGCTTTCCAGACGGCGGCGCTCGCCGTCGCGTTCGCCCTTCCAGTTCTCGCCGACGAACAGCCCGCCGCGGCGGCGCCACAGGAATCCCCCGCTGCGGCTGCGGCAGAGGCGCCTTCGGAGGCGACTCGCGCCGTCGCAATTCGGATCAACGGCGAGGATGTCGTGTTCGAGGACGAGCTCGACTCGCTTCTGGAGTCCGTGTTCGCCGCAAGGAACGCACAGTCCCCCGTGCCGCAGGAGTACGAACTCATGGCCCGCGCGCAGCTCCGCCGCGGCGTCATCGACCAGCTCGTCCTCACCACCCTCCTCGAACGCAAGGCCACCGAGGCCGGTTTCACGGTCTCCGACGCCGACCGCGCCGAGATGCTCGAGGCCATCAACGTCAAGTCGCTCGACGAGGCGGTCAAGCTCACCGGCATGCCCCTGGAGCTGATCGAGCGCACGGTGCTGGTGAACAAATTCGTCACGTCCCAGACGAACAACGTCGCCGCCCCGACGGACGAGGAAATCCGCGCCCGCTTCGACCAAATCGTCGCACAGAATCCCTCCGCCACCAACGTCCCCGAGCGCGTCCGCGCATCGCACATTCTCGTGAAGGTCGACGCCAACGCCTCCGAGAAGGACAAGACCGCGGCCAAGGAGAAAATCGACTCGCTCCGCGCCCGCGCTGTCGCCGGAGAGGACTTCGCCGCGCTGGCCAAGGACAATTCCGACTGCCCTTCGTCGGCGCGCGGCGGCGATCTCGGCGAATTCGGCCACGGCCAGATGGTTTCCGAGTTCGACGCCGCCGCTTTCTCGCAGCCCATCGGCGAAATCGGCGAGCCCGTCAAGACCAAGTTCGGCTGGCACATCATCAAGGTCACTGAAAAGACTGACGCCAAGTCGATCACTTTCGACGACGTCAAGGACGAAATCGCATCCGGCCTGCGCATGGAGGCCACGCGCAACGCTATCAACGATTTCGTCCGCTCCGTGCGCGACGCCGCCAAGGTCGAAATCGTGGCGGATTCCGTCGTCTCGGACCCCCTTGAGGTCCCGGAGGAGCCTGCCACGCCGCAGCGCAGGCTCCCCGAATGGGCCGAGTGATCACGGAGCCACGGCGTGTTCCGCATAGGCACAGGTTTCGACCTGCATCGTCTCGCACCCGGACGTCCGCTGATCCTGGCGGGCGTCCGGCTTGAGCATCCCGACGGTCTCGGCCTTCTTGGACATTCCGACGCCGACGCCGCCGCACACGCTCTTTCCGACGCGCTGCTTGGAGCGGCGGCGCTCGGAGACATCGGCCAACTCTTCCCGGACTCCGATCCTCAGTGGGAAGGAGCGGACAGCATGGCGCTTCTGGCCGACGTCGCACGTCGCGTCAGGGCGGCGGGATGGGAGCCGGAAAACGTGGATTTGACGATTCTGGCGCAGGCGCCAAAGATTTCCCCGCACGCGCCGCTGATGCGCCGGCGAATCGCCGATGCCATCGGGATCCCGGTCGAAGCCGTCTCGGTGAAGGCTAAGACGATGGAGGGGCTCGGCCCCATCGGCGAACGCCGCGCCATCGCGGCGCAGGCTTCCGCATTGATTCGCGGCGCAAAGGATTCCTCCAGATGAACGGCCACGCGCACCCAATCCAGATCGAAAGCTCTTCCAATCCCCGCATCAAGGAGATCGCCAAGTTGCGGCAGCGCTCGCACCGCGACCGCGCGGACGCTCTTCTCGTCGAGGGCTACAGGGAGCTGAAGAGGGCGATCGACAACGGCTGGAAGCCACGCACCGTGGTCTCATGCCCAGGCCTGTTCCTCGGCAAGCACGAGCCGGCCCTCATCGCGCGCTGCACTGCGGCGGGGGCCGTGCATCTGTGCGTCGCGCCGCCCGCGTTCGAAAAGATTTCCGCTCGCGACAGGCCTGACGGCCTCCTGGCCGTCGGCCCTCAGCTCCATCTGCGCCTCGACGACCTGGCGCTCCCCGCCAACGCGCTCGTCGTGGTCGCCGAATCCATCGAAAAACCCGGCAATCTCGGAACCATCCTCCGCAGCGCAGACGCCGCCGGTGCCGCCGCAGTCATAGTGTGCGACCGCTGCACCGACGTCCAGAACCCCAATGTCGTGCGGGCATCCGTCGGAACTCTGTTCTCGCTCCCGGTCGTGGAGACTTCCACCCCGGAGGCCCTCGAATGGCTGCACGCCAGGTCGTTCACGATCCTGGCCGCAACCCCGCACGCCGAGGCGTTCTATTCGGATTTCGACCTCACCGGCCCGGTGGCCGTGGTCGTCGGATCCGAACAGGTCGGGCTCAAGGACGACTGGCTGCTTTCGCCGTCGTGCCGCCCGGTGCGCATTCCCATGCTCGGCCAGTGCGACTCCCTCAACGTCTCCGCCGCGACCACGATCCTGCTCTACGAGGCGGTGCGCCAGCGCGTCGCTGCGGACCGCTCCATCGTCCCTCCTCCCGCTCCGCACGAACATGGCGGCGACGACCCGCACGCGGCCGCAGATCCGCATCGCACCGCCGCGGCCCGCGGGATCCCGCTCCAATAATCGAACGACAGCGATTCGACATGGAACCCTACACCCAAAACGTTTCGGACATCCGCGAGGGTGTCGCCTACCGCGGCTGGCTTCTGGTGAAGGAGGCGACGATGCGCGCCTCCGCCAATGGCAAGAAGTTCCTGGACCTGCACCTCGTGGACCGCACCGGCTCCATCGCCGCGAAGTTCTGGGACGCAGACTGCGACGCGCCCGCCACGGGCACGGTCATGAAGATCGAAGGCATCGGCAACTCCTGGAACGGCCACCTTCAGCTGAAAATATCTCGCCTGCGCCCGGCCCGCCCGGAAGACGAAAAAAATCCGGCAGACTTCGTGCCCGCCGCGCCAGACAAGCCGGAGTCCATGATGGAGGAAATCCTCGCCACGGCGCGAGAACTGCGCGACGACTCCCTGCGCGGCATGACCCTCAAACTCCTCGAATGGGCCTCCGAAGGCGGGCGACTGCTCTGCGCGCCGGCCGCCAAGAGCATGCACCACGCCGAACTCGGCGGCCTGCTGCACCACATGGTCACGATGCTCCGCGCGGCCAAGGCCCTGGCCGGCGTATACCGCTTCCTCGACAAGGACCTTCTCTACGCAGGCGTAATCGTACACGACTTGGCGAAACTCACCGAGATGCGCACCAATTCGCTCGGTCTCGTGGAGGAGTACACCACCGACGGGCGCCTTCTCGGTCACATCGTCCGCGGCGTGGTGGACGTGGAGCGGGCCGCCGCCGAAACTGGCGCTTCGCGCGAACGCGCGACTCTCCTCCAGCACATGATCCTGGCGCACCACGGCCAGCCCGACTTCGGCAGCCCCGTGCCCCCGAAGTGCGCCGAGGCGGAAGTCCTCAGCTTCATCGACCGCCTTGACGCAAAGCTCTTCCAAATGCACGCCGCCATTCAGGGAGTTCCGCCCGGCGAATTTTCCCCGCCCGTCTTCTCCCTGGACAGAATCGAAGTCTACAACCCTCCCCACCCTCCAATAATTCCAAATGAAACGCCCTGAAATTGGCACCATCTGCCCGCTGGTCGAGGACGCCTCGACAATCGAGAAAGTTGCCGCGTTCGGCCTGCATTGCGCTCAGGTGTGCAGCTGGGAGCCATCGCTCGCCACTCCGGAAGTCGCCCGCGCGCTGAAAAAGCGCTCCGCTGACGCAGGCGTACGCCTGACCGCAATCTGGGGCGGATACTCCGGGCCGAGGGCGTGGAACTTCACGCGAGGTCCCGTGACGCTTGGCCTGGTCCCGCCGCCCTTCCGCGAAAATCGCATCCGCGAACTCAAGGCATGGGCGGATTTCGCGGCCGAGGCCGGCGCCCCCGCCATCATCACGCACTGCGGTTTCCTTCCGGAAAACATGACCGATCCCGAGTTCGAGCCCGTCGCCGTCGCGATTCAGGACGTCGCCGAGCACTGCAAGAATCTCGGCATCGGATTCTGGTTCGAAACCGGCCAGGAGACCCCGGTCGTCATCCTCCGCTTCATCGAGGAAATCGGCACGGGCAACCTCGGCATCAATCTCGATCCCGCCAATCTGGTCATGTACGGCAAGGGCAACCCACTTGACGCCCTGACGGTTTTCGGCAAGTACGTGCGGGCAATTCATGCCAAGGACGGGCTTCCGCCGACGAACGGGCACAATCTCGGCCCGGAGGTCAAGGTCGGTACCGGTGCCGTGCGCTATCCGCAGTTCATCCCCGCGCTTCTCGGATGCGGCTTCGAGGGCGACATCACCATCGAACGCGAGATTTCCGGCGCGGAGCAGGATCGCGACATCCGCGACACCATCGCGTATCTCGAAAAGCTGCTGGGCTGAGCCGGCGAGCCCCGGAATCCCCTCGCCTTTTTTGTTTTGCATTATTCCGGGGCGCCACATACAATCCGCTGCTCATTCAAATGTTTCCGCAGCGGCCGGCACGGCCGCAAAAAAATCAGACAAAATGAAAGACTTCGGTTCCATCGGTCCGACAGTTCGCATCGGCGTGATCGGGCTTGGCGGTCGCGGTCGCGACCATGTGAAACGCTTCGCAGCGATGAAAGACGTGGCCGTCACCGCGATATGCGACAACTGGCAGCCCAATATCGACAGGACGCTGGAGGAATATTTCACCGGGCCGGACGCCCTCTACCCCGACGCCACGCGCCCCGCCACCACGCTCCAGTATCAGGAGTTGCTCGAACGCAGCGACATCGACGCCGTTTGCGTGTTCACTTCCTGGGAAACCCACATGCGCATCGCGATGGACGCGATGCTCGCGGGGTTCCCCACTTGCATGGAAATCGGCGCCGGTCAGTCGCTGGACGAATGCGCCGAGCTGTGCCGCGTCTCGCGCCGCACTGGAAAGCCCGTAATGCCTTTGGAGAATTGCTGCTACGACGAAAAGGAAATGGCAATCCTGAACATGGTGAAAAAGGGCGTGTTCGGGGAGCTCGTGCATTGCCGCGGGGCTTATTGCCACGATCTGCGCGACGAGGTTGGTCTCGGCGATCGCCAGCACCATTACCGCCAGCCGCACTTTTTCCACCGCAACGGCGAACTCTACCCCACTCACGAGATGGGGCCGATCGCAAAATACCTCTCGATTGGCCGCGGCAACCGCATCATCTCCGTTTCGAGCATCGCCTCAAACGCGCGCGGGCTCGGCCTGTGGCTTGCGAAAAACCGCCCCGACCTGGCCGGCGTCCGCCCGACGGAGGGCGACGTCGTCACTTCGATGCTCAAGTGCGCCAACGGGGAAACCATTCTCCTCACCCACGACTGCACCCTCCCCCGCCCCTATTCGCGCGGCGGCTGCGTTCAGGGAACGAAGGGGATCTGGCAGGAGGACGGGAACCTGATCTTCCTCGAAAACCGCACCAATTCGGCAAAGGAAAGCTTCGCGCACAAGTTCGAGGACGCCGCTCCGTACCTTGAGGAGTACGATCACCCGCTCTGGAAAACGTACCGCGACGCCGAGTCGCGTCTCGTCGTCGGCGGACACGGCGGCATGGACTATCTGGTGGACCGCGCCTGGATCGAATCCGTGCAGGACGGCGTCGAGCCACCCCTTGACTGCTACGACGCGGCGACGTGGATGGCGATCACAGTGCTGTCGGAACAATCCGTCGCCATGGGCGGCATGCCGCAGGCAATGCCGGACTTCACCAACGGCGCCTGGCTCACGCGCGGTCCAGTCCCCGGCATGTGGTCCTGCGACCAGATTCCGTCGTAATCCAGTCTGGCCTGCCTTTTTGGCAAAGGCTTGTCCTTTCCCGCGCCCGGGGTTGCGCCACCCCGGGCGCAGGAAATCAATTATTAGGAACGGATCACTGCGCCTTGAACTTGCAGGCGCGGACGCGGGGGACGTCAGGGGAGGCGCGGTAGTGCGGGTCTAGCGGATAGCAGCCCGAGACGATCCCGTGGCGCGGCGCCGTGGTGCAGTCGCCGAACGTGCGGCAGATTTTGCACTTTTGCAGCGGTCCGCCGCGAAGGGCGTCTTCTGGAAGCTCCGGATACGACAGGACCATGCGCCCGTAGCCGGCGAAGTCGGTCTTCCCCTCCCTGACAAAGCGCTGGGCGACTTGCGGCAGCCATTCCTGTAGCGCCGTAAGCCCGGCGGACACGAATGCCATGTCTGGCATGGCCGCCTTGACGCGCGCGACGGCGCGGATCTGGCGCGCGACGCCGAGCATCGGGTCTTCGGGCGCCAGATAGCCGTCGGACACCGGATAGTAGGCCGGGCGCTGCGCGTGGGGGATGTAGTATGGACTGCCTATCGTGGTGCACACCAGCTCGATGCCGAGGTCGCGGCAGAGCCGCAGGAATGCGAGAGGTTCGGCAAGGTCCGGATCGGGGCCGAGTCCCGTGCCGTCGCCGCCGAAGGCGTATGGGTAGTTCCCCGGTCCGGCGACGCCTGGAATTTCCATCGGCCGCCCCACTCCGCCCTCTCCGCGCTCGAATGGAATCATGTCGAAGAGCGAGAAGCGAACCGCGACGCCAAGCCCGGGCGCCGCGCTCCGGACCGCCTCAACGCATTCGCGGAAGAAGCGAGTCCTGTTCTCGAACGCACCGCCGTAGGGGCCGGGCCTGTCGCGCGCGGCCAAAAACTCGTGACAGAGGTAGCCATGCGCACACTTCACGTCAACGAAGTCGAATCCGCACTTTTGCGCCAGCGCGGCGGCGCGGCCGAACGCGGACACTACGCCGGGGATTTCCGCGTCGCCGATGACGTTCGCCTCGGTGCAGCGGAATTTTTTGTCGAGAAGCGGATTGGAATAGGCCGTGACCGGTTCTAGGCGCGCGTCGTCGTGCGGATGGCTGTAGCGCCCTGAATGCGTGAGCTGCAGGCCGACGAGCAGGTCGGCGTCGGTGCCGAACTTTTCCGCATGCGCGCGGCGGCAGTCCGCGAGCAGCGCCGCCAGCGCCGGAGCGGTCTCTTCCGTGAGCATCATCTGGCGCGTGTTGCTGCGCCCGCTTTCCATGACGGCGCACGCCTCGCACCCGAAGAGCAGTTTCGCGCCGCCAGTCGCGAAGCGCAGCCAGCGGCGGCGCGTGTTTTCGCTTGGTGAGCCGTTAGGCAGGCAGTCCCAGCCTTCCATCGGCAGGACGCACCAGCGGTTGCCGATCGTGCGCCCGGAGCGCAGCGAGAATGGTCGCGCAAGCGGCGAGTCGGTGGCGGGCCGGATCGCATCGTCGAGATCGAAGTCGGCGCCGATGGCGCGCAGATGCTCACGGAAAGCCGCCGGGGTGCGGAATGTTGGAGGCGCTGGATATGCTGGCATGGCGTGGAACTCTGATTTGCTAAACTCTTATGCTTGTGTGACGCGAGGCGGGGCGATTAGTTGGAGGCACGAGGTGCGCGATTAGTTGGTGGCACGAGGCGGTTGGCGGAAAATGCTTCCGGTGCGGTATTCGCGCCAGACATTTTCGAACCAGCAGTCTGGCGCGGGAAGCGGGCGTGCTGGAGCGAAGGCATTCGCAAACAGCGGCCCGTCCGGGAAGGATTCTCCTGGCGGCGCCAATTCGGTTTCCTGCACCAACGCGCGGAAATTCTGGTTTTCCGGAACAATGGTGCCGGAAGAATCCACGACAATCGCCGAGCCGCGCGATCCCGCGCCGGCGCGCACCTCCGCCAGGCAGGCTTCGAGATAGGCGACGGAGGCAAGGCAAAGCGATTCGGTGCGCAGCGCCTCCGCGGCTTGACGGCCAAAGCCGTCCGCCCCGAAGTCAATGCGGAACCCCTCTGCGCGAATGGCCGCAAGCTGCGCGCGGGCCGATTCCGCAGCGCGCGCGAGCGCCGCCTCGGTGCGCACGGGGCCGGCCGCTTCGTCCATGCGCGCCTGCATCTCGCGGCGGTCTGCGCGCCAGTCTCGAGTGCCGCGCAGAAGAGATTCCAGGTGTTCGCAAATGTCGGGAAACGGAGCCTGCGCCTGCGGGCCGCGCGGCGCGCTGCCCCTGCCGGAGCCATCCGGCTCCGCATCGCTCGGCCGGTCGTTTTCGCTTCTGGCGGCGGCGCTGTGCGCCGCCGCAATGCATTCCGCCGCGCGGAATGCGCCCACTTGCCCGGCATTGAGCGCGGAGCCTCCGGGGCGGCGCACTCCATGCGAGCCGTTCACTTCGCCGACCGGCCACAAATGCGCCACGTTCTCGCTCTGCCACCAGCAGTCCGCCGCCAACCCGCCGTTGTTGTGCTGCGCGCAGAGCGCAATTTCCAGCGGTTCGCGCTCCAGATCTATGCCATGTTCGCGATACAGCGCGACGGCGCCGGGATTCATGTGCAAAAGCCGCGCAATCGGCGGCCCGCCAAGTGCGCCGCTCTTTTCAAGATAATCGCGCGCTTCCGCGGAAATCTCATCAATATCCAAGCCGGGCGTTTCGGAGCGGAAATCCAGAAATACCCGGCGGCCTTTGCCAAGCGTTTCTTCGCGGACAAGCAGGTCGATGCGCGAAGAGCCAGCTTCGGCCCGCTCTGCGTCGAACGGCCACTGGTAGCCCTTGAGAAACACAGCCGAGGCCGCGGCGGCGGAATCGCCGCCGAATGCCTCAAGAAGAAAGTCGCGTCGGTCAGACACTCCGTCGGCAGCCGTGGAGACGACGTGCGGCAGCGCCTGCATGTAAGTGCCAGAAACATTCCAGCGGAACTTCACCGAGGACAGCCCGAACTGCGAAAGCGGCAGATTGCGCGCCCGCGCGCCGACATCGAGCGCAAGTCCGATTGCACCTGTGTGCACTGCCGGATAGACACTGCGCGAATAAAGCCCTCCGGGGCCGCCTACAGCGAAAACAGTGTCGCGGGCGAGAAAAGCGATAAAGTGAACCCTTCTGGCGGCGGCGCGGTGCGCCGTCGCAATTGCCAGCGCCCCGACGCAGCGGATCGGGCGCGCATCGTTGCCGTTGGGTTCGGTCAGCAGCCGCACCGCCACAAAACCCTCGGCGAAGCGAACGCCGCGCATTCGGCACTCTTCGAGCAGCCGTTCGCACATCTCTCGCGAGGTGTAGGGACCGACGCTGGTGGCGCGGCATGCTGGATCGTGGTCGGTCTTGTAGCCGGCGTATTGCCCGAAGGCGTCGTGCGGGAAAGGCACTCCGATGTCGCAGAGGTGCGAAAAGCAGCGCGCGGAAAGTGCGGCCTCGACAAGCGCCACGTCCCCGTGCACCGCCCCGCCTGCAAGGTATGTCCGCGCCATGGCGACCGGCGAATCCGGCGCTTCTCCGCACATTCCGAGCTTGTAGTAGGTCTGCTTGTCGCTGCCAGTATTGATCGAGGTGCCGCCCTTCAGACTCTCAGTGAGCACCAACACATCCCGCACGCCTTCGGCCTTGAGCCGCGCGGCGGCCGCAAGCCCCGCCGCGCCGCTTCCAATCACAAGCGCGTCGCACTGGACGACTGACGGTGGACTCGAGTCCCCCGAATCCCCTGGCAACTCTTTCAAGCCCTCACCTTTCACCATGTTCGCGGGCCGCGCGGCGCGCGGCCCCTACCGCAAGCTTTTCAACCTCTCAACCTTACAACCTTTCAACCGTGCAGCGGCTAAAGCCGCTGCAGGGTCATGCCGCCGTCGATCTGCAACACCTGCCCGGTGGAATACGCGAGATCGCCGCGCAGAAGCATCGCCACGGCGCGTCCCACATCCTCCGGCTCGCCCCAACGAGCCTGCGGCGCAAGCCCTTCGGCGAGAAGCCTGTCGTATTTTTCGCGGACTGCGCCGGTCATGTCAGTGTGAATCACGCCCGGACGCACTTCGTAAACGCGGATTCCCTCTTCGGCAAGGCGCGCGGCCCAGAGTTTAGTGGCCATTGCCACGCCGGCCTTGCTGATGCAGTATTCGCCGCGGCTGACGCTTGCAACGGTCGCGGAAATGCTCCCGACGTTCACGATCGTCGCCGGAGTCTTTGCGGCGACAAAGCGCCGCGCCGCCGCCTGCGTGAGGAAGAACGGTCCGCGAAGATTAGTCCCCATCAGGCGGTCGAAACTCTCCGGCGTCGTTTCCAGAACGTCGAGGCGCACCGTCGGCGCGACGCCGGCGTTGTTCACGAGCGCCGCGAGCGGTCCAAGCGACTTCTCCACCGCGTCGAGCAGCGCCTCGTGGGCCGTTATGTCGGCCACGTCGCTTTGGAAATATGCGGCGGCTGGCGCGCCGAGAGCGCGCAAGGCGGACACGCGATCTTGCATTTCAGCCCCCGCCTTGCGTCCCGTGAACGCTATCGCCCAGTTTTCGCGCGCAAGCGCCTCGCAGATTCCGGCGCCGATTCCGCGTCCGCCACCAGTGACCAAGACCGTTTTCATTTTCGATTCTCCGGCAGAAAAAAAGCGTTTTATGCCATCGTTTCCAGCATTTTCGGCGTGACTTCGCGCACGGACCTGGACGATGGATCGGCTTTCCATGCACGCCATTCCTCCAGCATCGCCTCTCCCATGCGCCGGATTTCCAGACCAGACGACCCCGCCATGTGCGGCGTTAGGAAGACGTTGGGCATGGAGTAAAAAGGCGAACCTTCCTCCGGCGGCTCGGGCCAGGTGACATCGAGCACGGCGGTGCGGCCGGGCTTCTCCGCAAGTGCGCGCGCAAGATCGGCCTCCACCACCTGCGCCCCGCGGCCCGTATTTACGAAGGTCGCGTTGCGCGGCATTTTCGAAAAGAGCGACCAGTCGAGCATTCCCTTCGTCCGCTCGTTGTTTGCCAGATGGTTGGAAACGGTCTGGCATGTGGCGAAGATTTCTTCGAGCGACGCCTTCCGCACGCCAAGCGATGAGGCGGCTTCATCCGGCAGAAAAGGATCGAAAACGAGGACTTCCAGCCTGTGCCTCCTAAGAGCCTCGGCAACGAGCCGCCCGATGGAGCCGCAGCCAAGCAGCCCGACGCGGCAGTCGAAGTTGCCGGGATACGCGGAAAAGAGGCGGTGCGCTTCAAGATGCGCCTTGGCGGAGCGATTCATGCGGCAGGCCTGGAAGAAGCCCTTGTTCGCCAGAAGTATCTGCGAAACCGCGAATTCCGCCACCGGGACCGCATTTTCGCGCCACGCGCTGAAGATCCTGACGCCACGCGCCAGAAACGGCCGCGCGAACGCCTGCACCGTTCCGGCGGCGTAGAACAGCGCGCGGACGCGGGGCAGGTGCTGGGCGATTTCCTCTTCGGAAAGAGTCGGCATTCCCCACGACGAAAAGATCGCATCGGCATCCGCCGCCGCGCCGGAGAGAACTCCGTCGCGCGACAGCGCGGTGTCGGATTCGAGGCCGGCCTCATCGTGAAGCGCGCGAAGCGTCTCCGGGGAATACGCGGCGAGCGTGGGATTGTTCGAGACAAGACATGATTTCATGGCGATGGCGAAATTGGACGAATTGGCCAGACCCGAATCCTAGCGCATCGCGCGTCAGAATGGAAGCGCCCCGCCATCTTTACGACGGATTGCAATGGTCTTTCCGCCATCCGCCGCCTCTCGCGCGCAAAGCGCTTCGCGCGTCAGGCGAAACGCGCGAAGAGTTGTGGCGTCGGGCGCCGCGCGTTCGCCGCGTCGGGGAAGCGCCTCTATCCATGGCGTGAAAAACGGCGCTGGCGGCGGGAGCGGAATGTCGCGCGGCGTCTGGCCCGGAAGCAGGATTTCGGCGCGGCCGCGGTCGATCCACGCAGTGATTTCGCCGCGTTCCCCGGCGACTCTTAGGAAGTCGTCTCCATGCGGCACCGGCGAGTCGGGCCGCAGATAGTCGAGCGTCGCGGTCGCGAGCGCGCCTGAGGCTAGGCGCATCGAGAGGACGCAAACGTCTTCGCAGCAGGGCATTTCCCGATGCGCGAGATTCGCGTGGAAAGCGGAGACCTCCGCCACGGGGGCGCCGTCGGTGGCGGCGTCGATGAAGTCGAGCGCGTGGATGCCGATCCAGGGGATCGTGCCGCCGTATGCGGCGCGGTCGTTGAACCACGGTTCGCGCTTCCCCCACTTGTAGGTCTTGCGAGCTGAAAGAAGCAGCGGCTTCCCGATCGCGCCGGAGCGGATGGCTTCGACCGTCGCGGCGAGCGCAGGACGCGCCCGTGTAGGGAGCATCGGACAAACAAGCACCCCGGCGCGCTCCACGGCGGCGCGAAGCGAATCGAGGGAATCCAGATCAACGGCAAGTGGCTTTTCGCAAATCACGTGGCAGCCGGCATTGGCGGCGAGCGTGGCGAGTTCCGCGATGCGCCCCGGCGGTGCGGAGACGATCGCGAAGTCCGGCCGGGCCTCGCGAAGAAGATCAGCCGCATCGGTCCCGCTCGTCGCGGAACCGACCATGCGGATGCGGCCGCCGTCCGCCTCAATTTCACGGAGCACTTCGCCGTAGTGCCCCCAGTCGCCCAGCAGGACTCCGCGCTTGTGGGATTCGGTCTTCATTTCCATTCCGGAATCACGCTCGTTCCGTTTTCGAAGAAGCGATCAAAGGCCTCCTCGATGCCCGGCACGATCCATTGGCCGCCGTCGTCACGGCGAATGGCGTCATGTTCTAGGGGCCGCACCGGCAGGGTCTCCGTCAGCAGTTCGACGGCGAGAACCTGCGCACGTGCCATTGAAAGAGAGCAACCATGAGGCGCAAAGCCTCCCACCTGCGCCGCAGTCCCTTCACGGGACTGCGCGACCACCGCGCGGAACATGGCAGCGTGAGGCGGCACCGCCGTTCCAGATGCAAGGACGCGCCCGTCCACCGCTCGCACCTCCCACGGGCCGTCGTGCGCCCAGCGCACATCGCCGCGTTCGCATTCCACGCGAATTCGCGGATGCGCGTTGCGTTCGGCGGCGTGAGAAAACGCTATGTCCACGGGCACGCCGGAATCCGTTCCGAAGCGAAGAAGGCACGTATCGAACGTCTCGATTTCCGGCCGGGCCCTGAAAAGCGCGCCTTCGACTGCGGTCGGCGCGGCCGGCGCGCCGAACTCGCCTGCGCTTGCGCCAGCGTAGAGAAGGCAGAGATTGAGATAATGCGCGAATGCGTTGTTGACCGGAGAGTCGCGCACTGGGGTTCCGTCCGGCGCGGCAAGGCGCGCGGCCCAGGCGTTGCGCTGGTAGTAGGCATCGCCTCGCGGCCAGATTCCGGTGCTGGCAATCCTCAGCGGCGCGCCAAGAGTCCCGGATGCCAGGATTTGCATGATTTGCCGCGTTTCCGGCGCCCAAACATGCTGGAACCCAACGAATACGCGCCTTGGCGCGGCGGCGCGCTCCGCCTCAATCATCCGGTCCACCGCCGCCGTGCATCCTGCCGCCGGCTTTTCGACCAGAACGTCGGCTCCGGCGGCCAGCGCGGCGGCAACGAGCGGCTCGTGCGACGCTATGCCAACCGGAAGGCACACCAGATCGATCCGGCCCTTCTCGGCCGCGAAGAGCTCCTCGGCGGTTCGATATGCAGCCGCTCCGTTGGCGCGCAGCCACGCAAGCGGCCCGGCCGCGTCGGGATGCTCAGGATTCACTACCGCCGCGGCGGCGAATTCGCATTCGCCGGCTTCAGCGAGCGCCCGGAGGTGCTTGAAGTGGACGCCACCGTAGCCAGTCACGCCCACCAGGGCGACGCGCCTGCGATTCAATTCACGACCTCCACTTCATAGGATTCGTCCACTAGGACGTCGCCTGGCATGAGGTGTTTTGATTCAAGAGAGAAGTCCGTCACGACGGTTTCGACGTATTGGCTAGTGAGGCCGTTGTAGCAATAAGCCCCCTGCCCTGCCGGTCGCAGAATGCGCAGGCGCTTCCCGGAGAGCGAGCGCACCCGCAGCGCCCCGTCGATTTCCAGAAAAGTGGAATTTGTTTCAATGACCTGCCCGGCGGGCGGATAGGAGCTCGTTTCGCAAATGGGCGCGGATTGATCGCCAGCCGTGTAAACCCGCTTGTGCCCGTTGTAGATGTCGTTTGGAATCTGGAGATTCAGCGCGCGAAAGCCAACTGGAAGCGTGGTTTCCTTGATGCACTCGATGCGGTCGGAAATGCGCATGGTGCGACCGTCCGGAAGCGCCTCGGCGGAGCAGCGGCGGCGAAGCACGTGGTAGCGGTCCTCGCCCTCGCCGAGGGGATTGTCCTCGAGGATGTCGCCCTCCCAGAGCCAGCGGAAGCCGCCTGGAGTCTCTTCGACCGTTGCCGAACCGACATGCTTGGGTCCACGAAGACCGATGAAAGAGAAGAGGTTGCCGGACCATTCCGCCAGGTCGCTGCGGTTTTCGGGGAGGCAAAGCGCCGCAGGGCCTGTTTCGTGGAAATTGCGCGCGTTGGGGCGAGTCGGGCCGCAGAATGCACGCGCCACTACAGAGCGCACGGCGCCCGGAGTGCGCAGAAGCGCCGCTCCGTGATAGGCGCCGATCCAGAGCGGCGGATCCGCGAGTGCGGCGGTTTCTCCGCTCGCCCTCGCGGGCAGGACGGAAGAATCCGCCGACGCGGCATCAGCAACTGCGCCTCTTATCGCGCTCCCTGCCCGCGAGGGCGAGCGCGCAGCGCCGCACTCACATTCGCCCGCCGCCCAATGCGCCGAAGTCGCGAGCACAGTGAGAGGGTCGCATTCAAGGCGGGTCTCCCACCATGGCGACTCGGCGCGCATCGCGGCCAGGCGCTTTCCATAAAAAGTTCCATCCGGATTTTCGGCCTGCTCGCGGGCCACAAGAGCGAGATAGCCGCGGGCGAATCGGGCCGCGTCTTCGTCGCGCCAAAGGTCCCAGGCGAGATGCCAGCCCTGGAGGGCGAAGGCCTGGCAGTAGGTGTATCGCGCGCGGGAGTCCCCGCCGATGCGCAGAAGTCGGCCGTCGGGGAAGGTGCAGCGCTTGCACCACTCCCAGACGCGGCGCAAGTTGTGCATGAAACCCGCCGGCGGCGGCAGACCGCGCCGCTTGAAGGAGAAGTAGAGCAGAGCGAGATTCGAGAGGCACACGTAGGCGTAGCCCACGTTGAGGTAGCCGTGGTGGTCAAGCGCGCAGTCCGAAAAAAAGTTGGCGCCGACAAAGCGCTCGCGCACGGACTTGCCGAGAACGGCGGTGGCGTTCTCCGCATCATCCGGGAAAGATAGTCCGTTCACGAGGAAGTCTGTGCCGCGCTCCAGAAGCTGGCGGGGCGCCGCCCCGCCCCCAAGAGTTAAAGCGGGTTGATCAAGGTTGGCTGGTGCGCTTTCGAGCGCTCGCCATGCATGCGATTTCGGTGGCACAGCGCCGACATCGCAGCCCTCGTCCTGGCGCGAGGTGGAGCGCTCTGCGCCCCACTCGCGCATCATAGCCGCGGCCCGCAGCAGAAACGCGCCGTTCCAGATGTTGGACTCAGGCTTGTTGCGGCCAGTCGAAGCATCGGGGTCGGCGACAAGCTCGTATTCGTTCATGCGGTAGTCGCATTCGCATTCAACGAGGGCGCGGAGGCGAGCCTCGTCGTCGGCGGTGAAGAATTCGCGCAGAAGGTCGAGCCCCGGGATCATGCGCTCGTAGCCAAGCACGCTAATCCAGTGCCGCCCCCACTTCTTCCCATCGGTGCAGTCGAGGTCTCCCGTGCGGTGCGTCCGTAGCGAATAGCGGGTCATCGCAAGCGCCATGTCGCGCAATTCGGCTGCGCTTTGCGCGCATCCGGCCTCCGCAAGCGTTTCAGGCGGAAGACTGGCGAGGCACGCGAGGGCTCCGGCGACCTGCTGGTTGATCTGCACCGCCCAGTGGCCGCTTTCGCCGGATCCGTAGTGCAACAGGGAGGGTTCGCCCGGAACGCTGCGAACAAAACGCGGCAGGGCGCGAAGAAAAGGAACCGCCGCTCGGGCGAAATCAAGGGATGCGGGGAACATCAATTAGCAAAAGTGAAGAGCGAAGTGAAAAGAGCGATCACAGAAGGATTTTCGACCTGCCGCGAGGGGGGGGAGCGGTGAAGCCGCCCCACTCGCGGACCTCCTGCGCTACCGGATGACCATCACGAATGGCGCTGGCTGGGGCACAAGCTGGCCGTCGTTCGCGACGGTCGCGTTGCGGTCGGGCCTGTCCGCAAAATGGATGCAGGAATAGCTCCGGCCCGCGAGCGACGCCGGAACATAGACCTTGAAGGTCGAGTCGGCGGCGGGGAGCGTCAGCGAGGAACCTTCGGCGCAGGAGATTGCCCCGAAGGAAAGCGCAGTGCCCGCTCCGGTGCTGGCGGCGACGATCTCGTTGTCCGTTCCGTTCACCGAGAGCGACGCGAACGTCTGCTGGAACGGCTGCCCGTCGGCGCCGCCCGGCACACGCAGCCGCCCCGGACCGAACGCCGTGCCCAGCGTCAGCGTGGCGGCGGAGTTCACCGGATTCCAGTTGGCCTCGACGGCGGTGTCGTTGCCGGAACCGGCCTGGAAAGTCGCTTCGTTTGTTCCGCCCACGATGACGGCGGCGACGTTCGGCGAGGCGACGCCCGCCGCCGTGGACTGGATCACGTAGCCCTGGCGGACTTCATACGTTCCCGCGAATTCCGGCTGGGCGAAGAGGTTGAGGTTGTAGCCTCCGGTCTTCACGAGCGTGCCGGGCTTGTTCTCGGAGAGCGAAAGCGTGATTCTCTCCGTGGTAAACGTGGTCGTGCCGTAAGGGCGATAGATCGTGGCGAGCACCGAATCGCCGGCCGCGTATCCCTCGCCACGGCAAACCATCACCGCGTTTGTCGTGGTGTCCGTGTCGAAATTGACGAGCGCCATGGCGCTTGCGCCCGATCCGGACCCGCCCGTGATTTCAATCCACGGCACGGAATACGAAGAGCCGACATCGGTGAACGAGGCGACCTCCACGCCATAGCCGCCTGGGGTGCGCAGGAGGACGTTCGTCGCCGCGTTGCCGAGGTTGATCGCGCGTCCGCACTCGATTTCAAGGCCACCCTCGTAGAGGTTGATCGCGTCGATGTTGAGGCCCTGCGTCTGGAGCGCGGAAGCGGGGAACGCAAGCTTGCCGCCATTGGCGTTCACGACGCTGCGCCCGGCGCGACCCGGTTGCGCGTAGAGAGCGTCGGTGGCGAGGACGCCGCCGTTGAGATTGAGCGCAGCAAGACCGTCGTTCAGGCTTTCGCCGACGCGGACGGTGCGGGAGGTCACGCAGGCCGTGCCGTCGATCGTCGCGCAGGCGGGCGCGACGCCGGTGTAATCCCATGTCGGCCCCTGGATCGTGAAGTCGATCTTGCTGGAAAACGAGCCGCCGTTCGCGTAGAAATGCGCCCCGCGCAAACCGCTGTCGAGCTTGTTTCCGGAGCCGATCTCGAAGCAGAATGCCCGCTTGGCATAGCGGTCGGCTTCCTCCGCAATGGAGATGGCGCTCGAGCGGTTGGTGCCGACAGACACCTCGCCGCCGAGCAGCTGGAACACGCCGTATCCAGAATGCCCGATGCGGAAACGCGTATCCGGTGAAATGTAGGGCAGGTCGAGCGAGCCGCCCAAAACGGCGATGGTGGCGAACGTGTTCTTCTCGTAGCCCGTGAGGAAGCGGCCGACCGTAGCCTCGCCGCCAAACTGGACGTAGGACGCCCCGTAGGTGCCGGTGCGGTTGCCGTCGTTGCGCCCGAGCATAAGACCGGCAACGTTCGCCGTGGTTCCGGATGGGTTGAGCACGAGCCGCCCTCCCTCACGCAGCAGGACGCGCCCGCCGGCGTCGTTGTTCTTCGTGTCGGCGCGGCGCCCGACGCTGAGGGCGTGGACTCCCTCGGCAACGACGGCGCCGCCGTCCTTGATGTCGAGCGTTCCGCCGTAGTAGTTCGCGTCCGCGGCGGCGCCGACGATGGAGTAGCTTTGCGACGTTCCGGTAAGCGTGAGCGTCCCTTCAATGTTGACGGTGCCGAGGCGCAGGACGATGTTCGACGCCGTGATGTCTCCGGTGAAGGTGCGAAAGCGGGAGTCGGCGTTGTTGTAGAAATCGAGCGTCTTCGCCTCGCCGTCGCCCGTGATGGTCTGGTTGCCGGTCGGGCGGTAGGTGGTGGGGGTGAGGCCGCCGAAGTTGGCGTCGTCGGCGGACGTGGGGAGGGTGCCGCCGAAATTTTCGGCGTTCCACTCGTAGGTGCCGCCCTCGGCCTTGTTCCATGTGGCGGCGGTGGCTGGAACTTCGCCGAGAACGGCAAAAAACAGGACTTGGACAAGCGCGAGTTGCGCGAATGGACCCTTCATCGTTCTTTCCTTTCGGTGCGGGACGGCGGGCGGCACAACGCCGGCCTTTCCGTTCCGCGAGGCAAAGCATAGCATTGCCGGACGATGAAAATCCGCACGAAGTTGTTCGTTTTATCGAACACGCCACTCCATCATGGTGCAGCCGAAACGCTGTCGGAAGGCGGTCTTGAGATATGGCGCGTTTGAAAAGCCGGTCTTGGTGGCGATCTGCTGTAGCGTAAGGTCCGTCTCGCGAAGGAGGCGGGCCACGCGGTCGAGGCGCGCGTCACGGATCGCGCGGCAGACCGTCGTGCCGAGAACGGTCCGGAAGTCCCGCTCCAGCAGGCGCTCGCTGCCGCCGACGGCGCGCGCGACCTCGTGTATCGACGTGCCGCGCGCGGCGTGGACGCGAATGAAGTCCATGGCGCGCGTCACGCGACTGCCAGTCTGCGAGAGGTCCGTGGTGGAGAGCCGTTCCGTGACGCCCGGAACGCCGACGAACATGCCCTCCTCGTGCGGGGCGCCGCCCGCGAGAAGCCGCGCCAGCTCGCCGGCCGCCTCGTAGCCGACTGCGATGTAGTCGGGGGAGATCGAGGAAAGCGACGGCGTCGTGAAGTCGCAGATGAACTCCTCGTCGTCCACGCCAAGCACCTGCAGTTCCTGCGGCACCAGGATTCCGTCGGCGCGGCATATCTCCAGCACGTGCATTGCGCGCTGGTCGGAGACGGCGAACACGCCGCACGGCTTTGGAAGGGCCTTGAGCCATGCGGAGAGCGCGGTGCGCTCCTCCTTCCAGCTCCGTTTGCCTAATCTGCCGCGCGGCGGCTCGTAAACCGAGACCTCGCCGCCGTGCGAGCGTATCACCTGAACGAACGGCATCAGTCGCGGCCGCTGGTTGTCCGTCTCCACCGGCATTCCTATGAAGGCAAAATGCGCCAGCCCGTGGCGCAGGAAGAGCCTCGCGGCGGTTTCGCCGATGAGCGCGTGGTCAACGTCCACCACCGACGACGGAATGCGCACTGGAATGAACGGACGCCTGGTGATGAAAACCGCGGCCTTGAGTCCGGAGCGCGGCGCGAGTATGCGGCTTGCGGCAAAACGCTTCTCCTCCAGAGGATCGCGGTCCACGAATCCCATGAGGTGCGACACGGGCTTGCCAGAAATGAGCCCCACCGGCTTGCTGCGCAGACCGTCGGAAAAACCGTCGTTGCCCGGCGCGTTGCCGTGCATTTCGATCTCCCATTCCGGGTGGTGCCGCACGTAGCGCAAAATTCCCGCCACGATGTCGCGGCCGCCCTTGCTGGCGACGTTCATGTGAACCGCCACCCGCACCGTGGACGCACTCGCCTCCCCATCGCGCGCCGCTTTGCCAGGCTCGCCCGATCTACGCTTTGTCATGGCCGCGATCATACGCGAAGCGCCGCCTCCGCGCAACAAGCCCGCCTCCCGCGACGCCGAATGTGAGCCGATTCCAGTGCCAGCGTCCACCTCTTATCCTGGGCAAAATCCTGAGGCGCGATTTTTTTGTTTGCAATCGAAACCGGAATGTCATAGTATCCCCCGCCGTTCGCACAACGGTTGCCGAACCTTTCAATTGCGGAGGGGTGACAGAGTGGCCGATCGTGCATGACTGGAAATCATGTTTACCGCAA
>CAMOSH010000039.1 GCA_946624575.1 uncultured Verrucomicrobiota bacterium
CGCGCTTTGCGACGGAAATGCGGGACGGATTGGAGGGCTTGCGATTCATCGTGATGGTTACCGCAGCGGCAAGACGTCTGAAAATGGCAGGTTTGGGGGGATATTGGCAACAGAAGAAATGCAGGGCGGTGAAATTAAAACCACGGGCGGAATGATATGTGTTTGTCGCTGGCGATGCAAGAATAAAATTGACCTGTTGTCGACAAAACCAACATTCGATCAAGCCTATGCATGGCGCGCCCGTATCGCCATTCCCAACCCTTCGGCCAGCGTTCGACACGAACCAGTCAGCCGTAACGGAGTGCGCCGCCTCCGAAGTGCACACCGCAAACCGCTTTTTTCAGACCGCAATTGTCTGCAACCCAAAATCCACGGCAAATCGCACTATGCCCGCACTGCAGCGTACCATGACACATCAGCCCGTTCCATTGCGGCCTTTGCGTTGCGACAAAGAATCGACCGCATCCCTACAAAAAAAACAATTGCGTTTTGCGACTGATTGACATATAGTCTGCCGCGACCGCTTTGCATTCCGCAATCCGGGTTTCCACGCGCAACTTTACCATGCAAAAATTCCGCATTCTTCCCGCAGTCGCCGCAGCCTCCGCTCTTCTTGCCGGTTGCGAATGGTCCGGCTCCTCGGATTCCGCTTCCTGGAGCAGCGCCTACGACAACATGAATTTCTCCGGTACGTACCGCTCGTCGTCGACCGCCACCTCCGAGTCGTCCAGCATCTCCACCTCCGACGAGTCCGGAACGACGACAACGCACTCAGAAACATCAAACTATTCCGTTGGCGATACTGAATTTACAAAATCATGGGGTGGTTCATTCAGTAAACTTTCAGGGGCAACCTTGGTCAACAGTTCTGTAACTATCGATTTTTCCGGCGATTATACCGAAACCTTTGTAAGTGATGAATCCGGAACACTAACTGGATCTAAGGGCGGAACTGGAAAAATTAGCGGTACTGGATGGAATGTTACAATGAGTCCGGGACTTATCGGATCTGGTAAAGTTAACGTAAAATACCAGGTTGTTGGCACTGGTTCCTCGACGATCGTCGATACCACGACTTCTGCGACGACGACGCATGTGACGGCGATCACGGTTAGCCAGAACGGACAGAATCTCGTGATGCGGTTCAACAACGGCATCCAGATGGACGGCAAGTTCACGGCAATCAACCAGACGAGCGGCGAAGATGCGGCCGTGGCCACATACAACGCGCAGTTCGAGGTGAAGAGCGGCAATGCCAGCAAGTTCGTTGGAACGCTCAACTACGATGTCGCCTCCGGCTACAGGACACTCAACGGCACTTGGACTTGGGGCAAAGGCACTTACGACATCCACGGTGTCGGCCCCTCTTACCGATAAAAAACACGGCGGTCCTCTACGCCTCAAAAAAAGGACGCGCGGCAATTTTGGCCGCGCGTCCTTTTTTTTGGCTCTTGCCGTGGGGGATCGCGGGCGCTTCGCCCCCGGATCCTCCCCCGGCAAGGCAGGACGAAACGGCGGGAGCGGGGGCAGAGATGGCTGGGGCAGGGGCGGAGGAGGCGGGAGCGGGGAGAGGGTGCTTGCCGTGGGGGATCGCGGGCGCTTCGCCCCCGGATCCTCCCCCGGCAAGGCAGGACGAAACGGCGGGAGCGGGGGCAGAGATGGCTGGGGCAGGGGCGGAGGAGGCGGGAGCGGGGAGAGGGTGCTTGCCGTGGGGGATCGCGGGAGCTTCGCCCCCGGATCCTCCCCCGGCAAGGCAGGACGAAACGCCTCCCCCTACTCCTCCAAAAAAGCGGCGGCGGCAGCAGCGAACTTTTCAGGCTCGGTGCCACAATAGAAGAGCAATATGCTAGCTCCACTCAGACGGGCATCTGTCGCCGCCGCCATAGCCAATTCAGGCGTGGAAGCCGCTGTGGCATCCACGATGAGGGGGATGGATAATGGATTGTTTTGCAAATTTGACGGCGGACTGGAATCCGCTGCCCCGTTGCTGGCCGCGCGGCGCGCGGCCCCTACCGGTGTGGTGCCGTCGTCGCGCGATGACGGAAGCCAGGTTTCGATCGCAATCGAAGAAGCGGAAGAAAGAGTCCAATCCGTGCCATAGCGCACAAGAAGAGGCGCGAATGCGGGAGCGGGACCGCTCTCGGCAAAAGGCGCGGCAAGGCGGGAAAAATGCTCGTCCGCCAACCCGAACAGAAACCTGCGCTGAGCACTGCGACGACGCGGCGAAAGCATAGGATCGCCAAATGGTAACAATCGCACTGATCCCTGCGCGGCATCTTCGCCCTCGGACAGCGGACCGATCATGCGAGAAAGTGAGTTTGTATCGACGTTTCGCGCCCAGAGCCAGTTGTTCCAAGCCTGCTGGAGTTCACGCTCGAAAAAATCAGGAAGCGGCTCGCGAACATCGGCGAAAACATAGTCCCACCAGCGTGACGAAAGCGAAAAAAGAGCGTAAACCGGATCGTCGGCGCGGCGCAGACCGGTACGCGCATTAAACGCGCGTGTCCAGGCTCGAATGCGCTTCTGGACAAGGACTTCGAGACGGGGATCCCATGGAGCGGCAAGAAAAAGAGTATCGGCAGGCTTGGGCTTGCCGTGGGGAATCGCGGGAGCTTCGCCCCCGGATCCTCCCCCGGCAAGGCAGGACGAAACGGCGGAAGCGGGGTCGGAAGCGGCTGAATCGGGGACGGCGGAGGCGGGAGCGGGAAACGAGTGCTTGCCGTGGGGAATCGCGGGGGCTTCGCGCCCGGATCCTCCCCCGGCAAGGCTGGACGAAACGGCGGGAGCGGGGGCAGAGGTGGCGGGAGCGGGGGCGGAGGAGACAGCTTCCACCCAGGCACTGTGAGAGGAGGGGTCATCCAACAGGTCGGCATCTTCGAGACGTGGCGGAATAGAAATTGCCGGACGCAACACTTCAGCCCAAACACGAAGTCCGTTGGTGCGACAGGCGTACACGAACTCGTCTTCGAGAGCGACGGGAGAATCCGGGGCGGCGCCTTCGGCTCCTTCCACGGAAAGAGTATCCAAGCGAACCATGCCAAAGCCAGCGGCAGCATACCGCGCGGCGAGGGCATGAAGTCTCGCAACCCCTTGAAGGGGTTGCGAGCTGGTTTGGACGCCATCCTCGGATGGAGCCGGACGCGCCGATGCGACAACATCACCCTCGCCGTCGCGACGGGCCGCGCGGCGCGCGGCCCCTACCGGTGCGGTGACATTGGAGCGCGAGACGGCATCGGCCAGATTGACTCCTGTGGCGCAAACCATGCGAAGCGGGGCGCCATTCGCGCGCAATCCGCCACCAAGCACGGAAACATAGTCCCTGGCACCGGGATCCCACGGCGCGGCGGAGACTGCGAGAGAAAGCAAGACTGAAAGTGCGAGAAGGGAACGAAGCGCGATCCGGGAGGTTTGGGGAGGCGAACTCCAGTTCGCCGATGCGCGCGGCGGTCTGGAGACCGCCGCCCCGTTGCGGGCCGCGCGGCGCGAGGCCCGTACCGGTGCGGCGACGGCGGTCGCATTGTCGCGCGAGGTCTTCGCCGATGCGCGCGGCGGTCTGGAGACCGCCGCCCCGTTGCGGGCCGCGCGGCGCGAGGCCCGTACCGGTGCGGCGACGGCGGTCGCATTGTCGCGCGAGGTCTTCGCCGCTGCGCGCACAAGGGGGCATGAAACAGATTGCCCCCCTGATGCAGGGGGGCAATCGAACAACGGATATGCGCGACGTCCGTTGCGCATGGTGGACTAGTCCACCAGAGTCCAGGAGCCATCCTCGCCGCGCACGAGCGTGCCGGACTGGCCAGACGGCGCTTCGAGGAACTCCCATTCGTCGGCGGCGTTGCGCTCAAGCGTTCCGTTGCCGCGAGCGGCTTCGCGCCAGGTCCAGCCGGAGTTATCGTCGTTACGGGTCCAGGTCCACCACGAGAGGGTTCCATCCTCGTTTTCGACGACCTTGCCGACATCGGCGACGACGCGGACGCGGAAGAATCCGCTCTTCCAATCGACGGTGTCGGTGGAATCATCCGGAATCATCCGCATGACGCCGGCCGGCAGTTCGTACTGAGACGCGCCGGAGACGGAGACGTCCACGAGATCTGCGGAGTTCGTCGCGGCGACGGACGCCGAGAACACCTCGACGAACGGCTCGTCAAGGGCCGGGGCGCGCCAGAGCTGGAACTCAAGCACAGTGCCGGCGCGGAGGGCCGGATACGGGCAATCGACATAGGCGACGCCGTCCTCGGCGAACTCAAGCGCTGGCATCGTGTAACGGCGGGCGTCGTCGGGATCACGCGGATCGGAACCGGAGAGGAACTCCTCCAGATCGCGAACGCCGTCGCCGTCGGTGTCGGCCAGATGAGTGTCGGTGTGAGTGACGAGCAGCTCCATGGCGTCGGTGAGACCGTCGCCATCGGTATCCGGAGTGCGAGGATCGGCGTCAAGTTCGCCGTCCGCGTACTGGCGCCAGTAGGAGAGACCGGCGGAATCCTTGTCGTACCCGGAGAGCCACTGCAGCACGAGGCGGTCCTTCACCGCGCGAGAGGCGCTGCTGTACATCGCCTTGAGAGTTGAGGACTGCTGGACAGCGGAAGTGAACTTGTACGCCTCCCAGCTGTCGGGCAGCAGGTCGTTGTCCGTGTCGCGGTCGTAAAGGATGATCGAGATCTTGGAAACATCGCTAGTGAGGAGGATCGGCTCGGCGTCGGGAGCGATAAGTGGGCTGTCTGTGTCGCCCTGCAGGCCGAAGCCCTGCGTCTCCCACGATTCGCACAGGCCGTTGCCGTTGGAATCGAGGAACGCTCGGATCACGTAGAGGCCGCCCTTGAGGCCGGTAATCTCCCACGCACCCTTGGTCTGCTGGTGAACCTGCGCGACCGGGACGCCGGAGACGCCGGCGCCGGAAAGCGCGGTCGCGTTCTGCTTGAACGCCTGAATCACGAGCGGGACCCCGGCGGGGAACTCCTTGCTCACCAGACGGAGCGTGGAGCCGGCCGGAACCAACCCAGGCTCGAAGTTGACCATGGCGGTCTTGCCCTCGTAGTCGATCATGCCCGTGGTGAACACGCTGTCGCTCTCGTGGCCGGTGCCACCGAGCTGGCCGACATGGTCGCCCTTGACGCTGACGCCCTCGAAGTCACTCACGGAGTCCACGACCTCGCCGGAGGAATCGACAAGCTGGATCGACAGAGTGCCGGCGTACTTCTCCTCGAAGTCGTCCGGGACGTATGGCGAGAGGTCGATGCCGGAGAGTTCGCCCTCGGTACCGTCGAGCGTCGCGAGCGACTGGGCAAGGATCGTCTCCTTCATCGTCTTGCCGAAGTAGCGGACGGAACCGGAGACCGTGAACGCCTGGCGCGCGGTGCGCTTCTTGACGGGATCCTCGGGGATGTCGTCCTCCTCGTCGATCGCCAGATTGCACTCGAAGTAGATCTTCTGAGCCTTGGCGGAAGCGGCGGACGAATTGAGGTTCTCGGTGACCGTGAAGCGGTACTTGGAGGAAGGCAACTCAATGAAGCTGCCATCGTTGCGCTCAAGTTGCGGACGGCACGTGTAGTAGAAGTCGTTATCGACCGGATTGCCGTGAGGCACCGGGAACGGGACGTACAGGCCAGTGACGACATTGGTGCCGCCGGTCATGTCGTAGATGTCCACCGTGACACCCATCGTGCGATGGTCCATCCGCCACTGAAGCTCGACCGGGCTGTTGTAGACGGTCGCACCCTGCGTCGGATAGAGCGGGACCATCTCACGACGGCCTGGACGAGTACCAAAATCGGTCAATTTCGGACCAAACCCAAGGTCGTATCTGTTGGTTCCCGATTTGTACGGAGTCGTGGAAGCCTCATCATAGGCATCCCACTGCACTTCTACAACTGTCGAGTTGCCAAACGGAATACCCTTTGTGAGATTGACCGAATTGACAAGGTAGTCGTGTTCCTGAATGTAACCACGCGGTTTACGAATCTTTACCTGTCCGATCGACGAGGAACTTGCCGCATTGTAGAAGATTACCGTGACATAGTCCGACTCGTTCGTGGAGCCGGAGATGTCGATGCGGGGGAATCCGAAGAGTTCGTCCGTGAGCGGAATATCGACCTCGACGGGGTTCCAGGAAACCTGAGTCGGGCGCTCGGTGCCGAGACCGGCGGGTTCGCCAACATCGTACGCGCCGTTTTGGTTAACATCCAGATAGCCCCAGAACCGGTTCGCGCCAGAGCGGAGGTGCCCGGTGCCACGCACCCACTCAGAAGCGACCTTCGGGTAGGCGTTGCCCGCAACAGTGAATGCCGGAACTGTGACAGCGTCAGTGAGATAGGTCAAGCCGATGTAGGCGTCGCCAAAGTAGAGCGCACCCGTTTCGTATTCAAGCTTGAAGCCGAGATTGGCAATCTTGGAACCATCGAAATCGAGGAGCATTTCGCCAGTCGTTTCATCAAGCAGGAAAGTCGTCGGCTCAAAATTACCGTAGGAACCACGACCAGACGCAAGGGTTGAGGGCCAGACATGGCTCGTTCCATACGTTTGAGTCACTTCCCGACCAGAACCGCCGAAAATGAAATCGCTTGAGTATTTCGACGGATCAGTAGCGTACAACTCCAGAATCAAGTTGTTAATCGCAGAATCTGGATCGATGTTGGAAGCTCCAAGGTAAACAACGTTGTAACGAACGCCATCGAGGACTGCCGTCGTTTCCGGAATAAGGACACCGGAAAGGCGGTGGTAGTCGGTGGGTGTGTAATAGAGCGCATCGCTCTCGCCGCCCATTTCGTGGACGGGATCGCCGGCCGTGACCCAAGTCGAAGCGCCTGCAACGTGATTTCCGCCATTGGCAGAAGAGACGGCGCTCCAACTGGAGACGAGCGGATCAAGGGACGTGCGCTTCTCGCTGAACGTTTCGACCGTGAGTGTCGCGTTCGTGTTCTGGACACCATCGTACCAGAACTTCACGAAAAGCTGCGGATTCGGGAAATCGCGCGCGTCATTCGGACCTGTGGAAGCCATGTACTCCTCCCAGTTCGTCCAGCCATCGAGATCGAGGTCGTCGTTGGCGTCGTACTTGTTGGGATCGAGACCATTGGAGACTTCCCAGTCGTTGGGCATGCCATCCCCGTCGTCGAAGAGCTCGCCCCAGGTGAGGGAGGAGCCGTCGGCGCGGGAGAAGTAGTCCTTGTAGCCGTCCTTGTCGGTGTCCGTGGAGCGCGGGTCGGTGCCGGCCATGTACTCGGCCCAGTTGTCGAGGCCGTCTCCGTCGACGTCGCCGTAGGCACCATTGTCGCCATTGGAGTCGTACGGATCGATACCGCGGAGCAGTTCCCACCAGTCAGGCAGACTATCGCCGTCGGAATCAACGGCCGCTGCGTCCCAGCCCGGCCCCTTGTCGTCCCAAAGCGGGACGTCCATGTCGCCGACGGCGCCGCCCATGGGCAGCAGGTCGGAGAGGAGCGGCACCTTGTCGTACATTCCGTAGTCGTCGAGCATGCCGCCGAAGTTGTTCGGGGCGGACTCGCGGGAATTCTCAACGCCGGTGAAGTAGACCGTGCCGTACGGATTCATCGAATTGAGGACCTGGTTGGTCGAGATGTTGGCCGTGGCGTCGACATAGACACGGGCAAGGCCCTCGTCGGAGTAGACGATCGTATCGATCACCCAGTCACGGCTGTCGCGGCGGCGGTAGCCGGTGAGGTTGTAGGTGGACGAGTCGTAGATCGGCTTGTAGAGCTGCAGGTCCAGCGGCGGGCGCTGCGGCAAGTGAGCCACGGTATTCTCGACAACCGGGATGTAGGACATGTCGCCGCTGTAGGAGGTCGAACGGACACTCTCGGGCGCCTCGCCCCACCACGGGATGAACGGCGTCGGGCGGATGCGGGCGATTTCGCTCCATCCGGCCGGAACGGCGGTCACGTCATAGCTCGGCACATCGAACTCGCGGTCACCCTCGTCGACAGTGTCGGGGAGGTTGTCGAAGTTGTAGTGGTAGAGCAGCTTCTGCGGGAAGTCGGAAAGAGACGTGGCGGAAATCCTGTTCTTCCAGTCCCAACGGCGGCGCGTCTCATTAACGGCGAGGACATCCTCGCGCGTGAAGCGCTTGCCCTTGGCGTTGAGGATCTCGCCCTGAGTGCGGGCGCGGTCCCAGACGCGGACTTCGTCGATCCAGCCCTCGAAATACTGATTCGGATCGAAATCGGGATTGGTGTAGCCGAGCCAGGACGGGAGGCCCCAGGGATTCATGTCGACGGAACCGCACACGACGCCCCATGGATTGCGGTCGGCGGCGCCGATCACGATCGGAGCGGGGCTGTACGAAATCACATTGAAGTTGGTTATCGAGACCTCGTACGCGGACGCGTGGGTGTTACCGGTGGAATCCACGGTGTTAGTCGTCTTCTCCGTGACATAGTTGGAGCCGAAGATCACGCCGGTGCAGGGCTTCAGGCGGTACGGAGCGGAGGCCATGCGCTCGCCGTCGAGGTAGCAGGTGAACTCCTGCTTCTGGCCGTCGAGCACCACAGCCACGTGGAACCAACGATTCGGAGGAATCTGCTTCGTGCGCAGGGAGATGCTCTCGATTGCGGAGTTGGGCTCCGAAGCATCATTGTCGACGCGCGCCACGAGGTAGCCATCGGAATCGAGCTGGACGAGGAAGGTGTGGCGAATCTCCCAGCCGGGGTTGGGGCCGGTGCCGGACTTGTCGACGGGCATCCAAACCGGGCGATCGAGGAGCACCTGCGGGTGACCGGCCACGGGATTCTTGGCGCGGAACCAGAACTCTGCCGTGTACGAGGCCATCGTCCACTTGTCATGGGCGAACGGATTGCGGGTGCGCACCGCGGAGGCGCCGTCCAGGAAGAGGGCCTTGCGGCGGACGGGGCTGTCGAAGTTCAGCGGGTCGGTGCCGCCGCCGAGCTTGAGGTCGGAGTATTCGGCCTTGAGGGACTCGGTATCGTTGGAGACGGACACGGAACCCTCGGCCGCCAATTCAATGCGGTCGGCGATGTTGTCGTTGTCCGTGTCGTAGCCCTCGTTGGTCTCGAAGTCGAAGAGGTACTGCGGAGCGGAGGGCGCGACGCCGAAAGCCGGGTACGCCCATGCCCAGATTCCGGACAGACTGCCGCTGGAGTAGTACAGATTGACGAACGAAAGCGGATCGAGCGTGTCGGTGATCCAATACGGGGACGGATCCGTGTGATGCAGGACGCTCGGCGCCAGCTCGTTCATCGCCTCCTCCTGGTTGGAGAGGCCGTCCTGATCGCAGTCGGCGAGCGGGTCGCCGGCGAGCCACGGCCTGCGGAACAGGTCGAACGGCTGCATCTCGGCCTGGTACGTCGGGATCAACGGATTGGCAATGAACGCAGTAGGCTCACGGGAGATGGGGGCGGGGCCGACGCCGCGGGCGCCCGGCTCAAAGGACAGAACGCGAACGTAGGTCGGGTCCTCGCTCATGATCCAGTGCTGGATGCCGTCGGAGTCGACAACGGTTTCGGCGTACTCGCGCTGGTCGGGGGAGTAGCCTGCGCCAAGAATGACGTGGCCGTTGCCGAGCAGCGGGTTAAGACCGTGGAAAATCTCCCAGTAGTCGGCCATCGCATCGTTGTCGGAGTCTGGATTGCGCGGGTGAGTGCCCGGGAAGCCGGCGACGCCGAGGAAGTTGGCCGGAGCGTAGACATAGTTTCCGAGGACATTGACGAGCGGGTTCTTCGCGAACCACGGGACGCCGGATTCGGTCTTGAGCTTAGTGTCCCACACTGGCGCGGTGCGGCCGTAGCTGAACTTGTAGCCCTGAATGTCGTAGAAGAAACCGAGAACCGTGTTGTATTCGGCCTTGGAGATATTGGCATTGTTGTCGTTGATGAAGTTCTCGTGGCCCATCACCTGCCAGGCGCGCTGAATCCACTGAACATCCGACGAATCGTAGTCGTTGGAGTAGAGCGGCGCGGGATCCAGCCCCCAGCGCTCCTCGAGAGCCATCACCGTGGCGGCGCCCTTGTTCAGCGCAAACTCGCTGGCCTCCGGCGTGAAGAAGTCCGCCGGATCATAGTGGCGGAAGTGGACGGAGCGCCCGTACGGGAAGCCGTCCTTCTCCGAATCGTATCCGTACGCCGGATAGTACGTGGAGAAGTAAAGCACCGAAGCGGAGTCCATCGCGGGATCGGGACGCCAGAGAGAGGTGTTGTCGTAGTCGTACCAGCGGTCGTAGCGCCAACCGTAGACGGCGGTCGTGAGGTACTCCTGGAAGTTGGAGAGGCCGTCGCCGTCGGGATCACCGTAGGGGCCGTACGGATCGTAGAGATTGGGAGCGTCGGCGTCCCAGATCGCGTTCGTAGTGTCGTAGGTGCCGAAGATGTACTCCCAGGCGTCGGGGAGACCATCACAGTCGGTATCGACGGAAGTCGGGCAGAAGTTGACCACCCAGCGATCCTCGCCGGAATCGCCATTGGTGTTGAGCCTAAGGTCCGAGTCGCTCCACTCCGTCTTGTCATCGACGCCGTCGCCGTCAGAGTCAGCGCGCCAGGGGTTTGTCGGGGAGTCCTTGTTGGACCACTTCACGTTGTCGCACTTTATGGCGCGCGTGATGGCGTTGGTGCGGCCGGAATCAACTTCGATCTCCTTGCCCTCGACGCAGTATCCCTGAACCTCGCCGTCCTTGAGGCGGGCGAAGGAGAACTCCTGCGCCCAGGAAAGACCATCCCCATCGGGATCTGCGGGAGTGCCGTGATAGTTATCCGGGAAGTTGAGTTCGCGGTAGGTGTTGAACGCGATGGCGAAAACCTTCTCCGTGTCGGAACTGCCGGAAACGTTCGGATCGAGACCCATGTAGAGTTCCCAGCCGTCGGGAAGGCCGTTCTGGTTGCAGTCGCTATCGAGCGGGTTGGTAGTCGTGAGATCCCAGTCCTGCGGATAGATTTCCGTCAAGACCTGATTGATCGCGGTATCGGTCGAAAGGTCGTAGGAGCCGGCAGAGATCGGGGTATTCAGGTCGCCGTTCGCGTATTCCTCGCCGATGGCGAGAATGTACTGCGCCACGAGGAACTCATCCAAGTTGGAGAACTTGCCGGACATCGCGCCGGCCGGCGTGTACTCGAGATTGGAGCCGCCGTCCCAGAAGACGAAATTGCGGGCGTCGTAGACATAGGCGCGGGCGTGCTTGTAGCCGCCGCTGGAGTACATGTGGTCGCCGTCGGGGTTGTCGCCGGGGCCGCAGTCGTTCTGGCTGTTGCGAGGGTCGAGCGGGAGAAGGCCGCGAAGGACCTCCCAGCCGTCGGGCATGCCGTCACCGTCGGTGTCCCAATGCAGCGGGTTGGTACCGAGGACGTACTCCTCGAAGTTGTCAAGGCCGTCGTTGTCGAGGTCCTCGGCGCCGATCCAGTATTCGCCGCGCTTGTTGTAGCCGGCCTCGGAGATGAAGCCCTGAAGGCTCTTGGCGTCGGAAGCGGGGCGAATCGGATCGAAGAGCTGAAGCAGATAGTCCTTCGGGAACAGGCCGTCCATCTGCTCGCCCACGAGCGACACGGTCACGTTGGAATTCGTCGAAACGGAACCGTCATCGTTTTCAGAGATCGAGAAACCGGAACCGAAGATCGCCATCGCGTCATCGGTGAGAGTCAGGTTGTACTTGCCCGTCGTGAGATTGACGGTGCCGATCTGGACACGGAACGCCTCGCCGGCGTTCTCGCCGACGGCCCAGACAACGGTATTGCCGACGTTGTCGATCGTGGAGGGATAAAGCGAAATCTCGGCGGTCTGGTAAGGTGCCGCGACGCCGTTGCTGATGACGCCGGTGACGGACGAAATCGGGGAAAGGACAACATCGGCACCGGTCATGGCGTTCTTGATCTTGAAATCGCCGGACCACACCGGGCGACCGGCGAGCACCGAGAAGGGCGCCTCCTCGACCTCGGCAACCACGGACTCACCGTCGTTGCGGCGCAAGAGCGGGATGCCGGCCGTCGCGGTCGGGCGGTTGTAGAGGTGGAACGTCGGGTCGTATGCGCGCCAGTTGGCGGAATTGACCTCGTGATGCAGCGTGGACCAGAAGTAGTACTCCCATCCGTCGTTCATGCCGTCGGCGTCGGAATCGGCCAGTTGCGGATCGGTCGCCGGAGTGTCGCCGCGATTGCGCTTGTCGGTGATGTCATCGACACTGATGGGATCGACAAGCTCCGGAGCGTAGCGGAACGGGACATCGAAAATCGCCCAATCGTAGGGGCGGTCGTTCCAGGCCGCAAGCGCAGCGGCATCGGAAGCCAGGGCGTCGGACAGAGAGCCCGAAACGACATGTTCGCGACCGCGATATTCGTCGAGGTTGGTGAAGGGGGCCTTGCGGACTGAACTATCGCTCGTCGAATTCCCTTCCTCGTCAACGGCAGAATCGGTGTAGGAGCGCCTGCCGTTGGTGACGGGCAGCGGATACTGAAGAGCCCGGACGACATTGGTGACGACCATGATCAAATTAGTCTGCCAGCCATCGACCGAAGAATCAACCTCGCCGTCGCGGAACCAGCCGTAGAACGGACGCCATTCGTCGCTCCACGACGAGACCGCGACATCGACGCCGGTCACCTCCTCGTTTTCGTCAACATTGGTGGTGACGGTGTAATCAGTCGCGTACTTGTACCAGACATTGGTGACCGGCATGAGCGTGGACGTAGGCATATACTCGCCGTCGGGGTTGCCGGAGGCACCGTAATCGCCATTGTAACGCGCGACGGAGAGACTCCAGAAAGTCTCGGCCGTGCCGATCGAAACCACCTCGTTGGTGAGATAGGTGGACTCCCAGGTGTCGGAGAGCGCGTCCTGGTCAAAGTCGCCGAACGGCTCGTCGTATCCGAGTTCGGAGTACGGGACGTAGGGCTTGGACGAGAAGTGGCGAATCGTCGCGGAACCTTCCTCAGGGGAGGTGAAAGCCGCAGTCGCCGTGGAGTTGTTGGCGATGTGGACCGTGGCCTGCTCCACAGTACCATCCTCGAGACTGGAAACGTACCAACCGAGGGCGTAGGAGCCAGCGGGAACGATCGGGCGAACGCGGACGCCTGTTTTAGGTGCAAACAAGTTACCGTCGGGGTTCCAGGTCTGAGACGACTCCACGAACTCGAACGTCGTGGACTGTTCGGCGCCGCCGCGCGCAACGAGCGTGTTGTCCGGCACTTCGCCGGAGAAGACCATCGTCACGGTCTCGGTAATCTCGACAGTATAGGTGGCGGTGACGGTGGCGCCGTCCTTGTCACGCGCCTCGATGGAGACGGTGTAGGTGCCGACTTCGCCATACGTGTGAGTCTTGCTATCGGTCGGACCGCCAGTCACCGTCGCGTCGGAATCACCGAAGTTCCAGGTATTAGTGACATAGTCGTTGACACCCAAGTCCTTGACGTTTACCGGGAAGATCAACTCCTGGTTCTGGAGGCCGGACACGGTGCCATTGCCGTTGACGGGAGTGTTGAAGACGGGATCGGCGTTGGAAACAGTGACAGTAAACGACGTGTCAGGGTAGAAATTGCCGTCGTCGTGGATTTTTACGTTGTAGCTGCTTGGAGAGCGGTTGCCGTCCACCGCCTGCACCGTGAAGAAGAAGAAGGTGCTGTTCTTCGCCACCGGAACTTCGATGCTGGGCAAGTAGTTGGCCGAGACGTTCGCATCAAGAAGCCCAATGTGCGAAATGTCATCGACCGAAATTATAAACTTACGATCGGCCGGGGCACCCGAGGTGGTAGGATATCCGCCCATGTACATGCCCAAATTTACTCGTACTGTGCGCGAATTGCCTTCAACAAGCTCCACACCATTCTGGTCAAGAGGGAACGAAATAATTGTTTCATCTGGATTAGGTGGCGTAGGCGGCGTGTTGGTGACAGTGACGTAGAACTTAGACGCCTGGAAGTAGCTGGCCTGGTCGGTGAAAGTCAGCTCGCTGGACTCGACATCGGAGAGACCGCTGCCGGCACGGATGGAAAACGTCGTTGAAGTGCGGCCGGCGGGGACCGTGACAGTTGCCGGATAAGTCAGGCTCGCGGACGGATTGGTGTTCGTGACGTCGAAGACAGTGTCGTCCGTCATGCTCTTGCCGATAGTGAGCGTGGCGGTGACGAGACCGTTTTCGCCAAGAAGGGCGCTTTCGGGAGAAATAGAGGTGCCGTCCTCGGACGGAGCGTTGGGATCGGGCGTCACCGTGACGGGGATCGAAAGCGCGGCGGCGCCGTTGGCGGCGATGTTGAGAGTCGTGGTGCCCTCGGTGACACCAGTCACTGAGAACAAAGTGTAGGAATCGGTGGCGGCGATGCTGCCCTGACCGGGGGAGACGGTGGCCACGGCGGTGTTCGCGGAGCTGGCCGAGACCGAGATCACGGTGGTGTTCGCGGTGTAGGCGCGGGAGACGCCGAAGGAAACGGTCTGCCCAAGCGCGACTGAGACTCCGGAGGCCGCAATTTCATCGGAGACGGCCAGACCGTACATGTTGACACTCACGTTAGCGGCGTGGGTTGCGAACGCGGTCGCGACCGAGGAATCGGCCTGCTGCGCGTAGTTCGGAGGGAGATCGAACGTATCGCCATCGACGATGCCGCGCACGACGTTCCCGTTGAACTTTATGTACGAAGAACCCTGGGCGTTGGAGAAATAGGGAGCGTGGCCGAAGTCGGTCGCATCAGGAGTGTACGTGAACCAGAGAACGCCGAAGCCAGCCTCGTCAACCATGTAGGAGCCGGTGTACACGGCGGTGTGGACGCCTTTGCCGTCACCTGCGGTGTCGCTTCCGATCTTGCGCATGCGGAACTGGAGGACCATGTCGGAAGTCGCACTCGACTCGTCAACCTCGAACATGTCGCCCAACGACTCGTCGAACGGATTGATCACCGTTTCGCCGTTGTACATGTAGCCGACGTAGACTTTGAACGAAAGTGCGTCCTCAACGGACGTAATTGGCCATTCCTCGCCGTCGGCGATGGCTTCGCCATCGGAGTTTTCAATCACGATCTGCTTGATCCTGAGTTGATCTGCCGCAGACGCGGAAAGACCTGCGCCGAAAAGCGCGGCGCAGGCGGCTGGAACGAGCAGGGAGGACCAGAAGTGTTTCATGGCAGGGTCCTTTCTATTTGTTGAGTCGGGAAATTTGTGGAAAAATCGGTAAAAGATCGAAAAATTCGAAATGCGCCGGGAAATGGCGGCCGCGAACTAGGGGGCCGCGGTCTCGCCCGGACCATGCGCTTCAGGCGCAGGGGGCATGGGAGAAACGGAGTTGAAAAAGCGGGGCGACTGGCGCCGGCGAACGGCATTGGTGGCGGCGGGATCGGCGGGGGGAGTCATGTCGAACGCGCGGACTGCGGGAGAGTTGCCGTCCCGACCATCCTGCGGCGCGGAGGGCGATCCCTTGTCGAAAGCCGAGAAATCGGGAATGTTGGCCCGGCGCTGGCGTTCACGCACCGCAGAGGCGATGGCCTCCTGAAGTTCCCATTGAGACTTGCGGGCGGATTCCTCCGCCTTGTCGGCCGCAGCGGACAGGGACGCGAGGGACTCGTCGGCACGCAGCAATTCCTCCAGAGCGTTGGTGGCGGCGGCGAGTTCGGCCTGAAGTGAAGCAATTTTCTCGGAAAGTGCCTTGGCTTCGGGATTTTCGGCGAGAATGGACTCGCGCCGCCCCGTGGCGGCCGAACGCGCCTCCATGGCGCCCAGCTGGGCGGCATCGCGCTCGCGCTTCATGCGCTCAAGCTTTTCGACATATTCGCGCCGATTTTCCGGGATTCCGCGAAAACGAGGGGCAGGCGCGGCGGGAGAGGCGGCAGACTTGCCGTGGGGGATCTCGGGCGCTTCGCGCCCGGATCCTCCCCCGGCAAGGCAGGACGGATCGGTGGCGGAAGCAGCGGCGGGAAAGGCGGCAGAGGCGGCAGACTTGCCGTGGGGGATCTCGGGCGCTTTGCTCCCGGATCCTCCCCCGGCAAGGCAGGACGAATCGGTGGCGGAAGCAGCGACTGGAGAAGCGGCGGCGGGAGCAGACTGATCAGAAACGGATTGCTCCGCCGCGATCGCAACGGTCGCAACAACAGATACAAAAAGGAATGCCGGAAAAACTCGCATGGAAAAACTGGAATGCTGGAATTTGAAATTCAAGATTTGAAAATCGCCTGTCTAGTGTTGTGGAGTTTGTAGATTGTCGCTTTTAGACTGTTGATTGTCGCCTGTAGATTGTCGATTTTAGACTGTCGATTGTCGCCTGTCCGTGATTGTAGTGCCGATTGTCGGAATCGCGCGGAGGTTGTCACGGGGTCACGCGCAGCAAGAACACCTTGCGGCCCTCGCCGCCGTCGCCGTCGACCACCGTCAGCGAATTCGTGACATCGCCGCCCCCGGCAAACGAAAACTGCACAGTTTCGGAATCCGCGGACTGCCCGTCGGACGTCGCCCAGGCATATTCCAGCGGCAAATCCGCCGCGACATCGAGATATTCTGCCGAAAACGAAACCGAAGCCCCAGCCACGGTGTCGCCGTCGCCACTAGCGGTGACCGCCGCGGCGTCCACTATCATCGGAGCGACATTCTCGACCTCGAACGCCAGCCCGGCGTCCCCGGAAGCGCCGGCAATCTCAAGCACATTGGAGGACGTACCGTCCAGAGCCAGAACGTACGCGGACAGGAGAGTTTCGCCGAACGGAAGCGAAAGCGAGAGGGAAGTCGCACCATCGGCCGCGTTCGCCGCGGCGCCGTCCTCCAACCCGTCGCCGGAAAACAGCAGCGCGTACTGGGCCGCGTCGGCACCATCGGGTTCCCCGTCCTCGCCAAGATGCGAAAGAGACAGCGTATATGTACGGTTGGTGGTGCCAGGGGCGAACGCCATGGAAAGGGCCCGGACTGAGCCCGTCACGGCATTCGAGTCGTCAAAAAAGCCGGATTCCGGGATTGAGGTCTCGCCAGAATCGAACGACATCACGACCGATTCGTCCGCCATGAGAGAGGAGACATCAACGTCGAAAATGCGGACGCGGCCGTAGCCGGAGTCCGCGACGACAAAACTGGTGCCGCCGTCGGCCGCCCAAACGCCTTGGGGGTTCTGGAACGAATTCCAGACGGTTTCCACGGCATTTTTCTCCGCCACGAGGACGCGGGGCTCGAAAAGCGCGTCGCCGAAAGCAAGAACGCGGGCATTCGACTTGTCCGTGACCAGGACGACAGGAGCGTCGGCCCCCTCGGGATGCCAAATGGCGATGCCGGAAGGCGACGCCAGACGCCCGACGACGGATCCGGAAAAGGACGTGGAGGAATGCGGGTCGAGAGCGTCGCCACTGGCACCGGCGCCGACGAACGCGCCCATGCGGCCGTACGAAGCCTCCGGGGCGCCGGACGCCGCGTCGAGAGAGGCGAAGCGGTAGACGGCGTTGCTGGCGGCCACCGCCGCGTAGAAGGCGCCATTCACGGAATCGAACGCTATCGCGGACACTACGTCGGCGCTGTTGTCGCCGGTGCCCTCGCGGCGGCGGAAAGGCAGTTCGATCGTATTCTTGACCGAAGACAGGTCGACCGGCAGGACATCAAGCTTGGGGGCGCGAAAATAGGGGCGCCCGGCGGCGGTCAGGTCCTGGCCGCGCGTCTGGTACGAAACGACGACGCTGGCGCCGTCCGGAGTCCAGGCCACGGCGGTGGCGGCGGCCCAGTCGGCGTTGGTGGCGACGGCCTCGCGGGTCCAGGTCACGGAAGAAAGCTGCCCGCTCACCGGATCGAGCACCTCCTCGAACGAGTAGACGCGAACCGTGGACGCCGACTGGCTCCTGTCCACGACCGCAATTCTGGGCTGCGTCGGATGCAGGGCCATCGCCACGGGAGCGGCGAACGCAGCGACGCGGGCCGACTTGTCTGCCCCGTCGAGCTTGGAGGAGGCCAATTCAGCGTTGGCGGCGCGCCAGTTCCAGACGCGAACGGCCTTGAGCTTGTCAGCCGAATCGAGCTCGTACACGCCGTTGTCGGTGCAGAACGCGAAGACCGGGGAGCCAGCCTTGGCCTTGACGGAAACCTCGGCGTCCGGATGGGCCAAACGCGCCGAAATCACGGGATCGGAGTAATTGCCGAGGGACGAATCGGCGCGCGCGGGCGCGGAAACGAGCGCCGACGCGACGACCGCGGCGGCGGCCAGAGCCGACGGCAACGCCGGCGGCGGCACGCCAGGCGCACCTGAAACTCCGAATCGGCATCGGATTTCTGGCAAAAGACTGGACAGTGCGCTGAACATGGCGGAAACTCCGGGAGGATCGAGGCGGGTATGCGGAAATGCGGGGTGCCTTGCAACCCGCGACGGACGAATGATAACAAAACTCCCCTCCAAGGGCAACGGAAAAATTCAAAAACTTCGCATCGCCCGCAAGTTGGCCCGCAAGTCAGTCGTGACGAAGGGCCGTAATGGGGTCGAGACTGGCGGCTCGCATGGCCGGATAGATCCCGAAAACCATGCCCACGCCGACGCTGATGCCCAGCGAAAGGACAAGGCTCCAGGCCGTCACAACGGTCGGCATCGACGCAAGACGCGTCACCAACCAGGGAACAAGCAGCCCGAACGCGACGCCAAGCGCCCCGCCGAGCGCGGAAAGCACGAGGGACTCCACCAGGAACTGCATGACAATCCTGGACCTGCGGGCCCCGATCGCGCGGCGGATGCCGATCTCGCGGGTGCGCTCCGTCACAGTGGCCAGCATGATGTTCATGATGCCGATGCCACCCACCAGGAGGCTGATACCCGCTATGGCGCCGAGCACGATCGAGAACGTCCGCCGCGTCGCGCGCGCCTGCCGCAGAAGGGCCAGTGGCACAGAAAGGGCCCAATCGGGGTTCTTGTGGGAAGTCTCCAACAGGCGCTCCACGGCCCGGGCCACAGGCTCTACCACCTCCTCGGACGCCGCCTCCGCAATAATGCAGTGCAGCTGAACCTGCTCGCGCAGGCGCGACCCCTGCGTGTTTTTCACGAAAATGTCGCCCCAGCGCTCGCGCGCGGCGGAAAGCGGCACGTAGACGTCGGTCTGGGCGTCCGGCGTCTGCATCGCCGCCGACCCTCCCTCCTCGCTTTTCACGATGCCGACGACGCGCCAGGCGGCCCCGCCAAGCGATAGGGTCTCCCCGACAGCGTGCTCGCCGGCCAGCAGCCTGCGCGCCCCCCATTCCGTGAGCACGGCGACATTGGCGCCGGACTCGACGTCGCGCCGGGACAGCAGGCGACCGGCAACGAGCGGACGCCGCACAAGCTCGAACCAGGCATCCGTCGTGCCCACGATGCGCAGCTCGAGCTCGCGAGTGCCGAGCTTTCCCGTCTTTTCGACCGTCTTGGCGGGCACCACGCGGCTGACTCCGGGAATCGTCTCGGCGATGCGGTCGGCGTCGGAGTACTCCAGCCCGTAGACTGAAAGGAACGCGCGCGTATTGGCCGCGGTCTGCTCGACCACGGGCTTGCGCGCGGTCACGATGACATTGCGGCTGCCGAGCTTACGTATGCGGGAAATGGCCTCCTCGCTGGCGCCCTCCCCTATCGCCAGCATCGCAATCACGCTGCCCACGCCGAAAACAATGCCAAGCATGGCCAGAAGCGAACGCAGCTTGTGCAGGAACAGGCTCTTGGCGCCGAGTTTCACGTCGCGCGAAAGCCGCGAAAGAAGGGCCCTCATCGCGACTCCTCCGTGGCGACGCCGTCGCGCATGACGAGACGGCGCCGCGCCCAGGCCGCGATATCCGGCTCGTGCGTCACCACGACCACGGTCTTGCCGCGTTCGTTCAGCTCCCCGAAAAGGCGCATGATCTCGTGGCTCGTGGGCGTATCGAGGTTGCCGGTTGGCTCGTCGGCCAGGACAAGCGCCGGATCGGTGGCCAGCGCGCGCGCGACGGCGGCGCGCTGCTGCTGCCCGCCTGAGAGCTGCGAGGGGCGGTGCCCCAGCCTTTCCTCCAGCCCCACTATTTTCGCGAAATGGCGCGCACGCGCGGCGCTTTCGTCGTCCGGGACGCCCTGGTAGTAGAGCGGCAGGGCGATGTTCTCCTCGACCGTAAGCTGCGGCACGAGATTGAAGCTCTGGAACACGAATCCGATGTGATGCAGGCGCACGTCGGAGAGTTCGTCGTCGTCCAGCCGCGAAACGTCCCTCCCCGCGATCCTGCACACGCCGGACGTCGGTCGGTCGAGGCATCCCAGGATCTGCAGCATAGTGCTCTTGCCGGAACCGCTGGGCCCGGTGATAGCCCAGAAACCGCCCTTTTCGAAGCGCACGGTCACGCCGCGCAGCGCATGTACGCGCTCCGCGCCCATTTCGTACGTCTTAGTCAAATCGACGACTTCTGCCGCAAAATCCGTCATTGGGCGGCGAAGACTACCCGCAGAGCCGCGCCTGGTCAAGCGCCAAAATTCTCCCCTCCCCCGCCACGCCGCCGACGAAGGAGGCGACCGTGGAAAAAACCGATTGCCGGGCGGATTCCGCTGTGGTATCTTCGGCGCCGCGCACGGCGCGCCAGCACGGGGCGCCGACGCCATTCCCCTGCAAAGACGATGAACACAGACTCCATCTCGAACATCGGCGACGTCGTTCTCGACGGCCCGCTGGGCGCGCGGCTCGACGCCATGATCCGCAACCATGTCGCGGCAACGGACGTGGACTACATCACCGCGCCTTTTCTCGCCAAGACCGAAACGAACGGCTGGTGGCAGACGGAATTCTGGGGGAAGTGGATGCATTCGGCGGCGCCGTTTCTGGCGTATCGGAACGACCCGGCGCTGCTCGCCAAGGTGCGCCGCGGCGTCGCGCGCATGATCTCCTCGCAGGAACCAGGCGGCTACATCGGCAACTATCCGGACGCCCTGCGCTGCGGAGAGGGGTGGGACGTGTGGGGAATCAAGTACACCCTGATGGGACTCCTGCACTACCACGACCTCGCAAAGCGGCTCGAAGCCGCCGCCCCCAACAATGCGGCGGACGCCGCCTGCGCAGCCGCCGCACCGACAGCCGCCGACGCGCTCGCCGCCGCCTGCCGCCTTTGCGACTGGCTGATCGCCGAACTGGGCCCCGGCGGCCGCCGCGGCCGCGCCCTTTGGGAGACCGGCAACTGGTGCGGCTACGCCTCCTCTTCCGTCCTAGAACCCGTGGTGTGGCTCCACCGCCGCACCGGCGAGCGCCGGTTCTTCGACTTCGCGTCGGCCATCGTCGAAGGCCTCTCCAAGCCCGAAAGCGGCCCGAGACTCGTCGATTTGGCGCTGGACGGCGTCTCCGTCGCGGACCGCAACGGGCACGGAAACGTCGCCGAAACAGGCGGCGCCTACGTGATGAAGCACAACCGATGGAAGGCCTACGAGATGATGTCATGCTACCAGGGCATGCTCGACTACGCCGAGACGGCCGAAGCCGAGGGACTGCCGGCGGCGGTGGCGCCGGAGACGCTCCGAGCGGCGGCAATCGCGTCCGCCCGCGACATCGCCGCCGAGGAAATCAACCTGGCGGGCGGCTGCGCCTCGAGCGAGGCGTGGTTCCACGGCGCCCGCAAGCAGCATCTAGCGTACACCCGCCTTCAGGAGACATGCGTCACGACTACCTGGATGCGCCTCTGCGAAAAGCTGCTCGACGTGACCGACGACCCGTTCTGGGCCGACGAGCTGGAGCGCACATTCCACAACGCCTACCTCGCGGCGATGAAGGCCGACGGCTCGGAATTCGCCGGATACACCCCGCTTTCCGGCTCCCGCTGGCACGGGCAGCACCACTGCTTCATGCACACCGACTGCTGCAACGCCAACGGGCCGCGCGGATTCCTCGCGTATCTGCGCAAGTTCTTCGTAGCGCACGGGGACGTGGCGACGGTCAACTTCTACGCCTCCGCGCGCGTCAAGGCGGCGCTCGGCGACGGCCGCGCCGTAGAATTCGACTGCTATTCGCTCTACCCGCGCGCCGAAAGCGCGCGACTCGTGTGCCGCACCGCGGGCGAATTCGCGCTGCGGCTGCGCATTCCCGCGCACTGCACCTCCGCCGCCGTCACGCTGAACGGCGCCGCCGTCCCCGGCGACGCCGCCCCGGGCGCGTACCACACAATCCGGCGCGCGTGGAATCCAGGCGACGTCGTGGAGATCGCATTCGCGATGCCCGTGGTGGCGCACGTCCACGCGCACCACGCGGCATTCACGCGCGGCCCGGTGCTTCTTTCGCGCGACAGCCGCTTCGGAGACGGCGACCTCGCCGAGCCATTCCGCCCAGATTCGCTCGCCGACGGGCAGGACTGCTCGGCGCTTTTCGCGCCGGCCGCGCCGCCATCGGACGACTTCTTGGCCTGCTACGCCGCCTCGCTGCCGCTCGGGGCCCACTCGGAAAACCCGGACGGCGCACTGCCTTCGACCGTCTTCTTCTGCGACTACGCCTCCGCCGGCGATACCTGGCGCCGCGGCGACCACTACCGCACATGGTTCCCGATCGAATTCAGGCCGGACGAGAATGGATAGTCCTATCGCACGACGAGGATGAAGACGGCGAGGGATTTGGGAGCGGAAAAGGCTGTCTGAAAAAATCGGGATAAGTCTGGCGACGGTGGCGGCGGGGGCGGTGAAGGCGGCGAGGCGGAAGGAATCGGACTTCCCGGCACCCGGCGCGATGATGCGCACGGTGAGCGTTGCGCCGACGGCGGTGAGGCTGTTTGTGAGGACGACGCCGGTGGAACTCGGCGATTGCTCGCCGAGCGCACAGACGCCGGTGGAACTCGGCGATTGCTCGCCGAGCGCACAGACGCCGATGGAACTCGGCGATTGCTCGCCGAGCGCTCAGACGACGGTGGGACTCGGCGATTGCTCGCCGAAGCGCACAGACGCCGGTGGAACTCGGAGATTGCTCGCCGAGCGCGCAGACGCCGGCGAAGTTGACGGATGAATGGACTGCATGGAGAATACCGCGGCGGGGAACTTCCCCCTCCGAAGCCGTGCCGCCAGGTCCGAGCCCTTCCATCGCAACCATCGTCTTACGGTTAAAAATCATCGCCATGCCCGTCGTCCATTCCCGATTGTCGTCCGCCCTCTCCCGCAGGGGATGCCCGTTTCTCGCCTCTCTTTTCGCCGCGCTGTGCGCCGTCGCCGGCGAACGCCAGCCCCTGTGGCCCGAGGGGGCCATGCCGGATCGACAGCCTCACCAGATCGCGGCCATGACGGACGAAGCCAGCGCCCCGGACTTCGACCGCGCCGCGCACGCAGAGCCGTTTGTCGAATGGCACGAGCCGCCGGCGCCGGAAACGCGCAACGGCACGTGCGCGATCCTCATCTCGGGCGGAGCGTACCAGAACTGCTGCGACGTGGGACTCGTGAAATTCTGGCGCAAGCGCCTGACCGAGCTCGGCATCCAGTGCGTCAGCCTCGTCTATCGCACCCCGCGCCTGAAGGGGCTGCCGATCCACCAGAGCGCTTGGGAGGACGGCCAGCGCGCCGTCCGCCTCGTGCGCTCGCAGGCGGAGGCGCGCGGCTTCGACCCGGAAAAAATCGTCACGTTCTCCATGTCGGCCGGGTCGCATCTCGCCACCCTCCTCGCGACGAGCGCGCTCACGCCAGCCTACGCGCCCGTCGACGCTCTCGACGAGACGCCATGCCACGTCAACGCGGCGGTCGCCTTCGCCCTGGCCTACGGCCTTTCCGACGGCGCGGGCCTCCCCAATGCCCGCGAGGGAGACGGTCCCGACATTCTGCTCGACCCGGCCTTCGCGTTCGACGACAGGACCGCCCCGATGTGCCTGCTGCACGGCGGCGCCGACATCTACTCGCCGCTCGCCTCGACTCGCGTTTACCGGCGCCTCCGCGAGAGGAAAACGCCCGCCGAAATCCACCTCTACCCGGATCGGGGACACGGCGCGCACGGCTTCGACCGCGGCGTCGAGTTCCTGCGTCAAATGGGATTCCTCGGCGCGCCGGAGCCCGAGGTTCCCCTCATGGAACGCTACGCCTCCGACGCCGCGCGCGCCACGAACGAGACGCTGCGCATCTGGCCCGACGGGAAGATGCCCGACGTCCAGACGAACCAGTGCGTCCCCATCCTGGAGTGGCACGTCCCGACGAATCTCACGACCCGCGCGATCCAGATGATCTGGAGCGGCGGCAGCTACGTCGGCAACGGAACCGGCGGGTTCGAGGTCGCCCCGGCGAGGCGATTCCTCAACGAAAGGGGAATGACCGTCGTGACGGTGCGCTATCGCACTCCCCGCCCCGCCCCGCCGCTTGCCAAGCATGTCACGGCGTGGCAGGACGTGCAGCGCGCCATCCGTCTCGTCCGCGCCGGCGCCGCCGAGAGGGGCCTCGATCCCGAGCGCATCGGAATCATGGGGTCCTCCGCCGGCGGACATCTCGCGCTCATGGCCGCGACGAGCAGCCGCCACAAGGCGTACCGGCCCATCGACGATCTGGACAGGAACGTCTCCTGCGCCGTGCAGTGGGCGATATGCATCTATCCCGCCTACTCGATGTCGGACGGGCTGGAGAAGCCCAATTCCGGCGGCGGCAACGCGCTTGACGCGCGCCTTGCGCCGGAGTTCTCGTTCGACCCCGACACGCCGCCAATGCTCTTCGTGCATGGCGACGCCGACGGCTGGGCGGCCATGAATTCCGTCGCCGCGTGGGAACAGCTCCGGCGCATGGGCATTCAGGGCGAAGTCCATACCCTGGCTCGGCGCAGCCACTGCTTTCAGCGCCAAGCCTCTCCGGGCACGGGAAGCTACACCTACCTCGACCGCATCTGGGAATTCCTTTCCGCCAAGAAATCGCTCCTGTGATCGCGGAATCTTTCGACCTCGGCAGCCGATTCTTCACTCGATGCGGCCGGCGAAGCCGTCGAGCAGCGCGCGCTTGCGCGGGGTGTCGGATGCCGCCGGGACCATTTCCGGAATGCGCGGGCCGACTTTTTCGACGTCCCACACGGGCGATTCGCGGAAGGCGTGGTATGTCCAGTCCCAGCCCAGCTCCTCGAAGAGGGAAATGCAGTCGCGCAGATAGGCGTCGGCCCCCTGCGCCCACGCGGCGGCGCTGAATTCCCCCACGTAGATGCGGCAGCGGTGGCGCTTCTGGAATTCGACGACCGGAGCGAGTTTGCGCCGCAGGAACTCCCTGTCCCACCCCTTGGCTGGATCCGGCCAGGCGATGGGCCTTCCGTTTTCCTCCCGTGGACGTTTCGCGACGCCCTGGTGCGTGAACGGGTGCGGCACATAGCAATGCACCTGGTAGATCACGTTGTCCATCGCAAGCGGCGAAAGATAGCTGAACGCGGCAGGAGAATCCCAGTCGTTGGACTCGACTACGATTGGCGTCACGGGGTCGATTTCGCGGATGGCCTCCGCTGCGCGGCGCTGGAGCGTCCAGTAGTCGATCGGTGCGCGCCCGTGCTGCACCGGCTCGTTCACGAGGTCGTAGCCGTAGAGGGCT
>CAMOSH010000040.1 GCA_946624575.1 uncultured Verrucomicrobiota bacterium
TTTGTGGACAATTGCGAACGATTGCGATTTGTGAACAATGCGAGTTGGGATTGTTCACAATTTGCAATTATGTGTCCAAAACTCCTTTCTCCGTTTTTCTTTGCGGCGGACTGGAGTCCGCCGCCCCGCTGTTTCTTCATTCCCCACGTGGTTTCAATTTGGATTTGCTATTTGTGGACAATTGCGAACGATTGCGATTTGTGAACAATGCGAGTTGGGATTGTTCACAATTTGCAATTGTCCACAATTTTGCAATTGCGCACAATTCGCAATTGTCAGCAATTGAAAACTTTCAAGCCTCCCAGCGGGGTGTTTCGCTTTTTCGGGCGCGGTGGTAGCATTGCGCCCATGCAAGTCCAATTCGAAGGAAAGATCCTGTCGGCTTCGGAGATGCGCGCCGAGCGCGATCGTCTTCACGCGGCCGGAAAGTCCCTTGTTTTCACGAACGGCTGCTTCGACATACTGCACGCCGGGCACGTCACATATCTGCAGTTCGCCAGAGCCCAGGGGGATGCGCTCTGCATCGGCCTGAACTCCGACGATTCGGTGCGGCGCGCAAAGGGTGCGACGCGCCCCGTCGTTTCCCAGTTCCACCGCGCCAAGCTCCTAGCATGCCTGCGATTCGTCGATTACGTCGTGGTTTTCGACGAGGACGAGCCGCGCGATCTCATAGCGAAGGTGCTTCCCGACGTTCTCGTGAAGGGCAGGGACTGGGCGCACTACGTGAGCGGTCGCGACGTGGTGGAGGCGGCCGGCGGACGCGTGGTGCTTGCGGACATGGTGCCCGGGCTGTCCACGTCGGCGATCGTCGGAAAGATTCTTGAAACCGCGGCGGAGGTCCGCACCGCCGATTCTTCGCCAAATTGCGGCGGCTTGGGCGCCGCTATCGGCATTCACCCCGAAAACGACACAGAAAAATGATCTACGATACCATAGACCGCGCTTTGCCCGTGGCGGCGCTCCATCCTCGTTTCGCCACTGCTCTGGCCTGGCTGCGCGACAGTGCCGGGGCCGCGCCCGCCGGGCGCAACGAGATTGACGGAGACGATGTGTTCGTCAACGTCGACGCTTACGACACGCATGCCTTCGACCAGGACAAGTTCGAGCTGCATCGCGTCCATGTCGATATCCAGTTCGTGATCGACGGCGAAGAGGAAATCTGGGTCGGAGACCCGGCGGCGATGAAGACGGTAGTGCGGTACAACGACGCGAAGGACGTATCCTGGCATCGGCAGGCCGCTCGCGAGGGGCTGCACCGCATTGTCATGAAGCCCGGTTCGTTTCTGCTTCTCTGGCCGGAGTTCGAGGCGCATCAGCCAGGCGTCACGTTGGGCGCGGCGCCGGCAGCAGTGCGCAAGGCGATAGCGAAAATCCGGATATAGTGTCCCGTCCTCAATCGCCACGACACTACCCTTGTCCAAATTCCTCCATGCTTTGTTGTAGCCAATGGCCGTAGGTACACTACGCCTTTTGGCAGCATCTCGCCTGGCGAAAACTGTCCAGCGGATATCGCCACGGATTTTTCTGACGAGACACTGACGCGCCGCGCGCGCAACGCCGAAAACGAAATTCCCGCCATGTCGGAAACTCAGCGCCACCGTCCCGTGGTCGGGACACTCGGATACATACTCTCACCGGACCGCCGCAACGTCCTGCTCGTTCACCGGACCTATCGGCGGACGGACGAAAATCTCGGCAAGTACAACGGTGTCGGCGGCCATCTCGAGCGCGGCGAGGGGGTTGGCGAGTGCATGACGCGCGAAATCCGCGAGGAGACCGGACTTGAAGTTGTTTCGATGCGGCTTCGCGGGACGGTGTGCTGGTCGGATTTCGGGCCGAACAAGGAAGAATGGCTTGGATTCGTGTTTGTGGTTGATTCCTTTCGCGGCGAGCCATTTGCCGACAACGACGAGGGGACGCTTTCGTGGCATCCAGTCGAAGCGCTCGCCGATCTGCCCATGTGGAAGGGAGACCGGCTTTTTCTGCCGCTTGTGTTCGATGGCGATCCGCGTCCATTCCACGGATACATGCGTTACGAGGGCGACGAGCCGCGGGACTGGCATTACGACAGATTCTGACGGGGGCGCCCGCGCGTCCGCGGACGCATTTGCAGACAAGTTTGCGGACCCGTCAGTTCAAAAGGCACGCCTGCGCGTCTGCGGACGCATTTGCCAAAAGCGGGAGATTATGGCAGAATCCGGCGCATGAAAATTTTTCCCGCGATAGACCTCAAAGGCGGATGGTGCGTCCGCCTGCGGCAGGGCGTGGCGGCGGAGGAAACGGTCTACGGCGCCGATCCGGTCGCCATGGCCCTGCGCTGGCAGGAGCAGGGGGCGCGCTTTCTCCACGTCGTCGATCTGGACGGCGCGTTCGCCGGCCATCCCGTTCACTCCGGCGTTTTTTCGGCTCTCGCCTCCGCGCTTTCGATACCATTCGAAGTGGGCGGCGGACTGCGCACCGACGAGGATGTGCGGACCGCGCTGGACGCGGGCGCTTCGCGGGCGATACTTGGCTCCCGCGCCGCTTCGGATCCAGCGTGGGCGGCTGCGGTCGCGGCCAAGTTCGGACCGGACCGCATAGCGGTGGGAATCGACGCTCGCGACGGTTTCGTGCAGGTGGCGGGATGGACGCTCACGACGCGGCGGCTCGCGGTCGATCTCGCCCGCGAGCTGGCGGCGCTCGGACTGCGGACGTTCATATTCACGGACACGGCGACGGACGGGATGATGAAGGGGCCGAACCTGAGGGCGATGGCCGAGATGGCGGATGCGCTGGTTGAAAGCGGCGCGTCGCTTGTGGCGTCCGGCGGCGTGGGCTCGCCTGCCGACATCGCGGCACTGGCCGCGCTTGGCAGGGGCAATCTCGAAGGCGTCGTGGTGGGCAAGGCCCTCTACGAGGGAGCTGCCCCGCTTGGGGAGTTCGAGCGCGCGGCGACCGGGGACGCCCGGTCATGAACGCGGCGTCCACCCCCGGCGGGGGCGCATCCCGCTGGCCCCACAGCCAGTGGAACGACGCGCCGGCGGACCATGCGGCGGCGGCGGCTCTCGCGGCGGCGCTCGACCTGGCGCCGGCCGCGGCGCGCGTCCTCGTGGCGCGCGGGCATGCCGACGTGGCCGACGCCTCCGCGTTTCTCAATCCGCGGCTTTCCTCGTGTCTTCTGCCCGAATCGCTGCCCGGCATTGGCGCTGCGGCCGAAATCATCGGCCGGCACGTGGCGCTCGGGCACGAGATCGTGGTGTTCGGGGATTTCGACGCCGACGGCATGACGGCCGCCACGATTCTGCGCTCCGCGCTCTCGAAGCTGTGCGCCAAGGCGGTGATATTCATACCGGACCGCATACACGAGGGCTACGGGTTCACCGAGGCGGCGCTTTCGCGCTGCCTGGCCGAGAATCCCGGCGCGCGCCTAATAGTGACCGTGGACTGCGGAATTTCGCACGCGCCGGCGTGCGACAAGGCTGTAGCGGCCGGGGTGGAAGTCGTTGTGACGGACCACCACGAGGTTGGGCTTCAGGTGCCCAAGAGCGCCTCGGCGCTGGTCAATCCGTGTCTGCCGGGGACGCCGGTTCCTCTGCGGCACCTGTGCGGCGCGGGCGTGGCGTTCAAGCTCGCGCACGAGCTGCTGAGGCGGTACCTGTCGCCGGAGGAGGGGCGCGCCGCGATGCGGCCGCTGCTGGTGCTGGCGGCTGTCGGCACGGTTGGCGACCTGGTGCCGCTTGTTGGCGAAAACCGGGTCATAGCGTCGTGCGGGATCGACAGGCTCAACCGCGCCACCGCGTCGGAGCTTGTCGGGTTGCGGGCGCTTGGGGACGTGGCCCGCGTGCGCGGCAACATCGATTCCGGGGCTCTGGCGTTCGGGCTGGTGCCCCGCATCAACGCGGCCGGACGCGTCGGCAATCCGCGCGTCGCCCTCGACCTGCTCTCCGCCCGGGACATGGCAAGCGCGATCCCGAGCGCGCGGAAGCTCGGTGAATTCAACGACATCAGGCGCGCCGAGGAAGCGGCGGCGCTGCACGATGCCGAGACGCTGGTGCGCGAACAGGAGGACAACGGCGCTCCGTGCATTGTCCTGCACAACGACGCGTGGCATCCCGGCGTCGTCGGGCTCGTGGCCTCGCGGCTTTCGTCGCAGCATCATCTGCCAACGGTAGTGCTCACGGCCGACGACGAGCCCGGGCTGTTGCGCGGTTCGGCGCGCTGTCCGGAGATTCCCGGCCTGGACCTGACGCGTCTTCTGGAGAAATGCGCGGCGCAGCTGGCAAGTTTCGGCGGGCACCGCGCCGCTGCCGGACTCACGGTCAGGACTGCGCAGCTCGACGAGTTCCGCGCCAATTTCGCGGCGGCGTGCGCCGCTGCGGAAGAGGGTCTAGACATGCGCACCGAAAGCCGGATCGAGGCCTGGATTTCACCGTCGGAAACCGACGCCAAACTGGAGGCCGACCTGGCGCGGCTCGGCCCGTTCGGGACCCTCAACCCGCAGCCGTTGCTCGGAATGAGAAAACTCACGCTAGCCGGGGACCCGACCAAGTTCGGGCGGACGACGACCAACTGGCGCGTCCTGTTCGAGGAAACGCCCGTGCCCGGAGTCCTTTTCGGCAAGCCCGACATGCCGTTCCGCGCGGGCGAAAGGATCGACGTGGTGTTTCATTTCTCGCGCGACAACTTCGGCGCCCCGCAGTTTTCGATCCGCGACATGCGCGCCGCCACGTAGCTCCTGGGATTCCAGATGTCCAGATTTTCAGGATACTAGGATCCATAGGATTGGTTTCCAGGCTTTCCGGCCAGGCCTATTCCAGCGCGATGGCGAGGCGAGTGCCGGTGTTCTGGGCGGCCTGCCCGCAATTTTCATGCATTCGCCCTGCGATGCGGCGGCGGGGGTTGCATGGCGACGGGCCATGGTGGTATCGTTTGCCGAAACCACTTTGCCGCGACAGGAGCGCCCAGATTTCCCCCATGACAACATCCGACATCGCCACGTCAACCGCAGAACGCCGTCGAGCCCAGGACCGGGCGGCGGCCGAAAGGGCGCGCGAAGCGCAAACGAAGATCTTTCGCCGCGACTGCGGAGTAGCACTTGGCGTGTTCTGCGTTTCCGCGATCCTGTTTCTCGTCACGGCGGCCAGTCAGGCAATGCCTGGCGACAGCGCCGACTGGCTGGCCATTGGACTGGGGCTGAAGGAGAATTTCACGGCGCGGTTCTGGGTCTGGCGCAAGCTGCTCGGGCTTGTGTCGGCGATTGCGCCGACCGCGCACGCGGCGGCGTTCGCCAACGTATGCTTCGCGCTGGTTTCGGCCGGGGCGGTGGCGCTGCTGTATCTGGCTTTCGCGCAGTTTCTGGTTTTTTGCGTGGACCGCGATTTTCTGGACGAAAAGACGCATGGCCTGGCGGACGCCCGCATCGCCGAAATGTCGCTTGGCGGCGGGCTCGTGGCGGCCTTTGCCCTGGCCACGAGCGCGCCGTTCTGGAGTTCCGCCGCGCAGGTGCGCCCCGAAGCGTTCCACCTGGCGTGGCTTCTGGCGGCGGCGGTGGCCCTGTTGCGCTTCGCTTCCGGCGGGGCGCTTGGATGGCTCTGGGTGTTCGCGGCGATTCTTGGCGCCGGCGCGGCGCAGGCCTCCTCGTTCCTGGCCTGGGGAGTCCCATTCGTTCTTTTCGCCCTCTGGCGGCTCTGGATGCGCGACAAGCTCAACGTGCCGAACTGCGTGGCGTTCGCGGCCGCGCTCGCGATTCCGTTCGCGCTTGTGCTGGGCGGTGCGGTGTTCTCCCATCTTTCGTCCACGGCGGTCACGGTGTATTCTACCGGGACCACGGCGGGAGAAGTGGCTCGGCATCTGGTGCGGACGCTTGTCGCCGGGGTCATGTCCACCTTTGGGCAGGCCTGGTGGCTGATACTGATTGGGCTTACGGTGCTGCCGCTCGTGGCCTCGCTGCTGATTTCGCGGGCGGCGCTCAACGGCGAAGGCGGGATCGCGGTGCTGGCGCTCCACGTTGCGATTGCCGTCACTACGACGTGCGTCCTGCTGGAGCTGCGTTTTTCGCCGTGGAAGCTCGCGCCCGGGGACTACCAGATCATGCCATACGCTATGACCTCGATGGCGGCCGGCTATCTTGTGGCCTGGCTGCACGTCCGCGCGACGTTCGACTGCCTGCCGTCAGATCCCAGACGCGCGCGGATGCGCTCGTGGACGGCGTTCGGGGCGGCGGCCCTGGTGCTGGTCGCGGCGACGGTCCGCAACGCCGACGACGCGTCGCCGAGGCGCCTGCGGTTCGTCACGACATGCGTTGACAGGCTGCTTGACGGCCTGGAGGGGCGCGACTGGCTTTTCACGGACGGGGCGGTCGATTCCGACATTCTGCTACGCGCCCGCGAGCGCGGGATTCCGGTTCATTGCGTGAATTTGGCCCAGCCGGGCGGGTTGCGCTCCACGAGCGGCTTCCGAGAGGCGTTGCCGGACGTGCGCCTGCGCAACGTGGCCGAAATCGGGCCCGCGCCGCTGCTTCGCGAATGGATTTCGGCGCGATCCGACGCGCCCGAGCGCGTCGCGCTGTCGCTTCTTCCGGATCTGTGGCACCAGGGGCGCTGGGCCGACGTGCCGTCGGGGCTGTGTTTCCTGGGACTCAAGCCGGAGGATGCCGACATGCGGCTGGAGTCGACGGATCCCGCGCCCGCGCTGTTCGAAATGCTCGACGAGCTTGGCCCCGCGCTCGACGCGGTGCCAGACACTGCGGTGCCGCGCCTGCGCTGGCTCGCGGGCTATTTCCGGAGGCACGCGTCGCTGGCCGGCAACAATCTCGGATTCTCCCTGGAAAGCCACGGCCGCGCGGAAGAGGCGTTCGAAGTCTACGGTCGCGTCCGCGCATTCGATCCGGACAACGTTTCGGCCGTGCTCAACTGGGTGTCGCTCGTGCGCGGCGGGCTGCATCCCGAGAAGCGCGACGACGCGGTGAAGGCGCTGGAGGACCTGCGCGCGCGCCGCGCCGACAAGCGCGACAACATCTGGTCGCTTTCGGCCTCGTGCGGGTATGTATCGTCGCCGGTGGCGTTTGCCAACCTCGGCTGGACCTGGGCGCTTTCGGGGCAGCCGACGCTGGCGGCCAATTCCCTTGGGCGGGCGCTGCGCGAGGCGGACACGAACGCGCAGGCTCCGCTGAGGTCGATTCTCGCAAGCGTCTATCTTCAGGGCGGGGATCTGGAAAAGTCCGAGGCGGAGTACCGCGCGGTGCTCGCCGAAGACCCCGGTGCCGTGGCGGCGATACTCGGGCTGGTCCGGATCGCTACGATGCGCGGGGACTACGAGGAGGCGCGGCGGCGGCTGGCGGTGGCGCCGACTGCGGGCGTCCCGGAGACTCGGGTGCTTTTCGAGTCCGGCGCGATCGACATAGCGGCTGGGCAGTTCGATTCGGCGATGGCGAAGGCGATGGCGATTGAAAAGCTGGAAGCCAAGAGCATCGAGGCGCGGACCCTGCGCGCGGCGGTGAGCTTCGCGCGGCATGCGTCGGCCCCGATGGGCGCGGCGGGCGACGAACACCGCGCGGCGGCGCTGGACGCCATGTCGCACGCGGTTTCGGACTTGGAGGAGCTGGCCGGGCCTGACGACGTGCGCACCGTGGCGCCGCGCGCGCGGCTGGCCGAACTGGAGGGGCGCTGGGCCGACGCGCGCGCCGACTGGCGTCTCGCGTTGCGGCAGTCGCGCGGCGCCGACGCGATCCCGGCGCGCGAATCGATCTTGCGCGCGGACTTCTCGCTTGCCGACAAGCGTTCCGCCGCGCGCGACGCGCGCGAACTGCTCGCGCTATCGCCGAACAACGCCTTCGCCAACTACATTCTCGGCTCGCTGGCGCTTGAAAGCGGGAAGCTCGATTCGGCGGAGGACTACCTGAAACGCTCGCTGGAATCGGCGCCGGATTCGGTGCCTGCCCTCAACGACATGGCGGAGGTGGCCCTTTCTCTAGGGAAATACGACGAATCGGAAGCCTGCATCAAGCGACTCTTCGAGACCGGGGTGGATTTCTACGCGGCGTGGGACACGCTTGCGATGGTGCGCCTCGCCCGCGGCGACAAGGTCGGGGCGCGAGAGGCGATCGAGCGTTCGCTGGCGCTTGATCCGGAGCGCGACCCGCGCGTCGCGCTGCACTACGCGCGCATCCTGGCGGACTCCGGGGAATACGACCTGGCCACGGCGACGATGCGCGACCTGATGCCGCTTCGCAACGAGTTCATCGGGCGCGACGCGCGCGAATTCGCGTCGATGGCGGCGCGACTGCGGTTGTGAAGGGCGGCTCGGTCGCGGTCTCGGATTCCGGCCTCGCCCGGAATCGCGATGCCTTGGAAAAGGCGATTGGCTTTTTCGACTCCGGGATTGGCGGCCTGTGCGTGGCGCGGGCGTTTCTCGCGCTGCGTCCGGCCGCGCGCGTCTTCTACGTGGCCGACTGGGAGCATTGCCCGTACGGCGGCAGGGGGGACGACGAGATTCGCGGGTGCGCGTTCCGGATCGCGGATTCGCTTATGGCGCTTGGCGCGCGCATCGTGGTGCTGGCGTGCAACAGCGCGTCCGCGGTCGCCCTCGACGCCCTTCGGCGCGAACGTCCCGGGATTCAGTTCGTGGGCATGGAGCCGGCGATCAAGCCAGCGGCGGCGCTGACCCGCACCGGAGTCGTGGGCGTGCTGGCCACGGCGCACACGCTTTCCGGCAGGCTTTTCCGGGAAACGGCGCTGCGGCACGCATCCGGCGTGCGCGTCGTGCCGGCGGTGGGGGAGGGGTTCGTCGAATTGGCGGAGACCGGTGCGCGCGACTGCGCCGAATCGCGTGCAGTGGTGCGCCGGGCCCTTGCGCCGCTGCTTGCGGCCGGGTGCGACGTGGTGGTGCTCGGGTGCACCCACTATCCGCTGCTGCTGCCGCTGTTGCGCGCCGAGGCGCCGGGTGTCAGATTCCTCGATCCGGCAACTGCGGTAGCTCGTCGCGCCGCGGCGCTGTGGGACGCGCTTTCTCCCTAAGTTTTTTCGGGGGGGCTTTACCCGGAAAGGCATTTCGGGTACAATTTGGCGCGTCGGGGGTGCAAAACGCGTCCTCCGGCGTCTTTCCGCCAGGTTCGGAGTGCTTTCCATGCGCCAGAAGTCAGTTTTTTTCAGTTTTTTTCACGTCGGCGTCGCGTCCGTCGCGGGATTTTTAGCGATTGCGGCGGCCAACGTGGCGTCGGCCGCGCCGGGCGCGGTGCTCGAGTCGATGGCGCGTGACGTCGCGCGCAACTGGCTTTCGCGGCGTCTTCCCGCCGGCAGGGCGGTGCCGTCGGTTTCCGCGATGCGCAGAGTGACGGCGACGTCGCGGGACTCCTCCGGAAACGAGAAGTCGGTGACGCTGGCCTGGGTGGCGGACATCGACGGCGGCGGAAGCGTGATTCTTTCCGCCAACGACGCGCACGCTCCGGTGGTTGCGTTTTCGCCGCGCCGTAGGCTTGGCAACATCGATCCGCGCAGTCCTCTCGCGGCGCTTCTCGCGCGCGACGCCGAGCAGCGCCAGAACGCGGCGGCGGCCGCCGCCGCGTGGGCGAGTCTCGCCATCGCCCCGGACAAAGCTTCCGCGACGGGCCGCCGCGATTCGGACACTCTCATCGACGACATTCGCGTCGAGCCGTTCCTCGTCACGAAGTGGGACCAGGCGGAAGTGACGTACACAAACGTCGTTGCGGGCGAGGACGGCGAGGATACCGCGAAGGTCGTCACGCGCAACGTGTTCAACAAGGACACCCCGAACAACTACGTCTGCGGCTGCGTTGCGACTGCGATGGCCCAGGCGATGTACCATTTCAAGTGGCCGGTTTCGCCGGTGGAGGCCTTTTCGGAACTGGTCGTGACCGATTCCGCGAAGGGCGCCTGGACGTCGCAGCGGTTCCCGCGCGACATGTCGGTCGCCGACTGGACGTTTGACTGGTCGCAGATGGCCAAAACCCCGTCAGCCGACTTTTCCGCGATGGGAAGCGAGGAGGGCGGCGACGCGGCGATCGCCGGCAGCGTCGCGCAGCTTGCTGCGCTTGCGTACGCCTGCGGCGTGTCGGTGCACATGGAGTACGGCGCTGACGGCTCAGGGTCGTACGTGCCGCTGGTGGCGCCGGCGCTCACGGAGCGTTTCGGCTATGCCGGCGCGAAGGCGTATTACGGCAACGGCGGCCTGTCGCGGTCGGTTCTCGCGCGCCTGATCAACTCCAATCTCGACTACGGTCAGCCGGTCGTTCTGGGCATCCTCGGATCAATCGTCGGCGGTCACGCAATCGTGTGCGACGGCTACGGGTACGTGACGGACTCGACCGGCGGCGATTCCACGCCTTACTACCACCTCAACATGGGCTGGAGCGGCCAGGACGACGTCTGGTACGCGCTGCCCAAGATCGACTCCTCGGTTGGCGAATTCACAGTCGTTCGCGGCGTAGTCTACAACATCTTTCCCGAAGACGAGGGCGGGCGGCCGGCGCAGGATGACGGAATCGTCTCCGGTCGCGTCGTCAACGAGGACGGTGATCCGTTCCCCGGCGTCGGCGTGACGATGACTCTTACGCGCACCGTTGAAGTCACGAACGTGGTGGACGGTGTGGAGACGATCGAAAGCGAGACTTCGACGGAGACGTACGGACCGGTCGACACGAACGCGCGCGGCATCTACGCGCTGCGGTTGCCGGCCGGGGCTCTCGGCTCGGCAAAGGCGGAGTTCGGCCTTAGCCGCGGCGAAGACTCCCAGTATGTGCCGCTCGCGCAGTCCTCGGTAGTGAACTACGCGGACGGCTCGCTTCAGGAATCCGGGCAGTACGGCAATCTTTGGGGCGTCGATTTCACGATTGACAGCGAGGGCCGCGGCGGGTTCGAAACCGTGGGCGAGGCTGTGAACAACACGTCGCTGTCCTACACCAGCGAGGGCGACGTCTCGTGGTTCGGCGAAGTCACGGAGTCCTACGACGGCCGGCACGCCGCCCGCAGCGGCGCGCTGTCCGACTCCCAGACGTCGACGGTCCGCACCACGGTTTCCGCAAGTTCCGACGCCACGATCTCGTTCGCCTGGAAGGTCTCCTCCGAGGCCGCGGCCGACCATCTGCGCTTTTTCGTGGACGGAGTCGAGTCAAACCGCATTTCCGGCACGACGGAGTGGAAAATCGTCGAATTGCCGATATCCGCCGGCTCGTCCGTCGATCTTGCGTGGCAGTATTCCAAGGATGAATCGCTCTCGAAGCTGGACGATGCCGCGTGGGTCGACGTCGTGCGCGTCTCCACGGGCGACCGCTCCGACTTCCAGGTCTGGATGGTGGACACCTGGGCGCTCGCGACCGACGACGACTATCTGGCCAAGGGTTCTGAGGACACGGACGGAGACGGCATCTCCAATCTGCTGGAGTACATCGCCGGAACCGATCCCACCGACGCCGGAGACAGACTCCGCATCACTAGCATCGTGAAGGGCGACGGCACTGCCGAGTTGCAGTGGGCGCCGGCCGGGCTGGCCGGCCGCGTGTACACGGTCGAGGCCACGGAATCGCTTTCGCCGGCCGCCTGGACTCCGGTGGAAAGCGGTGTTTCCTCACCGTGGACGGATTCGGATGCCGACGGCGACGCGAAGTTCTACCAGGTCAAAGTGGAGATGACCGTCCCGGACTACGAATAGTGACCAGGACGATTTCCGGCGGGCAGTTGAGGCGAAGCGGGACGCCGCACGCCCCGACGCCCGTCGTGGTGTAGCCCTGCGTTCCGCCCTGCTCCGTCCAGCGTCCCCTGCGGACGCGATTCGGGAAGCGCCAGTGGCGCAGGGCCATTGACCGGCCGTTGGGGAAGCAGAGCTGGCCGCCGTGGACGTGGCCGCAGAGAACGAGCGAGACGCCGGCCTCCGCCGCCTCTTCGTGGATTGCCGGCCCGTGGGCTAGCAGCACGGCCGGTTCGCCAGTGCGGCGGTCGCGCAGCGCGGCCGCGAGGTCGTGCGTGCGAAAGATGTTCGGGTCGTCGATCCCGGCCAGCAGCAGCGTCGGGGCACCGTTGCCGGCGCCGCGTCTGCGGAGGCGCGCGGATTCGTTCAGGAGCATCGAATAGCCGGCGCGTTCGAGCTGTGGCACGTCGCGTATGGAGTCGTGGTTTCCCAGACAGCCGAACACCGGGGCGGTGAAGCAGTCGCGCAGGGACGCGACAATCGAGAGGGCGGTGTCGTCCGTGTGGACTGTGAAGTTGTTGAAGTCGCCCGTGACGACTGCGGCGTCGTAGCGGCCGGCGGCCCTGGCAAGCGCCGCGCGCACGGCGGGCGGAAGGTCGGGGGATATGTCGGCGTGGATGTCGGAGAGATGGAGGATCGTGAAGCCGTCTAGCGCCGGGTCGAGCCCCGGGATGACGAAGGTCTCCTCGCGCAGCCGGATGTCGAGAAATTCGCGATGGGCGCGGCGCCACAGACCCGTCGCGCGAAATGCGATGGAGGCGGCTGGGCCGGCCAGGCGCATCGGGCACCAGCGCACGAGGCCGAAGCAGCGTTTTTCGCGGTTGTGTTCGAGGTAGAGCCTGCGGTTGAAGCGCTCGGCGCCGAAGCGGGTGCGCAACGCAGCCGCCTCTTCGTCCGACAGCGGGACGAGTTCTGAGCGCGACGGAGTCCAGCCGTCGGGGACGCTTGTGCGCTGGCGGGCCACGATTGATTCAGAAGAGGGCCATCTGGCCGGACACGACGAGCTTGTGACCTTTTTCGACGTCCGGATCGGACGTGTCGTACACGACGAACTTGACGGCGGGGAAGCGCTCGGCCAGAACGCGGCGGATGAAATCGGCCACTGCGGCCACGTTTCCGGGATCGTCGTCCGAGAAGCCGACGCTGATCGGGCGACGGGCCCCGATGCGCTCTATCATTTTGAAGAGCCATTCGAGGAAATCCATGATTGCGAACTGCTTGCGCGTTTCCGGATTGTCGGCTCCGGGCGCGGCCGGATCGGCGCGGACCGCCGAGAGGAAATCGGGGTTCGTGACGGCGTGGTAGCGGTTCATCGAAAGGTAGTTCGCGACTACTTCCTCGTCAGTCATTGACTCGTTGGCCGCAGGACCTTCGTATGCCACGAGGTATCCGCGCAGATTCCAGACCATCTCCGCCTTTTCGTCGGTCGAGAGCAGTCGGTCGATGAACATTTCGACGCCTTTGCGGAGGGATTCCGGCTTGTGGCCGCGTGCGGTCACGATGGCGAATATCCGGCCCTCGCGCAGCGTCTTGCGGAACGTGTTGAACGATGGCGGGGACTTGTCGTCGCCGGAAAGGAGCCGGTCTATCGCGGTACGCGCGTCTTCGAGGAATTTGCTTTCGGTGCGTGTGGCGGGGTCGCGGAACTCCACGAACGCGCGGTCCCACACTCCGCCCGGCGGGCGATACTGTGCGGTGTCCTTGCGAATCACGGAAAAGAGCGCGGTGGAGACGAGGTGTGGAACCCACGACCCGTCGCGCAGTTTGCGCTCCAGGTGGATGTAGGTCGGCATCCGGAGGATGTTGTCGTCCCAGTCGAAGATGTAGTACTTCAGGTCGCGCCGCGCGATGTCGGGGTTGTAGTGGTCGGCGGGCATGGGTGTTCGGAGGCGCGGTCGCGCGTCATGGAGTGGCGGCGTCCCCCGTTGCGGTGGACGCCAGGTTGGTGGCCGCGACGGAGACCGCGGCCTTTTCCTCGGGAGTCAGCAAATCGACGACCGGTTCGTCGATTGCCGGGACGCCGGGATGCAGTTCGGTGGCGGGGGCGGCGGACGCGCCGCCGCCAGAGGTTGTGGAATCCCCGGTCGCGGCGGCGCCGCTGGACAGGTCCGATGCGGGATCGGCGGGAGCGGCGGAGGACGCCGCCGTGACCGCGGCCGCCGCGGCGGCGTCTTCGAGCGAAATCTTCTGCGGAGCCGACGCCGTGCCGCCGGGATTGCCGCGGGATTTCACGGGAGTGAACTTGACCGTCACCTGGAATGACGAGGGATCGAGCGCCGTGATTCCGGAATCCGCGGGGATGATTATGTCCACCATGGTCTGGAAAGTCTGCGTCTTGCCCTCGACGTCGATCGGGGAAGTCGGGAGCATGATGCCTTTCTTGCTGAATTCCTCGAGCTTCTTGATCGAGCCGAACGCCGTGACTGCAAGGTTTTCGGGCATTATCACCTGTGCGGTGCTTTGCAGCGGGGCGCCGACGAGTCGCGGCTTGTAGACGAAGTTCGTCGTGACCCAGTTTCCGAGCAGGTCCAGGGACACGACGGCGGCGGCCGGGGAAACCGAAGTGACGCGCAGCCGCCCGATCGCTCCGGTGACGGAAGAGGCGTCCATTGCGATCGTTTCGCGCGACTTGAAGTCCTCGTTTTTCGAACGCAGCCGTATGGCGAGGGTCTTGGGATCCAGTTCGTCGAAGGCGTTGGCATCGCCGTAGAGCGTCACTGATGCCGATGCCGGGTCGCTCCCGGTGACGATGCACAGCGCATTTTCCGAAACCACGGAAACCGGAACCTCGTAGGTGGCGGACTTGTAGACGCGCGGGGTGATTTCCATGAAGAGGAGCAGCGCCACGAGGAGCGCCAGAACCTTCAGGTCCCCGTCTGCGCCGAGGCGGTGGACGAGGAACTCCGAAATTCGCCGCAGCGCGAGCGACGGGATAGACAGAAGGCGTGTCTTCATTGCGCGCTAGTACTCCTCCTTGACGGCGGCTATCGCTGCGGCGACCCTGTCGGGCTGCGGCGTCGCGGCGTCGTCGCCCGAAGCGCCGTTCGCTCCGGAGCGCGCTTCGGAAATTGTCTGGTCCGTGTTGCGGCGACCCTGTTCAGGCGCGAGGCACGAACGCAGGATCTTGACGAGCGAATTCATGTTCACGCCGCGAAGCAGCTCGCCGTTGTAGGCCACGGACATCTGCCCGGTCTCCTCGGAGACCACGACCACGAGCGCGTCGGTTTTCTCCGACAGCCCGATTGCGGCGCGGTGGCGGGTGCCAAAGGCGCGGCGGCGATCGTCCATTGCCCCGAGCGGAAAGACGCAGCCGGCCCAGGCGATCATGTCGCCGCGGATGATGACGCCGCCGTCGTGCAACGGGGTGCCGGGCCAGAAAATCGTGTCCAGCAGCTCGGCGTTGACCGGGGCGCCCAGGGCCCGGCCGCCAATTGCGAACGAATCGAGGTTTTCGGTGCGCTCTATGGCGATAATCGCGCCGATGCGCTGTTCGGCCAGCGATTCCACAGATTTGGCGAGCTGGGAGACCACGTTCACGGCCTTCTCGCCGCGCAGTGTCGGGCGTTGGGAGCGGGCTCCGATTTCCGCGAAGATGCGACGAAGTTCTGGCTGGAACAGGACCACGAGAAAAAGCGGCAGCCACGTGGCGAGGTGCGCGAGTATCCAGTCGATTTCGGCCAGATGCAGCCGATTGGCGGCGAAGTATGCGCCGGAGAGCGTCACGAAAAGCCCCATCAGCACCCGGTAGCCCCGTGAGCGGCGCAGGAACTTGAAGAGGTAGTACAGCGGCACCGCCAGCAGGACGACCTGAAGGGCGTCCGTGGCGAGGGACAGCTGGGAAAGTGGCGGATGCGGATGCACGAACGCGATTGTAGCCGCTCGCGCAAGCGCACGCAAGAGAAAAATTCCGCGTGTCCGGCGCGGGCTCGGATCAGGGCGCGCGAGCGCGCCAGACCGACGGCTGCACTCCCATCGCGGAGCGAAAGGCGTTGCTCAAATGCGACGGCGAGCAGAAGCCCGTCTCCTCGGCGATGGAGACTATCGTCCGGTTCGGGTCCTTGAGGAGTGTTTTCGCGCGTGCGAGGCGCTGGCGCAGGATCTCCTCTCCGATCGAGCGCCCGAGTTCGGCCGTGAAGCGCTTGTCCAGGGAGCTTCGACTGGCGTCGAGCGCCTCCGCAATCTGCGCGGCTCCGAACGCGGAGTCGAGGTGCGACGCGATGTAGTCCAGCGCGCGGCGCACGAGCGGGTCCGATGCGGCGACGGCGTCGGTCGAGCGGCGCAGCGCAATGCCGCGCGGCGGCACGAGTATCGTGTTTTCGGGCGGAGGTTCGCCGTCCATGAGGCGGTCCAGCAGGGCGGCGCCCTCGTAGGCCGCCTGCTCGACGTTCTGGTCGATGGACGAAAGCGGCACTGGCTGGTTTTCGCATACGAGCGGATCGTTGCCCACGGAAAGGATGGCGACTTCGTCGGGAACGGACAGGTTGGCGCGCATCGCGGCTTCGAGCAGGCGCGCGGCGTCGGATTCCTCGAACGTGAGCGCCGCGAACGGCTTCGGCGCGGCAGCGAGCTTTTCGGCAATCCAGCGCGAGTAGACGCCCCAGTCGTCGCGGCGCTTCGCTGGAATCGCCTCCGACAGGACCCACCGCTGCGCCTTGACCCCTTCGGAAAGTCCCTTGAAGCGGAGTTCGTGGACATGGCTCCAGTTGCTTGAGAACCAAACGACGTGCGGATAGTTGCGTTCGGCGAATTCGGCGGCCGCGATCCGGCCCACGCCGACGTTGTCGCACGTGACGCGGGGCACGTCGATTTCCGGTCGGGTTTCCACTAGGTCCACGACCGGAATCCCGCGGTCGCGGATGCGCAGCAGCGTCCGGACCGACGCTTCGTCGTTTCGGAACGTTGCTATGGCGCCGTCGCCGTTCCAGGCCAGGGGTTTGTCGCCAAGTCTGTCGTGCAGCACGAGATTCCAACCGTGTTCCCGCGCAAAGCGTGCGATGCCGCGGACGCGCGCCGCGTTGAGCGGCGAAATCATCGCGAGAACGCTTTTCATGGCCGATGGCTGCTGCTGTGAAGAGACTTGCGCCGCCGCGTCACGCGTCGGCGTCCATTTCGGCCAGGCGTCTGCGCGACCGCGCCGCCAGGGGGCAGCTGCGGCATCCGGCCCCGGATGAGGCGCAGATTCCGTTCCAGAGTTCGAGCAGCCCCTGAATGCGCAGCGAACGGCCGGCGTAGAGCGGCGCGGGGTTGTGGTCGGGGCCGAAGAGGCGGAATGCCATTTCTCGGCCGGGTGCGCCCAGGTCTTCGCCGGGAATGGCGTCAAGGAGCGACCAGGCGGATGCGTCGCCGCGCGAGATCCACGGAACCACGAGATTGACGAGCAGTGCGCGAGCGCGACCGGGTCCAAGAGGATTGGCGGCCTCCGCGCCGTCGCGGCGGCCAGGCAGTAGCGCACGTCCCGCGGCGGCGCGCCGGATCCAGACCGCCGCAGCCTCCCGCGCCCACGATTTCGGATTGTCGCGCGGAATGGCTTCCAGTTCTGCGCGGAGCGCGCCGCCGCCGTCTGCGAAAAGCGCCGCGGCCGCGGCCAGGCGGACGCGCGGGTGGTTCGAAGGGCGCAGCGCGGAAAGATTCCAGCCGCGCGTGCCTTCGCGGTCGAACGACGCCCCGGCGCGAAACGCGGCCTGCCAGAGTTCCATCGCCCGTCGCGGAGAGAACCCGCCGCCGCCGGTTTCGGCATCCGGCAGCATCCCGGATGCGGCGAGAAGTGTGGCGTAGCGCGCTTCGTCGTCGGGCAGCGCCGCCAGACGCGATGCCGGGACGATGCGGGCGAGGGCGCGCATGGGGCCGCTGTTGGCGTGGAATCCGAGTCCCGCCATTGCGGCCTCCCAAAATGCCTGCGCTTCGTCGCCGAGCGCGTCTGCGCGCGCGGAAAGCGCCCGCGCGAAACGACGGACTCGGCGGCGCCCCGCTTCTTCGAGCCACGCGGCCGCTTCTCCCGGGCCGACACCCGCCAGCGCTCCGGAGCAGGGGCGCGGCGGCGCGTCCGCCACGCGCCAGGGATAGGCGCCCGGATCGATCTGGTCGAACGAAAATCCCGGTTTGGCCAGCATCGGATCGCGCAGCGCGGCCAGCGGCACCGGAGGGACTCGCTCTCCGGGCGCGGGCGGAAACCAGCACACGTGCAGCGCCACGGCGTCGTATTCGTGGTCGGAATCGTGTCCGTGCGCGAACCAGTCCGCCGGACGGATGTGGACTTCGACGTCGCCGCGTACGCGCCGCCCGCCGATTTCCAGCACTGCGGCGCGGAAATCGGGGCCGGGACCGCCGTTCCAGCGGCCAGGCTCCAGAACGTGCACGGCCAGCCCGTCCGTTGTCTTGAGACGAGGGCGCAGCCGCTTGTCGGCCCAGATGCACTGCACGTGCCGCTCGTCCCAGAACACGCCGCGAAGTTCCGGTTCGCGCGCCAGCGCGAATCGTCCGGTGGCGCCGGCGGGCTCGGGGCGTTCCCCGTCGTCCGGACCGCCGTCGCGAAGGCATGGAGGGAGCGTGGCGGCGGCGGTTGCGGTCATGGCAGGGCGGGGGAGGGGGATGGCGCCGGTGCGGCGGGGGGCGGTGGTGCCCACCCCGGTGGCGGGCTCACGGTGACCGAAGACACCCGCGCGGCGCGAATCGCAACCGATGGCAACCCCTCGTCGTTGAAGCGCTTCCGGAGCGCCTGCATCCGCGAAAGCGGAACCTTGCCGCGCGCGGCGAGGACCACGGGGCGGATTTGCCGGTTGCGGCCCTTGCCGGAAACTGCGTCGCGCCGGACGCGTCGCGTCAGTTCCGCCGTGTCGCGGTAGACGTCGCCAAGGTATTCGAACGAGCCGTCCGGCATGACGCGCACCTGCAAGTCCTCGAATGTCTCGTGCGCGTGGTCGCCGTCGCGGGCGCCGCGTTCGTTCTGGCGGACGGACGGAACGGGGGAGCGCCTGCGGGCGCGGGCTGACTCGGGCGCGCCGTGCGTGGCGCAGCCGGCCGCGGCCAAGGCGACCGCCGCGCATAAAACTGCGGCTGTCGCCGTCACGGCAGGCGTTTTCATTTCGCGGCGCCGGGGGCGACGGATGCCACTGCGGCGCGGACTTTTTTCTCTCCCTCGGCGAATTCGTCCGTGTTCCAGGCGCTGCCGTTCCAGTCGCGCATCGTCTGCGTCAACTGGTGGAAGAACCCGCGCGCGTCGTCTCGCGACGGAAAGTCCATTGGCGCATCCAGGACGTCGCACAGGACGCCGAACACGTGGCGCTGGCGCTCGTCCGAGCAGGCTGCGTCAACCGCGTCGAACGAGTTCTGCTGTAGGTACGCCATGTCGATGAGCTCGCTCTTGAGGTAGACGACGAAATCCGCTAGGCTCGTGCCCTCCTCGCCGACGACTTTCATCATCTGCCCGACGTCGCTGCCCTTGCGGAGGACGCCGCGGGCCTTGGAGACGAGAGCCGGATCGCAGACGCCTGGGTACTTGCTCCAGGAATCGAGCGGGTCGATTGCCGGGTAGCGGCGCGCGTCTGAACGGGCGCGGGACAGCCCGTGGAACGCTCCGACGACCTTGATGGTGGCCTGCGTGACCGGTTCGTCGAAATTGCCGCCCGCCGGGGACACCGCGCCGCCGATCGTGACGGAACCCGTGGTGCCGTCGTTCAGGCGGACGCGCCCCGCGCGCTCGTAGAACGAGGCGACGACGGATTCCAGATATGCCGGGAACGCCTCTTCGCCGGGGATTTCCTCCAGGCGCCCGCTCTGTTCGCGCAGCGCCTGCGCCCAGCGCGAAGTGGAGTCCGCCAGCATCAGCACGTCCAGCCCCATCTGGCGGTAGTACGCGGCGAGCGTGGCGGCGGTGTAGACGGACGCCTCGCGGGCGGCCACCGGCATGGAGGAGGTGTTGCAGATGATGATGGTGCGGTCCATCAGGGTCTTCCCGGTGCGCGGGTCGGGAAGCTCCGGGAATTCGCGCAGCATTTCCACGACTTCGCCCGCGCGTTCGCCGCACGCCGCGTAGATCACGACGTCCACCTGCGCGAACCGCGACGTGGTCTGCTGCAGGACCGTCTTTCCGGCGCCGAACGGCCCCGGAATGCAGTAGGTGCCGCCGAGTGCGACGGGGAAGAACGTGTCGATTGAACGAATCTGCGTCACCATCGTCTTTTCCGGGCGAAGGCGTTCGGCGAAGCAGGAAATCGGGATCTTGACGGGCCAGCGCTGCATCAGCGTGGCCTTGGTTTCGGTGCCGTCCTCCGCCACGAGCGTCGCGATTGCGTCTTCGACCAGGTAATCGCCGGCGGGGGCGACGTCCTTCACGGAAAGGCGTCCCTTGAGCCCGAACGGCACCATGATCCTGTGCGTGAACACGCCTTCAGGAACCGTGCCGAGCGTGTCTCCGGCGCGCACCTGGTCTCCGGGTTTGGCAACCGGAGTGAACGCCCACTTGACGTCGCGCGGGAGTGCGGGCAGCGACGTCCCGCGCTTGAGGAAGAATCCGTGCTTTTCGGCCAGTCCCGGCAGCGGGTTCTGGAGACCGTCGAAAATCTGTTTCAGCAGTCCGGGCCCGAGTTCGATCGAAAGCAGCTGTCCCGTGAACTCCACCTCTTGCCCGGCGGCCAGTCCAGACGTGTCTTCGAACACCTGCATGTCCGCGACGCGCCCGCGTATGCGGACAATTTCGCACATGAGGCGGGTTTCGCCGAGTTTTGCGTAGCCGATTTCGTTGAGGGCGACGGCGCCGTCGAATGCGACGGAGATCAGGTTGCCGTTGACGCCAGTGATTTTTCCTGTGGTCATGGCGGAATATGTGTTGAAAAGTTGAAAGGTTGAAAAGTTGAAAGGCCGAAAGGTTGAGAGGCGCGGAATTTCCGATCGCGGCCGGTCAGGCGCGCCCGGCCGCGGCGTTGAGTTTCCTGAGGCCGGCGTCGGCGTCTGCGCCTGCCGCCAATTCGACCAGAATCGACAGGCGCAGGGCGTATGCGAGAAATGCCTCGACGGAAAACGGCGACAGCCCAGCCAGTGCGCCGGCGCGGTCCCAGCGAAGGCGCTGAAGCGCCAGATGGCGCGCCAGCGGATCGGGCTGAGCGAACGCGGCCGTGACTCCGGTTTCGAGCTCGACGCTCCAGCCGGAATGCCGGCGGAGCCACTTGCGGGCGTCGGCGGGATCCTTTCCCAGGCGCTCGGCTCGCGCCAGCGCAACCGCGTTGCGCAGCTGCGTTTCCGAGTCGCGCCATGCAGCGGCAAACGCGCCGCCGTCGCCGATGCCTCCGGCCGTCAGCGAGCGGGCGCATTCAATCGCGTCGGCCGGGACTTTGCCGTCGGCGGCCGCGAAGAGCGCGTCGAGGTCCAGCGGCGGCTGCGCGCCGAAGGAAAGCGCGGGAAGCGACGCGAGGAAGTATTCCAGCGCCATGGGGACTAGTTCCCGGATTTGCCGAACGCGAGAGCCGCCAGCGTGGGCCCGACACCGCGCGCGAGCGCGCCGGCGACCGCTTCTGCCGTGAAGTCGTGTTCGACGCGCCCGTCCTGCACGAATACGCGGAATCCGGCCGTCACGTCATCCGACGGCGCGACTCGCACTCCCGCCGCTGCGTCGGCGGCGAGCGACGCGCGCAGGTGCGCGGCGACGGCTTCCGCGTTCGCGGACGCGACCGCCAGCTCCGCCCCAGACGGCATGGCCTTCACCACTTCCTCCGCGCAGCGCGCGACAAGCGCCGGATCGCGCATGGCGGCTGAGACGTCGCGCAAAAGGACGCGTTCCAGGGTTTCCTGGATGGCCTGGGAGATCGCGAGCCGGACGTCGCGCCCGGCCTGCGCGAGCGACTGCTCGGCGCGGGCGCGGAGGGTCGCCGCGTCGGCCTCGGCCGCGGCTTTGGTCTCGGCCGCCTTTTTCTCGGCGAGGGCGATGGTTTCGGCGGCCTTCTTCTCGGCTTCCGCGACGATTTCTGCGGCGCGGGCGTTGGCCTTTTCCACGCCCTCTGACTGGATCCTGTCCAGCAATGTCTGAAGTTCTTCTGCCATGGTGGGAGAGTCCTTTGGCGGATGGCCGTCGCAATGCGCCGCGGCGGCATTGTCCGCGCAAGCGGATTCTGCCAGAACGACCCGCCGATTGCAAGCGGATTTTCCACGCCGCTGGACGCGTGGTCTCTTGGTGCGCGCGAGCGCGCGGGCGCTCCTATTCTAAAGCAATACCGTTCCGACCGTGTTTTCAATTTCGCCACCGTTCCGACCGTGTTTTCAATTTGGTTTCGCGCCGCACCGTGTCATGGCGCGCGGGCGCTTTTGAGACGATACCGTTCCGACCGTGTTTTCAATTTCGCCACCGTTCCGACCGTGCTTTCAATTTGGTTTCGCGCCGCACCGGGCGCGGCGTTTGGTTGCGATTCGCATTCCGCGATGCTTTCCGGCGAACCTTTTGCGGCGGAGCGTCGTTTAATGTAATGGCCGTTTCGTTCCGGGTCGTTTCTTTGCGTTCGAGGTCCCCGTGGCGGAAATCGCCGTTTCGAGGAGTTTTTCCATGAGTAGAAAGCTGTCCGTCGGTTGGTTCGACAACAAGCCGTTTCAGGATGTCTGCGCCCCGTGGCTCGGGCGCATAAAGGAGGTTTTTTTCGCCTGGCCGGGCGTTTTGGCCAGCCGTCCCATGGACGATTGGACGCAGGAGCGCCGTGACCGCATCCGCTCCGATCTGAAATGGGCCCGGTCCAATGGCGTGGAGCTGGACGCGATTTTCAACGCCAACTGCTATGGCGACATAGCCATGACGGAGACGCTCGCCGACCTAGTCACGGCGAAGCTGGAGGAAATGGGCGCGGACGGCCTTTTCCCGGAGCATCTCACGACGGCGTCACCGTTCATTGCGACGGTCGTCCGGCAGCGGTTCCCGGAAGTGAAAATCCGCTGGTCGGTCAACATGTTCATCTCGACCGAGGACGCGCTCGGGTACGTCACCGATCTGTTCGACACGTTCTACGCCGGGCGCAACAATCAACGAAGCCTTGACTACGTGCGGCGCATGTCGGGCTGGGCCGCGGACCACGGCAAGCTAATGGGGATGCAGGTAAATTCCGGCTGTCTGCGCCACTGTCCGTTCCACACGTTCCACGACAATCTTCACGGCCACGACCGCGTCGGGCAATCCGCCGCCGCGGCGCGCTTCCACTTCACGAACTTTCTCTGCCGCACGAACTACGAACGCGGGCGCTACGAGGATTTTCTGCGCTCCACGTGGATTCGCCCCGAGGACGTTGCGGCGTACGAGCCTTACGTGAACGTGATCAAGCTCGCGACACGCCGGCATCCGTACCCCGAGAAGATCGTCGCCGCATACGCGTCGCGCAGCTACGACGGCGACCTGGCGGAAATCATGGACCCGTTCTATCGCTTCCCGAAGCGCATCGACAACGTCGCGCTTGGCGAGTCTAAGCTCTGGCCGCTTGTCCGCGATGCCGAAAACACCTACGGCCCCGAAATGGACGATCTTTGCCGGCGGCTGCTGCTCGAAGTGTCCCGCGACCGCGAGGACGCCGGATCTGCCGAGGCCGGCGGCGCCGGAATGAGCGAGACTTTCCGCACGTTTTTCCGGGACTGACACGGCAAAATGCGACAAAGCATAAACCGTCAGCAACCGTCCGCGCTGGTGGGCGGGCGCGCGATGCGGGATAAGGTTTCGCGCTCGGGCGCCCATGCGCGCAAGCGCGACTTGACCGAAACATGACGTTGCGATAGAATTCGCCGCGTCCTTTGGGGCTTTGCTCCCTTGGACGAAGCGCGTGGCGCTTGGGATGCCATGCGCAATGGCGGACTTCATCGGGTGCGACGGGAGTTTCAAGACGTCAGCCGACTTCGCGATGCGAGCGGTCGACTCGGGCAAGTCGGATTTCAAACAAAAAAAAGACAAGATCATGAACAGACGAATGAAGAAAATCATGATGCCGGCCGTGTTTCTGCTGCCGCTCGCGGTTTGCGCGGCGAACTTCCCGGTCGGGACGCATCTCGTCAAGGGAACGCTGAAGGACTGGCGGAACAAGGTGCTTACGTCGAGCGCCGCGGTGACCATTCAGGCGGTCAACACGAACGGCTCGGTCATCGCGTCCACGACGGTGGCGGATCCGACGGCCGACGGCTACAACTTCCTCCTGCAGATTCCGCTTTCCTCGACGGCCACCGATTCCACGGCCGCCGTGGACGACACGCTCAACTGCGTTCTCGTCCAGGATTCCGGGCTATCCCTCGCGGTCGATCCCATCCCCGTTGGCCATGCGGACACCGTTTCGACGGTTTCCCTGGCCTTCGTGAACATGAAGAGCTACACTTCGACGGACGACAAGGGCAACGAGACGACCGTCAGCGTCCCGGCGGAATACGTTGACACGATCGCGCCGTGGATGGAGGCCAAGGAGATCGAGGGCGACTACGACCCCTTCGCCGACTACGACCAGGACGGCGCCTCGAACTACCTCGAATACCGGGCTGGAACGAATCCCTTTTTTGAATTTGACAAGCTCGCGATTTCCGCCTACGCCGCGCCGCAGGGTGCCCCCCACGCGCTCAGCTTCGAATACGTCGGCGGCCATGTCTATGGCGTCGCCACGACGCTTTCGCTCGTGAATCCCGAATGGGCGACCCAGCCGGTTATGAAGTCCGAGACGGACTCGGAGCACGAGCAGGTGATGCCGTCGGCCGACGAGGAGGACGTGGGCATGGCGACCATCTACGTCGTGCCCGCCGAGGGCGCGACCAGCCAGTTCTTCCGGGTTGAGGCGAAGTAGTTTTACGGCCACAAAGAACACAAAGAGCACAAAGAATCAGGGGCGATGCCCCAGATCCCAAAAACTCCTCTGCGCCCTTTGTGGACTTTGTGGCTAAAATCAAGTCGAGCTTGAAAGGAAAACGTGGAATGAAAGTGACCAAATTTTCGTTTTTGCTGCTGTTGCCGGTGGCGGCTTTCGCGGCGCATGTCTCCGAGACGATGGCGCTCAAGAAGGGGTGGAACGCGATCTACCTCGAATCGACGCCGACGAATGCGCTTTGCGAGGAGTTCTTCGCCGGCGCGCCCGTCCTGCGCGTCGCGTCCTACCAGTCGGACGCCTATTCCTCCACGCGCCAGCTCGCGGACGACGGGACGGAAATCGCCCAGAAGCCGGTTTCCTACCGCGTGTGGATTCCCGGCGAAGAGACGGCTTCGACGATGGCCGCGCTCGCGGGCGGCTATACCTACCTTGTCTATGCGACGGACACGTGGTCGAAGCAGTTCTACGGCGTCCCGTCCGCGCCGCGCCAGACGTGGCGCGCCACGTCCGGCGACACCGGCTTCATGAACATCGTGGGCGTCTCCGCGGATCCGGGCGGGTCGGTTCCGGCCAAGTCCTACTT
>CAMOSH010000041.1 GCA_946624575.1 uncultured Verrucomicrobiota bacterium
ACGGCAAGATCGACTCCCTGCGCGTCACGCTCCGGGCGCTCGAGCCGGAGGAATTCCTGACGGATCGTGTGTATGGGGTCGGTTCGACGATTTCGTATGTTTCGTTCGACGACGCGACGGCGAACGCCTCTTCGGATTACGGCGCCCTTAAAAATGGCACGTACCGAGGCACGGCCCCGACCTATTCCGACGACGTCCCCGGAGCTTTCATCCGGGACGGCGTGGACGGCGAACTCCTCTCAAAGCACAACGCGAAGTCGATTTCCTTCCCGGACACGACCGACCATTCATGGGTTTCCTACGGCAGCATCGACTACAATCCGTCCGACACGTACTACCTGCACACTTCAAGGGACGGCCAGTATCGCACGTCCGGCACGATCGAGTTCTGGATGAAGTCCAGCCAGACCGACGCCGACTACGACACCGTGCTGCTGAGCTACTATACGCGCAGGATCGTCGACGGCAATGCCACATCCTACCAGTCGATCCTCATCCGGTTCAATTCCGCCCACAGGCTTGAATTCGGGTTCAGCGCAAGCGGTGCTTGGAAGGCCGTCACCGCAGCAAATACGGATGTTCTGAATGGAAAATGGCATCATGTCGCCTTCACGTTCAAACCCAGTCCGACGGATTCCTCCAAGATGGTAGCGACAGGCTATATTGACCACGATTCGGTTGGAACGCTGACGTGCGACGGCCAACTGCTTCTTGAAAACGACGGGTATTTCGACCTGCGGTTTGCGGGGCAGCATGGTAGCGGCTTCGGCAAGAAGAACTACGGCGGCCTGATCGACGAACTGCGCATCTCGGATTGCGCACTCGAACCCGCCGGGTTCCTGCGGGCCGAGAAGGACGGCGGAACGGTGATCTGCTTCCGGTAGCGTCCTGGACTCCGGCGGCGAACCGCAGGCGTTCACCGCCGGAGCGTCTTGTTCAACTTGCGGTCAAAGGAAACGACCACGTCCCCCAGCTGGCTGTTGTATGCGGCAAGAAGGCAATCAACAAAGTCGAGCTTTGAAGCGCCAAATAACTCCAATGCCGTTCGGAGTACTTCCGGATGATCGCATTGAATCTCGTCGATAAATCGTCGCAATTGCAGGGAAAGTTCGTCTCGTGGCACGGAATAGACCCCAAGGAGGACATAAACGACCTCCGCAAGAACTTCCGGCAGCAGAAAGGCGCCTGCCTTTATGGCCCGTTCGGCTTCGGAATGCAGCGTTTCGTCATCGTGCAGCAGATAGCGCAGCACAACATTTGCGTCAACGAGCGTTCGCATGCTTTGACTCCATTGCGCGGGCGAACGCACCCGCTTCAAGGCTGCGCTTCGCCGGGTCGGCGTATTTCGCAAGTGTCCCGCTGGCTACGCCGCCGCGTGGCAGCGCGATGGCGATTGGCATGGAGCGTGTGAGGACGCACTGCTTGGCGAAGATGCGCAAAGCCTCGGCAAACGAGGTCCCCAAATCGCGAAAAAGAGTTTCGGCTTCATGTTTCAGTTCCGGATCCATTCGAAACTGCATGATGGTTGACGGTGAAGCGTGCATGGTTGAATCCCTTGGCGAATGACGCATTCAACAATACGACAATTGTAGGTAAATTGCAAGGGGTTTTTGACAAAAATGCAGATTAGACCGATTTTCCCAACGTTTGCCGTTGCGCTGCTGACCGCCGCTGGGTGCGGGAAGGAGCCTCTTTCCGCGCTTCCCGTGTCGCGCGCGCCGTTTGAGCGGTCGGACGAGGTCGCGCGACGGCCCGTGACGCTCGCCTCCTTTCCGTTTTTCGCCAGAAACTCCGGCGCGGGACCCGACTACGCCCAGCGCCTTGTGCATTGGGCGGAATTCGTTTCCGGCGACAAGATCGTCGTCGTGAACGGCTACGACTGGCGCATCTGCCACCACGGGCGGACCGGTTTCGGAAAGATCCTGTTCTACCGTTCCGACGCCGATGCGGACAGTCCGTCCGCCACGGCCCCTGAGCCTTTCGGCCGCGAACTCCTCGCGTGGATGGAAATCCGTTTTCCCGATGGCGCCAGCCAGTATGACGTCGAACGCGACGTTTTCAGGAATGCGAATCTGACCGTAGATGCGAAGGCAGGCGGAGCCGAATGGTCGAGGCCGGTGAAGACGGATGGCACGACAAATGCCGTCGCGCGCTATTCGATTGCGAAGGCCAGCGACGGAAAGTTGGCGCTGGAGTGGAAGGCAGAAGGCGTCCCCGTTGAATTCCGCCTTCATCTCTGCGGCAAATCGACGCAGGGGCAACACGGCGTGGAAAACGATACGCGAATCTACATGAACCGCGACCGCGAGACGGATCGCGTGGAGATTGCGTTTCCGGATGGAACGGCGCGGGCGGAAGGGTCTTCCGCGTATGTCTGGCGCACGGATGCCGCGTCAGGCCGCGTCATGATCGACCTCTGCGGCTCGACAATTCCCAACCCCCTACACCTCTCCTCTTCTACACGGCTAAATTCCCCCACTCCCACCTCCGGCATCATCGACTTCCAGGCGGAGGATGCGCTCGACGTTCCGGCCGATCAGACTGGCAACCTCCTCTCCAACGGCAGTTTCGAGCAGGGCCTCACCGGCTGGAACTACTGGTGGAATGGCGAGCCGTGGTTCCTGGTGGACGCCACCGGCGAGCCGCTGGAAACCCTCACCGACGAGGCGAAAGTCGGCGACAAGGCCCTGCGCATGAGGAGAAGCGCGCCGCGCGACAAATACGAGGCCATCCAGTCCACCCCGATGTCGGTCGAGCCGGGCGCGCCGCACGTCCTCTCCGCATGGGTCAAGCGCGCCGCGGGGGAGACGGGCGAGGCGAAGATCGCGTTCCGTGCGGAAAACGCGGCGAGTCTTGGCATCGTCCGCAACTTGCAGGGCGGGGAGGCGCAGATGACTCTGACGCTCCCGGACGACGAGTGGCATTTCGCGGAGCTTGGCTTCATTTCGGTCGGCGGCGACTGCAAGATCGTCCTCGACGGAAGCGGCGCGGCGGCGGTCGTGGACGGTGTGCGCGTGGAGCGTATGGATTTGTCTCACGCAGAGCCGCAGAGCCGCAGAGGTGTTGATGGCATGGCGGGCGCGCCGCGCACGCCGCAATGCGTCGAGGCGAGGTTGGAGACGGCAAGTCCCGACAATCTCCTTCATTTCGGAGATCCGATCAATGCGCGGCTCGTGCTTTCGGGTCCGGACGGCGCGGAGGGCGCGGTGCGCGTGACGCTCCGCAACTTCTACAGCGAAACGGTCTTCGACAAGACGCTCACGTTCAAATTGCCGGATGATAGGGTCCTCCCGCTCGACTTCGATGCCGAACGTCTTGGCACGGGCGTATTCGTGCTTGGATGCGAGTTTGAAGGCTACCGCGCGCCCTACCAGCGCCTTGCCATTCTCAAGCCCCTCGACGGCAAACATGCAACGGCAAACTTCTATGTCCAGTTCCCCTACTACGAGAAAAGCTCCAATGGCGAGAAGCTTGCCCGCTACGCCAAGGCGCTGGGATACACGACGACGACATGGGAGCTGAATTCGCTTTTTGCGGACGAAGATGCGCCCACGGCGAAGCTGCGGCGCAAATACGGCATTACGGCGAGCCTGCACTGCCTGTCATCGGAACTCTCGCGGAAGTATCCGGACCGCTTCGGCCCCGGCAAGGAAGGACTGAAGGCATTCACGAACGTCGTGCCGGAGCAAGTCGCGTTCATCGAGCAGGAGGCATACGAGGCGGGGCTCGGCGCCGCATCGGATGACATCTGGTGGGCGCTCTGGAACGAGGAGGACGGCCAGATGCCGACAATCCGGGGAAAGAACGCTGAAGAAATCCATGCCACGTGCGAGGCCTGGTTCCCATATCAATACGCCTGCTGGAAGGGCCTCAAAAAGGCGTTTGACGAGCGGGGGCTGAAGCTGATGTACGGGCCGACGCACGGATCGTGCAACTACAACGATCCGGGACGGCGCGAGATGATGGACGGGTTCATGGACGTCGCGGCGAAGCACGGTTTCCATTACGACTTCATCGCAATCCACACCTACCATGCGATCGACAAGTCGGTGCTGGGAAGCGGCGACCGCGACGAAAACACTCAGCTCCTTTTTTCGCGCATGGCGCACTACGGCTATCCCGAAACGACGCCCGTGCTGTTCTCGGAGGGCTTCAACAACCTGCCGTTCGTGATGCGGCGCTGGAACACCGAAGTCTCGGCGGACAACTATCCGAACGGCGGACCGGCGTCGCTCGACCTCGGCTGGCGGGAGTTCCTACAGGCCGGCGCGATGGCGCGGCTTTACATCATGGACCTCAAGTACTGGCCGCGCGTCATGACGAGCCACACGTGGCAGCACCGGCTTGTCGCGGACGCGCGGATGTCGCCCTTCATGTGGAACATGGTGCCGAACACGCTCGGCCATCTTCTGCCGTCGCCCAAGTTCGTCGGAGACGTGAAGCGCGACGGCTGGCGCGCCTGCGTCTTCCGGCAGGGAGACCATGGCGTCGCGGCGGTTTGGACGAACGAGCGCCAGGCGGAACTCGGGCGGAAGAAGGGCATGACGCTTTCGGCCAAGCTTCCCGGCGACGCGCGCTTCGTCGATCTCATGGGCAACAAGCGCGCCGCGCCGCAGCCCGGCGACGACGGCGCGACCTCCGTCCCGCTCACGCCCGCGCCGCTCTTCGTCGTTTCGCAGGACGCAGAAAGGCTTGTGAAGGCATTTGAGAATGCGACATACTGAAACCATGACTAAGAAGGGCAGACCGTCCGATCCGTCGAAACCGGCGTATCGCAATCCGTCTCTGCCGACGGAAGTTCGCGTGAGGGACCTGCTCTCGCGGATGACGATCGGCGAGAAGTGCGCGCAGCTCGGCAAGTTGCGGGGCTTTCAGACGTTCGACCGCGTCGGCGACAGTATTGTCATCCACCAGGATACCGTTGTCGGAATGGCGACGAACTGTCCGGGAACCATCTATGGAATACTGCGCGCGGACTGGTGGAGCGGACGCAACTGGCAGACCGGCGTCACGCCCGAGATGGCCGCGGAGGTTTTCAACGCCTATCAGCGCATTGCCGTTGAGAACACCCGTCTTGGAATTCCTGTGTTTTTCGTTGAGGAAGCGCCTCACGGACTCATGGCGCTCGGCGAGCCTGTCTATCCGACGGGCCTCGGCCTTGGCTCGACGTTCGACGTGGAACTGATGCGCCGCATCGGGCGACAGATCGGGCGCGCGCGTTCACGCGGTGTCCACTGCGTGTACGCGCCGATTCTCGACATCGCGCAGGAGCCCCGCTGGAGCCGATGCGAGGAATGCTTCGGCGAAGATCCCGAACTCGTCGCCGCGCTTGGCTTTGCGGAATTCGAAGGACTCAGGGAATCCGGGGTGGAGCCGTGCCTCAAGCACTATGTCGGCGGCGGGCTGGCCGAGGGCGGACACAACACGGCGAGCGCGCATTTCGGGACGCGGGAACTCTTCAACGAGCAGCTGCGTCCGTTCCGGCGCTGCATTTCCGCCGGCGCTCGCCATCTGATGTGCACGTACCACGACATTGACGGCGAGCCGTGCACCGGGTCGCGCTTTCTTCTTACGGACGTTCTTCGCGGACAGCTTGGGTTCGACGGCTTCGTGACGGCCGACGGCGGGGCGATCCAGCTGCTGAACAGTCGCGGCATCGCCGCCTCCATGCCGCAGGCGGCGGCACTGGCACTCAAGGCGGGCTGCGACGGCGAAAGCGGATCGAAGACCGTGGTCGAATGCGGTTCCGTTATGCGCGGCGCGTTTGACGCGGGGCTTGTCTCGATGGATGACATCGACAGTGCCGTCGGACGGATTCTGAAGCTCAAGTTCGACATGGGGCTCTTCGAGCATCCGTACGCCAGAGGCGACGCCCCAGACCGCGCGGCGGACAAGGCGCTCGCGCTCGAAGCCTCGCGCAAGTCGCTCGTGCTAATAGAGAACCGCGACGCGCTACCGCTGGAGAGAGGCCTTTCGGTGGCAGTGATAGGCCCCAACGCGGACGACAAGATCATGAACCAGCTCGGCGACTATACTGCGCCGCAGCGCCGCGTCGACGTCGTGACCGTGCTGGACGGCGTCAAGGTGTTCGCCTCCCGCGTGGCGTATGCGAAGGGATGCGGCATCAGGTCGAAGAAGACCGACGGCTTCGCCGAGGCGGAGCTCATCGCGTCCGGGGCGGACGTGACTGTGCTTGTGCTTGGCGGAAGTTCCTCGCCGTATGCGGGCGTCACGCAGTCTGACGCGCTTGGCGGCGCGACAATAGTCACCGGCAAGGAAGATGAGGAGAACGACAAGGATTCCGGTGAGGGCACGGACCGTTCCACGCTCGGCTATTCCGGAGTGCAGGAGGAACTTTTCCGCGCCGTCCGCGCCAAGGCGAAGAAACTCGTCGTCGTTCTGATACAGGGGCGTCCGCTTGTCGTGGACGAGATCGCGGCGAAGGCAGACGCGGTTCTGCTCGCATGGTATCCTGGGGCGATGGGCGGACAGGCCGTCGCCGAGGCGCTTTACGGAGAGGTGAACCCGTCCGGACGCCTGCCGGTTTCGATTCCGCATTCCGTCGGGCAGTTGCCCGTCCATTCCGGCGGATACGCGGCGAATCGTCCACGCTACCTAGACGGACCCGGAGACGCGGCGTATCCGTTCGGCTATGGACTTTCCTATACGACGTTCGCATATTCCGGCCTTGAGGTCTCCGCCGCGGACGAGGCCTCGGTCTCGGTGACGAACACGGGTTCGCGCGACGGCGACGAAATCGTCAGGCTCTATTTCTCCGTCAGGGGATCCGGACGCCAGCGTCCGCATCGCGAGCTCCTCGCGTTCAAGCGCGTTTCTCTCAAGCCGGGGGAGACGCGGCGCGTGACGCTGCCGTTCGACCGGCGGCTCTTCGGCGGATACGGACGCGACGGCGCATACGAGCCGCCGCACGGTGAAGTCTCCATCTGGGTCGATGGATGCAAAGACCGCGCCGCTCTTAGTAGTCTCGCGGTGCGTGGAAAGGCATGTGAAGGAATTTGAAAATGCGGCACACTGAAATCATGATTAGGATTCTTCCGCTTGTCGTCCTGGCGGCGACGTGCTTCGCGGGCACGCGCGAGCTTGAAGTGCGCGTCCGGCTGACCGCGGCGGGACCGCAGATCCATGTGGACGGGAAACCCGTCCCACCGCGCTTCTATTTCTACTGGGGGTATCACCGCCGCGCAAGGTCGGAGCTCGGAACCGACTGGCGGAACTTCGACATCGAGGTGGTCCCGAAACGAGACATGAAGGGCGCGTGGTTCTGGATCGACTTCGGCGAGATGCCCGCAGTCACGGAGATGAGGGATGTGCGCGTGGTCGATTCGTCCGGCACGGACATGATCCCAGCAGGGACGTTCGCCGACGAGTCCGCGTTTTCCGGCGTCTGGAGCGTCACGCCCGCCGCCGGGGCGACGAATGTCGTTTTTTCCGGCGGGGCGCTTGTGGCGGACTTCAGGGCAAAAGGTCCGCGCTTCCAGCTGCGAAGCAAACGGTTTCCGCTCGAAAAAGGCGAGACGTATCACCTGCTATTCCAGGCGAGGGGCGACGTGGAGTATTCCATCCGCGCCGAAGCGTGGTGCGAACTCGCCGGAGGGGGCGAGGAGCAGATCGTCTCGCGCGAGCAGGACATGAACATGGCGACGCTCCGCACCGCGGCCGACGCCGGAGTGGAGCTCGTGGAAATCGGCATTGCGCACAGTTTTCTCGACAAGGCGCGGGAACGCGAACGCTGGACGGCATTCGACGGGCCAGACGACTGGTCCATCGCCGACGAGCAGGTGCGTCGCGCCATTGCGGCGCATCCGAACGGAAAGTTCGTCCTGCGCCTCATCGTCAATGCCCCGGATGTGGTTCTGGCAAGCAACCCCGACTGGTGCATGAAATTCGAGGACGACGCGAACGTGAAGGGGCCGCGGATGGCGTCGCCGTCGTGCCGCCCCTACCGCGAGGCCGTCTGCGCATATCTCAAGCGCGCCGTCCGCCACTTCCGCGAAACCTTCCCCCGCCACTATGCCGGCATCCATCCAAGCGGGCAGAATAGCGGAGAGTGGTTCTATGACAAGACCTGGACCCGGCTCAGTGGCTACGACCCCCACACGCTCGCGGCGTGGCGGGCATGGCTTGCAGAGCGCGGCGAGCCGGACGCGGCGTCGGCAGAAGTGCCGACGCCCGAGGAACGGAAGGCGAAAGACGATGGTTCGGTTCTTCTCGACCCCGTGAAACGCCGCCGCGTCATCCTCTTCAACAGCTTTCTGCAGGAGGAAATGTCCGATTTCGTGGCGGAGATGGCTCTCGCCTGCCGCGAGGCTTCCGGCGACAGGAAGCTCGTCGTGATGTTCTACGGCTACGCTTATGAGTTCAACGCGCTTCCGAACGGGCCTGCGGCGTCCGGCCACTACGGACTCATGCGCCTGCTTGAAAAGGCGCCGGGCGCGATCGACATCCTCTGCGGCCCGATCGGATACTTCAACCGCCGCTATCCCGACGGCTTCGCCCCCGTGATGAGCGCAGCCGAGACGATTGCCCGCCACGGCATCCTCTGGCTCAACGAAGATGACACGCGCACACACCTCGACCCGCGCCGCCACATCCTAACCAACCACGAGGGGACTCTCACGACTTGCGAGAACATGCGCAAGGTCATGCTGCGCAACACGGCGCAGGAGGCGATACGCGGACTGGGCAGCTGGTGGATGGATTTGTACCAGCACGGATGGCACGACGACCCCGCGCTGTGGGAAGTCCAGCGACGGCTCTGGCCGTCCGAACTTGCGCTCCTGGCGCGCCCGCGCCCCTACACGCCCGACATGGCTGCCATTGTCGGCGAACGGAGCCAGCTCCATTTTTCTGCGGAGTCGCGCGCCGCGACCCGTCCGCTCATCTACGCCTCGCGCGCCGAGTTCGACAAGGCGGGCGTGAAATACGGGCAGTATCTCCTGGAGGATGTCGTGGCGAATCCTCCAGAGGCAAAAGTCCAGATATTCCTTTCGGCGAACTACCTGACGGACGCCGACCGCGCGGCGATTGCGGAAGACCGGCGCGAACACCCGGAGCGCGTCCGCGTCTGGTGCTACGCGCCCGGCTATCTTTCGGAACGCGGCGCGGACGAGCGCGGCATCGAGGAAGCGACGGGCTTCGGCGTGAGGCGCATCGACAAGCCCGACGACCCGATCCGTCCCCTGTTTTCGCCGGAAGAGGAAGGGGACGAAGTCTGGGCCCGATTCCCCGATGGTTCGCCGTCCGTCGTCGCGCGTCCGTCCGGCGCGGGCATGGATGTCTTCTGCGCAACGCCCGAACTGACGGCTGGCATCATACGCCGCGCCGCAGAGGCTGCCGGCGTGCATCTCTATCTCAAGAGCGGAAATGCCGCCGTGCATGCCGACGCCGGATTCGTGTCGGTGAATGCGCTGGAGGACGGCGAGGTGACGATCGATTTCGGCGAAGCGGGCGACATCGTTGACGCCATGACTGGCGAAAAGGTCGGCCAAGGACCGGTTCTCCCGGTTTCTCTCAAGGCCGGCGACGCCCGGCTGTTTCGCATCGTTCCCGAAAACAACGTGGAAGGAACCTCCGCACCATGAAAAACTCCCCCCTCACGCGCCATCCTGGCAACCCGATCCTGTCCGCCAAGGACATCCCCTACGAGGCGGATCTCGTCTTCAACGCCGGGGTGGTGAAGCATGGCGGACGCTACGTCATGCTCTTCCGCGACGACCTTCCTGACCTGTGCAGGCCGTTGAAGTAGTATCTTTGACGGCTACTCGTAAACCTCGTCGTGGGTGCCGATGTTATGAAGGATAATTTCGCGATCAGACACTTCAACGCAAAGGACAATGCGGTAGGCGTAGTTGACGCTTACCGCCTGCTTGCCCGCAAGGGTTCCCGTCAGCGCATGAAGCCGGAGGGACGGGGCGAAAGGATTGTTTGCAAGCGCGTCAAAAGTTTTACTGACAGCCGAGCGAAGCTCCGGGTGCTTCCGCGCAAATCGGCGATAGGCCCGCTCAAATGGCCTTGTATTGACAAGTGTGTATGGAAGGGAATCCACGTCCGCCCCCATTATTCCTCTTCGCCATGGCCATCAACAGCCTCGTCGAATATTTTCATCAGCTCTTCCGGGGTCGTCCGTTTCGCGAGTCCGGCGCGGTATTCCGCTTCGGACTGGAGGCATTCCTCGACAAACGCCTCGTGCCGCATCCGCCGAAATTCGTCGGCGGAGAGGACTACGTATTTTGGCGTGTTGTTGCTGATGATCCAGACGGGGCCATCCTTCAATTGCTGGTTCAACGCGCTTATTCCGCGGCGCTTTATGGTCTGTGCTGGAACTGTTGCTAGCATGTCATGCTCCGTTGGTTCTCAATTTGGTTCTAAAAACGGTACCGATTATAGCATGCTTCCGGAGATTGTCAATTCGTTTTTTTTCGACATAGAAGTCGAACGCAAGGAACAACCATGAAAAACTCACCTCTCACACGCCATCCTGGCAACCCCATCCTGTCCGCTAAGGACATCCCCTACGAGGCGAATCTCGTCTTCAACGCCGGGGTCGTCAAATACCACGGCCGCTACGTCATGCTCTTCCGCGACGACTACGACTACACGAAGAAGATGTTCGACGACTGGGCGGCCGGCAAGGGCGAGCTCCACGCGCCCTCGTGCCGCATCGGCCTCGCGTTCAGCGACGACGGCGTCCGCTGGAAGCCGGAGCCGCGCCCGATTCTGGAGGCGGAGAGGGCGTCGGAGATCATGGGCGAAAAGGTCGCACACGCCTACGACCCGCGCATGACGGTGATCGACGACGAAATCTACTTCACCTTCGCGGTGAACACCTGCGCCGGCGACAACCGCTGCGGACTGGTGAAGACCCGCGACTTCAGGACGCTGGAGCCCGTGACGGCGACGCTTCCGAACAACCGCAACGTCCTGCTCTTCCCAGAGCGGATCGGAGGCTTCTACTACCGTCTGGAGCGGCCCTTCGCGGGGGATGCCGGCGACATCTGGATCTCCAAGTCGCCCGACCTGCGCTTCTGGGGCGAGCACCGGCGGCTCCTCGACCGCAGGACGCTCTCCTTCTGCAACAGCAAGATCGGCCCCGGCGCGCCGCCCGTGCGCACGGAAAGGGGCTGGCTCACGCTCTTCCACACCGTGACGGAGGTGGAGAAGCCGCTCTACTCGTGGGAGACGCCCTACAAGGAGTGGCACAGCAAATACGGCATGGGGCTCATGCTGCTCGACCTTGACGACCCCTCGGAGATCGTCGGCATGCACGCCGAGGCGCTGCTGGAGCCGGAGGCGCCCTACGAGCTGGAGGGCTTCCGCGGCAGCGTCCTCTTCCCCGGCAGCATGGTCCCCGAACCCGACGGAACCGTCAAAATCTACTACGGCGCCGCCGACACCGTGGAATGCCTCGCCACCGCCCGCCTCTCCGACCTGCTCGATCTGTGCCAGCCGGTAAAATGAGCACCTATTTGCGTTTTTTCGATTTAGGTGCTGTTTTTGAGGATTGGAAAATGAGCACCTATTTGCGATTTTTTGATTTAGGTGCTATTGTAAATCCAACAAATTCCCTAACGAAAGTTCAATAAGTTCCCCAATGGCCTTGATTTCTTTGGATGATGAGGTAGCATTTTGCCCATGAAAACCGATTCGACAGCATCGTCTTCAAAGGCGCCGCCGCGCGCGGCGCGGCCCGTTCCGCGGTGGATTTCGGGCGACACGCTGGCGCCGGAGAAGCCCGCGCCGGTGCTTTTCCGGGCGTTCGAGCTCGCGGCGCGGCCGCGGACGGCCGTGCTGACGCTCGCCGTCGCGGGCTGGTGCGAGGTGCGCGTGAACGGCGCGAAGGCCGGGCGCGACGTGCTTTGCCCCGTCGTGACCCAGCCCGACCGGCGCGTCTCGTCGCTCTCCTTCGACGTGGCGGCGCTCCTGAAGGCGGGTCGCAACGAGGTCGAGGTGCTGCTCGGCAACGGCTGGCAGAACCCCTTCACCAAATCCGCCTGGGGCTTCGAGGACGCGCCGTGGACGTCCGCGCCGATGGTGCGCGGCGAACTGACGTGCGACGGCCGGACGCTCTTCGTCACGGATGGCTCGTGGCGCGCCTTCGATTCGCCGGTCGTCTTCAATGCGCTGCGCAACGGTGAGTGGTTCGACGCGCGCCAGGAGGGCGCGCGCCCGAACGAGCGTCCCGCCAAGGTCGAGAAATATGCGCCGTGGGGCGTCGTCTCGCCCGAGGACGCCGTGCCGTGCCGCGAGTTCGAGGCCTTTGAGCCGGTGCGCGTCCTCGTCAACGAATGGGGCGAGAACGTTTACGACTTCGGCGCGAACATCGCCGGATGGTGCGAAATCGAGGTGGAGGGCGCGCCCGGCGCGAGGGTGCGCATCGACTACGACGAGGAGCTGACGAACCGCAACGGGCTGCTCGGGCATGTCCGGCAGCATACCTCCGGACGCGGCGAGAAGCGCCCCGTCCAGCACGACGAATACACGCTTGCCGGCCGCCCCGGCGGCGAATCGTGGCATCCGCGCTTCATCTACCACGGCTTCCGCTACGCCAAGGTCGCCCTGGACGGCGACGTGCGCCTCGCGTCCATCCGCGCGCGGTTCGTCCACAGCGCGTTCGGGCGCGCCGGGTCGCTGGAAACGTCCGACGCCACGTTCGCGGCGCTCCAGGCCGCGACGGAGCGCAGCTACCTCTCCAATTTCGTCGGAATCCCCACGGACTGCCCGCACCGCGAGAAGAACGGCTGGACCGGCGACGCGCAGCTCGCGATGGAGACGGGGCTGTGGAACTTCGACGCGAAGGACTCCTACGTCCATTTTCTGCGCATGCTCCTCGACGCGCAGCGCCCGAACGGGGCGGTGCCGTGCATCGTGCCATGTACGCCGAAGTTCGGCTTCTTCTGGGGGTCCGGCCCCGCCTGGGACGCGATCCTCTTCGAGATCCCGTGGCAGATTTTCCGGTTCTACGGCGACGACGCCTCGGCGCGCGAGGCATACGGAGCCATGAAGCGCTATCTCGCCTTCCTCTCGGAAAAGGCGGACGACGCCGGGCTCTTCGACTACGGCCTTGGCGACTGGTGCCGCTGGTGGGAAGACCGCCGGGGAACGCCGACGCGCCTCACCGACAGCGCCTACGTTTATGCGTTCCACCGCCGCCTTGCCTTCTGGGCGGAGCGTTTCGGCGAGAAGTCCTTCGCGGCTGAATGCGCCGCCGGCGCCGCGCGCATCCGTGCCGCCTTCAACGCGGCCTTCCACAGGGGCGACGGCCTTTACGCCGACGGCCGGCTCACGGAGCTCGCCGCGCCGCTCTACTTCGAGGGGCTTTGCGCGGACGGGGAGGAGGCCCGCGTCGCCGCGCGCCTAGCCGAAACGGTGCGCGCCGGAGGCCACAAGGCGAACTTCGGCATCCTCGGCGCCAAGTGGGTGCCGCGCGCCCTCGCCGCGCACGGCTACGCGGACGACGCATTCAGAATGTTCGTCCAACCGGAAGTCCCCGGCTGGGCGCACTGGCTCGCGTCGGGTCACGGAACGCTCCACGAGGCGTGGGACAGCGTCTCCTCGCTCAACCACATCATGTTCGGCGACCTCTCCGCATGGGCCTACGAATTCGCCGCCGGAATCGTCCCGCTCGAATCCGGCTTCAGGAAAGTCGCATTCCGCCCGCATGTCCTCGAAGGCGTCGATTCGTTTGTCGCGACGCACAAGACGCCGTTCGGCGAGATTCGCGCCGGCTGGCGCCGCGTTGACGGCAAGGTGGAATATGTCTGCGAGGCCCCCGATGGCGTCGCCGTCGTGCAGACGCCCCGCGCAGGTAGCCAAAAGGCCGTCCGATGAACCGGCGTTTCCTCAAAAACGGCGACAGGGTCGTGCTGTTCGGCGACTCGATCACGCACGGCGGATTCTACGGCGAGTATCTCGAACTCTTCTTCGCGACGCGCCATCCGGACCTCGATGTCCGGTTCTCCAATTCCGGGTGGTCGGGGGCTTCGCTTGAGCAGGGTCTGTGGAGCGTTGCGGACGACGTCGCGGCGAAGAAGCCCACGGTCGTCACGGTCATGTTCGGAATGAACGACGTCGATCGCTACGCCTGGCCGCGCGTCGGCGACACGCCGGCGCTGGCGGAGCGGCGCGCCGCCGCGCTCGCGGCGTTCGACAGCCGGATGGACGAGCTCGCGCGCCGCATCCGCGCCGAGGCCGGAAATCCCGAAATCGTCTATTTCACGCCGACGCCCTACGACCAGACCTGCATCGACGGCGGCGCGCCGTCCCCGCTCGTATGCGACGACGGACTGGCGGAGCTCGCGCGCCGCATCCGCGCCCGTGCGGCGCGCGAGGGTGCGAGGTGCGTCGATTTGCATGCGGCGCTCCTCGCCGTCAATGCCGCCATGCAGTCTTCCGACCCCGAGGCGAGCATCCTGCGCCGCGCGCCCGGCGCGCCGTTCGACCGGGTCCACCCCGGGCCGGCCGGTCACGTTGTCATCCTCCACGAAATCCTGAAGGCATTCGGCGAAGCGGGCGCGGTTGACGAAATCGTCCGCGACGCGGCCGGCGCGGACGCGCTGTCCTTCTCCTGCACGGAGAAGGCTCTCCCGTTCCCGATGACTGCGGAGATGGGCCTCGCGCTGCCTTTCGTGCCGTTCGGGCGCGACTTCAACCGCGAAATCCTGCGCGTCGCGAACCTTGAGCCGGGGCGGGAATACGCCGTCCGCATCGACGGCGTCGAAGTCGGCGCATGGCCGGTCGGCGAGCTGGCGGCTGGAATCGACCTCGCCTCCGTCGCGCGGACCCCGCAGCGCCGCCAGGCGGAGGAGGCGGCAGACATCTGCCGCCGAATCTGGGGCGGCGAGCGGACGCTCCGCGATCTTGCGACCTCGCGGCGCTGGGCGCGGCGGCACTACGGGCTGGACCCCGACGCGCCCGGCACCTTCGAAACCCTGATCGAGCGCTTACTCGCCGCAGGCACCGCCGAAGACTCCTACGATGTGCAAAAGTATCGCGGCTACCTGAAGAACTGGCCGCGCCGCGCGGAGATCGCGGCCTCCATGGAGTCCGACCGGGCCGCGCTCGCCGAGGCCGCGCGCCCGGCGGAGCGCCATTTCGAAATTCGGAAACAATCTTTGGACAATCATGGCAAACGTGGCTGAAAACAGGCAAAGCCGCCCCGCGTCGCGTCCCGCGATGGCCGCGCGCATCGCGGCCGGCGAGGACGTTTACGGCATCGTCCACTGGGGACTCAACACCTACACGGATCGCGAATGGGGCTACGGCGACGCCGATCCGGCGCTTCTCGCGCCTGCGCGCTTCGACGCCGACCAAATCGTGCGCGCCTGCCGCGACGGCGGACTGTGCGGCCTCGTCGTGGTTGCCAAGCACCACGACGGCTTCTGCCTCTGGCCGACGAGGACGACGGACTACTGCATCGCCGCGTCGCCTTTCCGCTGCCGGACGTCGGGCGCCGAATGCCGCGACTACGTGGGGGCCATGTCGGACGCCTGCCGGCGCGCGGGGCTGAAGTTCGGAGTCTATTGCTCGCCTTGGGACCGCAACAGCGCCGACTACGGCACGCCGAAATACGTGGAAACCTACCACGCGCAGCTCCGGGAACTGCTCGACGGCCGCTACGGCGACGTCTTCGAGATGTGGTTCGACGGCGCGAACGGCGGCGACGGACACTACGGCGGGGCTCGCGAGCGCCGCAGGATCGGTCCGGGCTACTACCGCTTCGACGAGGTATTCGACTTCGTGCGGCGGATGCAGCCGGGTGCGACGATCTTCTCGGGCGAGAGCGACGATTCCGACCTGCGCTGGCCAGGAAACGAAATGGGCTTTCTCGACCCGGACTCCCGCGCCACCGTCGTTTCGACCGGCGGATTCGCGGATGGCGCATTCGGCAACCCGGACTATGTGGCGCAGCGCAACGCGGGGACTCCGGACGGTGCATTCTTCCGCGTGGCCGAGGCAGACTTTCCGCTGCGGCGTGGCTGGTTCTGGCACGAAGGCGAGTGCGGCACCGCGAAAAGCGGCGAAACGCTGGCGAAGATCTACCTGGGCTCCGTAGGCAACGGCGGCATGATGAACATCGGCATCGCGCCGAACGCGGATGGCGTCCTCGATGAGGAGGACGCGGCGGCGCTCCGCCACTTCGCGATGCTCCGCAGGGAGCTTTTCGCCCGCGAGGTAGCGTCCGCCGCCTCGGCGGCGCCGGAAACTCCGGTCTCCGAGCCGTTCAACGTCGTCGTCATGCGCGAGGACGTCGCGCACGGCGAGCGCGTGGACGGCTGGGAGCTGCTGGCGGACGGCAGGCCGCTCCTGCGCGGACGCTCGATCGGCGCCAAGCGCATCCGCGTCCTGCCAGAGCCCTGCGCCGCAAGGCGGTGCGCCCTGCGCATCACGGCCGGCGCGGAAGGAGCGGCAGCCTCGTTCGCGCTCTACCGCGCCGATGGGGAGGTCGTCCGGTGCATCCTCGCCGCAACCGCTCCCGCGGACGAAACCGATACCGCCAAGTGGATGGAGGCCGGACGGTGAAAGGCGGACGCAAGACGGTGTTGACGGTGCTACCGTCCGGGGCGCCGATCGCGCAGGAGGCGCTGGCCGGCATCCGCTCCGTCGCCGATGCCTACCGCTGGCGTTTCATCTCCATCGACGGCATTCGCAACGACCGGGGCGAATTCCTGATCAGCCGGTCGCCGCAAACCGTCAGCTCCTTCGCCGACCTCTGCTCGGTCGTGCGCCCGGACGGCCTGATCCTCTGGAGCCGGACACTCTCCCCGGACGACGTGCGCAAGACGCTGGGCGCGCGCGCCAAATGCGTCTTCATCGAAAGCTCGGAGGCGGAGAAGGAGCGTTGCGTCTGCGTGTCGGGCGATTCCGTGTCCATCGCCGCGCTGGCGACGCGGGAACTCCTGCTCACCGACCGCGCCGACTTCGCGTTTGTCCCCTACGCCGGAGAGGAGAAATGGGACGTCGAGCGCGGAGCCGAGTTCAAGCGCCTGATTATGCTTGCCGGAAAGCGCTTCCATGCCGCTCCCGCCGTTTCCGCGGCCGCGGAGCCGAAACGGAGGAACGCGGCGCGGGGCCGGGGCGGATCCGCCACGGCCGCCGGATGGCTCGCCGCGCTCCCGAAGCCATGCGGCATCTTCGCCGCAAACGACCTCGCCGCCGAACGCATTGCCGGCGAATGCGCGGCGTTGGGACTCCGCGTCCCGAACGACGTTGCCATCGTGGGCGTGGACGACACCGAATACATCTGCGAGAACTCCACCCCAACGCTCAGCAGCGTCGTGCAGGACATCTACTCCGAGGGTGTCGCGGCGGCTCAGATGCTCTCGGAATGGATGGACAACCCGCGCCGCGCGCCCGCTTCGCGCACGGTGCCGGCGGCGCGCATCGTCCGGCGCGCCTCCTCGCGCGTCGTCCTCGACGACCGCGTGGCGCGGGCTCTCGAAACCATCCGCCTCCACGCGTGCGACGAAGGGTTCGGGCCGCCGGACGTCGTTCGCGCGATGTGTCTGAGCCGCGCCCCCGCGTTCCGCCTCTTCAAGCGCATCGACGGAAGGACGATCCTGGACGAAATCCATGCCGTCCGGCTGGAACGCGCCATGTCGATGCTCGTCGAGGGACGCCGGGCCGACGCCGTGGCGTCGGCCTGCGGCTACGCCTCGGTCGCCGACTTCCGCCGCGTCTTCCGGAAGCGCGTCGGCGAAACCGTCCGCAATTGGACGAATTCGCAGCGCATGCCGTCCCGCTAGACTGGCTGCGGCCGCGCCGCAGCCACTTCCAGGACCGGCGGGACTGGCGGGACCAGCCAATATTAATTTTGAAGCCACAGAGAACACAAAGGAACACAAAGCCTTTGTGAACGCTGTGTTCTTTGTGGCTAAAAACAATCTTTGAGGCTCCGCGGCTCCGGCCGCGCCGCAGGTCCTTTTGTCCCTTCCGCTTTTCAACCTTTCAACTTTTCAACCTTTCAACGTCCGCAAAGTCCGCGAAGTTTTTGCCCACGCAGGGGCGCGTGGGGGGTGCGGCCTCCGGCCGCGCTCGTTCCTTTCGTCCCTAACCTTGCAACTAGAGATCGATCAAACAGCCGAACGCGTTTGACGTTGCCCCAATTGACAGGACACCGATGGCACAAATGTCAATGCAAGGGGGGAGGCGGTCTCCCGACCGCCGGTTTGGGACGACGGCGGACTGGAGTCCGCCTCCCCTCTTTCCATGCCGGCGCTATGGTTCGCCGGCGATCTCGGCGAGACGTGCGCAGAGCCGTTCGAAGGGGACGAACCGCCCGCCGCCCGGAATCGGGAACGGTGCGGCTCGACAGAGGACGGTCGCCGTCTTGACCGGGAACGACTTGGCGAGCGACCGGAGGTTTTTGGCGAGGGAGGCGTCCGGCGTCCGCGCGGCCTTGATTTCGAAAAGGTGCAGCTCGCGGCCCGCGTCGAGCGCGAGATCGGCCTCCACCCCGTTCGAGTCGCGGACGAAGAAGAAGTCTTCCGCCCGTCCCGCGTTCGCCTTCCATTTCATGGCCTCCGAGACGACGTAGTTTTCGAACAGCCCGCCGAAGAGAGGGTCGCGCCCGACCTGCCCCGGCGTGCGAAGGCGAAGGATATGCGCGAAATATTCATCTGATTGAGAAGATATATTTCATATATAATTCGATGCGATTTTGGGGACATTCCCGGCCGGCCCGGAGGCGGGGATTCGGCGAGGAAGGAGCGGGAGGGCGGCGCGGAGGCGACAGGCGATGCGTCGCATGTCGCGTATCGTCCCTGTGCGTGTCGTTTGTCCCATGTCGCGTGTCCCACCACCCGGCGGCGCCGCCGCCGCGCCCACGCCGCCGCCGCCCCCACGCCGCCGCCGCGCACCCCGCCGCGCCCGGCATTCCGGCCCGTTCGCCTCGCGAGCCCGCGAATCGGAAGCGACTTCGGAAGCGCCCCCTCCCGCCGGGCGCGGCCTCGCGGGGGAGCGTCCTGACCGACGAGGAGAGCATCGTCGCGCACGCCGCCGGGCTGCTCTTGTCGCTCGGATTCGACGATTTCGGCTATGTCCCGTTTTTCACCGACGCCGACTGGAGCCTGAAGCGCGGCGAACTTTTCCGTCGGCGCGTCGCCGGCGGCGGACGACAAGCGAGCCGTACTTGAAGGCCGCCTGGTTGTCACGGACAAACTGGTCCCCGTCGTCCGCTTCTAGCGGGATGAGCGTCACGGTTCGGACACGGCGGCCGACTGATTGTTGTTTTGTTGCGGGATTCTCCATGGATGCAAGGATAGCACATGGAGGCGGGAGAGCCGGATGCTCGCCGCGGGAACCAACGGGCAGGGAAATCCACCACGCTACGGCACGAGGAGTATGGCCAGGACATTAGTGTGCATTGGCCTTGCGCCACTTGCCGGGCGCCATGCCGCGGCGTCTTCGGAAGGCGATGCCGAAGGTGTTGGCGCTGGCGTAGCCGCAGTCGGAGGCGATGCGGCGCACGGGAAGCGCCGTGTCCCGGAGGAGGCGCTCGGCCACCTCAAGTCGGCGCGCCTCAAGGGTCTCGGCTATCGTGCGGTCCTCAATTTCGCGGAAGCGCATGTCGGCCAGCCGCCGGGAAACCTTGAGGTGGGCCACGACATCGGCGACGTCGATGCCCTTGGAGAGGTGGCGGTCAATAAACGCATTGGCCTCGCGGACGAGGTGGCCCGCCGGCGTGAGCGGATGCGTCGATTCTCGTTCGGCGATCCGAATCGGAGGGCACGTCTCCACGCGCGGCGGCTGGCGCGAATGGGTGAACATCCGGTCCAGCTCGCGGGAGGCGAGGAACCCCGCGCGCTCGTGGTCCGGCATGATGCTCGAAAGCGGCGGCACCGCGAAATCGCAGAGCAACGGGTCGTTGTCCACCCCCAGCACGGACACTTGCCGCGGCACGGCGATCCCGCAGTTGCGGCAGACGTTCAGGATCTGGACGGCCAGCGGGTCGTAGTGGCACAGCAACGCCGCCGGCTTGGGGAGGGCCGAGAGCCACGAGGCGACCTCGGCATCGTCCATCCTGTCTCCGGCCCGTGTCGAAGGGGTGAACAACTCGCAGCGCCTGCCGCCGCGCGCCAGTGTCTCGACGAAGCCCCGTTCCCTGCCGTTCGAGACATCGGCGTTCGATCCGGCGCGGACAAATCCGAAGGCGTTGAACGAACCAAGCGAGAGGAAGTGCCGCGCCGCCATCACGCCGATGGCCCGGTCGTCGCAGCTGACGGACGACACAGGGCCGCCGCGCGGACGCCTCGCCACGGACGCGGCATCGCCGATGGACACGACCGGGATGCACGTCGTCTCGACCAGTCGCCGGATGGGTTCCGGCGAGAAATCGCTGGCGATGACGCCGTCGAAGCCGCCGCCCCGCGCGTTGTCCGCGACCTCGGGGCGGAACCCGTTCGGCAACGGCGCCAGGACGACATCCCAGAAGGCGTTGTCCCGGACATACCGGAACACGCCGCTCAGGATGTCGCGCCCCGAGGCGCTCTCCGTCCAGAGGGCGACCAGCACCCGCTTGATTTTCCTTGCCGTGCGCATGGCCGTGGTTCGTGTCGTTTGCGTCGGCTAATTTGTCTTGTCGCCAGTGGTTCCGTTGCCAATCGCAAACACGCATGCGGGTCCATACAGTCCGCTTTCGTGGTTGTGCTTGTCAAAGGGGCGCTGGTGGTTGTCATAGCAGCCGTTGGGCCGATAGTCGCGAAGGACGCGGTTCCGGATGGCGTCGTCGCCGACTTGATTCGCGAGGAGGTTGGCGACTGTGACTTCGAGCGCGTTGCGCAGCCCGTGGGCGCGCATGTCCTCCAGCTGGGCGCAGAGCGCCGCCGCGTCAAGCGGGGCGTTCCACATCCAGAAGAAGGCAGGGGAGAAAAGAGGATCGTCCATGCTATGGTGTGCAATTTCAAAAGCCCGGTCCGCGTAGAAGGCGGGACAGACCTCGCGGTCCGCTGAAACCCGCCTCCGACGACCCGAATGGCCGGAGCGTCGAACGCGGCGTAAGAATACCGTGGACATGGAGATCGGTCAAGGATGATGACGTTGATTTAATACGTTGCAAAATAATGGCCGCATCGTAATCGTTTCCATATTTTCACTCTTTTTCTTGCTTGATTTTCACATGATTTTCCCTTCCGTTTCCCCCCGGTTTCCCGTAGAATGCGAGGGCACACGCGGCATACTGGGCATGGTGCCCGCCGCCGCAACGAAGGAGCCGTCAGAAATGACACAAGCAAAACGAATCGGAATCTGCGCGCTGGGCCTCTGCGCCGCCGCAGACATTCTCGCCACCGAAGTCTCGAACGTGTCAGCCCGCCAGCGCTGGCCGTGGAACAACCTCGTGGACGTCACGTTCCAATTGTCGGGCGTGGAGTCTTCGGAGACTTTCTACCGCATCGACGTCACGGCCAGCACCCCCGGCATGGCCGGCGACGCCGTCGCCACGAAGGCGCTCGTCTCGGAGCCGCTCGTGAAGGGGAACGGCACGCACACCGTCGTCTGGGACATGGGCGAGGACTTGCCCGGCCTCATCGCGTCCAACATCACCATCTCCGTCTCGGCCTCACCGCTCGCGCCGACAGACCCTGTTTACATGATTGTCGATCTCACGGATGGCGCGAGCGCCACGAGCTACCCGGTGCGCTATTCGCTCACCGGCCCCGACCTCTCCGACGACGCCTGCCGCACGACGGAGATGTGGTTCAAGCTCTGTCCCGCCGGCACGTTCACCATGGGCACGGACATCAGTTCAACGGTTGGGGCCCTGCGCCTTCCCGCGCATACCGTCACGCTCACGAAGCCCTTCTACCTCGGCGTATTCGAGGTCACGCAGGAGCAGTTCTACCGAGTCAATGGGACATGGCCTAGCTACTACACCAACGAAACGTGCCGTGCCACGCGCCCCGTCGAGCAAGTGAAATACGATACTCACATCCGCCCGCATTCCTCCTGGTACGATGGAACGATCGGGGCTTCGAGCGAGAGATTTATGGGGTTACTCAGGAGACGGACGGGACTCGCCTTCGACCTCCCCACGGAGGCACAGTGGGAATACGCCTGCCGTGCGGGGACAACGGGTCTCTACTACGACAACCGCTTCACGAAGACGACGATCCAGAACTATTGCCGCGCGATCAACGGCAGCACGACGATTGGCGCCAACATCACCCCCGACCGCAACGACGACGCTACGAAGGGAACGGCAAAGGTCGGCTCCTACGATCCAAACCCGTGGGGCTTCTACGACATGTACGGCAACGTGGCCGAAATATGCGGCGATGGCAACCCATACCAGAGCGGTTGCGACTCTACTTGCCAGTCCGATTTCGACAATTACACAGGAGAGTTCGTCAATCCGCGCGGTCCGGTGCAGCGTTCCAATCCTACCCCGTCGCCGTCGAATGGGTATCCAGCCAGAGGAGGGGCGCACAACCAGTCGTATGTCGATTCGCAGATTACCTCCGTCTCGCGGTTGTTCATGTATGACGGCGGATCCAGCCGCGCCTACGGCTTCCGCGTTTGCCTGACGGCGGAGTAACGGAATAGGCAAGGAAAGGAAAACGCCATGAAGAAGCGAAGAATTCTCATCGCTGCGGCGCTCCTCGCGGGGGCGTCCGCCGCATCGGCCGCGACGGCATCGCTCACCGTCGATTTGTCGGAAGCGCACGGTTCGCGCTTCGCGGCCCCCGCCGCCATCGGCTACGCGCCGTCGTGGGCGGACCCGGCGGCCGACACGTGCGACCTCCTGCTCGTCACGCACGTCGGACAGGAGCAGTGCGCCACGCAGACGCTCGTCTCCGCCGCGTCGGCGGCGGGCGTCCATTCGCTCGCCATCCCGGCCGACGGCGCGCGCGCCGTCCGGCTCGTCCTGCGCGCCTACTCCGGCGGCGCCGTCGTCGGCGAACTCGTCAAGGACGTCTCGCTGGCGATCGTCTCGGAGCCATCGACAGGGGGCTACTATGACACGACCGATTCAAAACTCGACCGCGTGGTTCAGTCGGGCGAGCATCCCGGCCTCGTCTATTCCACCGAATGGGCGGATGGCGTCGCGTCGCTTGCCATTGACCACGATCCCGGCACCGGCGCGTTCAACACGCTCTTTTCGGCGAACGCCCCGGCGGACGGAACGTATTCGTTCAAGCCGACGGCGGTGAAGCGCACGACTGGCACGGTCCGGCTTCGCTTCTACGATGCCGGCGGTGATGAAATAGGCTCACCGCTTTTGGCTTCCTACGACGGAATATGCGACCTGGCGACCGTCATGATCATGCGGTAATCATCCCCATGTCCGATGTCTCCTGCCCATCTTGCACCACCTCCGAGCAGTGGCGCTTCCAGTGGCCCGTGCTAATCCCAAATGTTCGGGAATACACCTGTGAGCCATCCCGGCGCGTGACGATTCGCGACGGCGTGGCCGTTGAGGTCTCATGTCCCGATGCCGCTGCGCCGGACTGGGTGTCCAAGAAGATTAAGGCGTGGTTCCGAGCCACGCCCGCGATGCGCACGGGTCCCGAAGGGGGAGGGTCGCGCTCCCGCGCGACCATCGAGGACGCGCAGAAGCGCGTCCCTCCAGGCGACGAGGCTTTCGCGCTCTCCACCAAAGACGGCACCCTGCGCATCGGCGCCAACACGATGCAGGGCGTCAGGTGGGCGATGATGACGCTGCGGCAAATCGCCCAGCCCGCGCGAGGGACATTCCGCACCGAGGCATACGAGGTGCCGGAGTTCTCCGTGCGTGACTGGCCGGACACCCCCTTCCGCGCGCTCCACGTCTGCGCATTTCCTGAATATTCGCCCGTGCGCATCGAGCGCGCCATCCGTCTGGCCGCATACTACAAATTCAACCATGTGATTCTCGAGTCCTGGGGCGTGTTCAGGAGCAAACGCCATCCGTGGCACGGCTGGCGTGACGGCTGGCTCACGCCCACAGAATGCCGGCGCCTCGCGGCGCTCGCCAGCGACCTCGGAGTCACGCTTGTCCCGTTCTTCAA
>CAMOSH010000042.1 GCA_946624575.1 uncultured Verrucomicrobiota bacterium
GCCGTGCCTGGGAGCGCGGGCTTCCAGCCCGCGAACGGCACTACGGTAGGGGCCGCGCGCCGCGCGGCCTGCAACGCCGCATATCTTTCCATTTCCCCTGACACGGGAAATTACGAGTTTTCCGATTCGTCCGGCACGGTGTTCTGGAATCTTGCGCCAGCCTCGCCCATTGTCGGCAATTGGGTTGCGCCGTTCCGCCGCGCTTCGGACTCCCCGTCCTCTATGGATCCGCTCTTTGATCCCTCTCGCATCGTCCTTCGCTTCTTTCCATACGACGGCACCTCTGGGGGCGCGGGCGGCTCGCCCGCGGAAGGATGTGGCGACGACGCCTCGTCGTCACATTTTTCGCGCGACGGCGAGGGCGCCGTCGCCACATCGTTCAGGACCGCGGGTGCTGCCTCCATCACAAACCTTTGCATTTCGGCATTCGAACTGCACCACACGAATGCGACGATTCATCTTGCAGCTGACTGGCCTGCCGAATCCCCGCCGCCGGAAAATGTCCTCGACATCTACTCCACGACACGCATCGATTCCACATCTTGGACGCGCGTCGCATCGTTTTCCGCCACCAATCCGCCAACCTCGATTTCGTTTTCGTGGCCTGAACTGCTTTCCGCGCCGCAGCACCATGACCACGACGCGACTTGTACCGCCACCACGAACATGCTCGTCTCCCCGCTAGACGGCGTGACGGTCTACACGAACGAAATCTGGTCGTGCGCGTCATCGCATCCTCGCCCGTCGCCCATCGGCGCGTTCTTCCGCCTTGGCACCCGCCTTGCCCACAGTCTTGGAAACATGGTCGTCTGTTCGGCGATTCAGGACCACGGCTTCCGTCCCGATCGCTACTTCATGCTCAACGCCGCAGTCCCCGTGGAAGCCTTCGACGCCACGCAGTGGAATACTGCGGAGACGAACAATCCATTCGAGTTCGAGGACTGGGTGGGCTATCCGGCCAAGTCGTGGGCCTCGTGCTGGCATCTACTCTTCCCGACGAATGATATCCGGCATAAACTGACTTGGAAGGGGCGCTTCGCCGATGTTCCGCAACGGACAGAACTTTACAACTATTATTCGACGGGCGATGAAGTTCTGTCGGTATATGACACGCCGGATTCCGACGGAAGCGGAAAAGTCACCATACATCCATTCGACCTCGGCGGCAAGCGCTACAGTTCGTGGCAGAAGCAGGAACGTTTCAAGGGGCGCTGGATGCAAAGTACGCTTGGTGGATTTGCCGGCACTTCGGAAATGGGATGGGGATTTTCAGACACCGGATTCTGGGAAGACGGCGAACTTCCGATGTACGACGGCGACATCGGAGTTGGAGCACAGGTCGGCATACCGGCTCGGCTTTCGGTCTACACGCCACTTCAAGCCGTAAATGCGACGACTGCACAGTTGGCGTCCGATCCGGTTTTCAATCACGAGCCTTCATCGATTTTCTCCGGCAACCTGCAACAAGGCGATATTGACGAACTACTTGCGCGAGGAATTCCGGCGCTGAGCGCACCGATGGGAAGCGGAAAAGTGTTACGAATCGCTGACGTACATTCAGAAGACATGAATGGAGAGGCCGGGGGAGAATCCTGGCCAAGGACTGACTTGGAAAATTCAGATTGGCACGAGTGGTTGCATAGCGACATAAAGAATGTGGCGTTCCAGTTTGTCCGGACTGTCTTTGAGGCCATGAAAGGGGCAATTGCGCAATGACTGAGCATTCAAACAAATTCAGACGTAACCTTGCAATAACTGCGTCAATTGCGCTATGTCTCACGACAATCGTGTTCCTTGTACCCAAGAGTTGCATCAAAGAATCTAGTTTAAATGCCACCGACTCCTCCCTGGAAATCGCAACTGGCGAATTGAGTTCGAAAATGCTTTGTGAAGCGAAGCCCAGGGGGGATCTTTCAACTGTGGGCAGCATCCTAAAACAAAAAAGATATGAGTTGACTCGGTACGGAGCGGTCGGATCGGCAGTTTTACATGTGAACGACATAAATGGTAATCCTGTTCAAGATGCAGATGTCCATTTGTATTTTACACAGCCGACGGAAAACGATCCAACGGGAACTGTAAGGGGGAACACAGATTCTCAGGGGGTGTTCGCCGCAACAAGAAGGACTAACTTTGCATGTAAATGGAAAGTGTCAAAGGAGGGATATCATTCTTCACAAGGATGCATCATGTTTTCGCCCTATTTTTCGGAGTATTCAGCAACAACGGGCAAATGGACAGAGAAGCCACTAGAAGCCACTGTCATCCTTAAGAGAAAAAGTAGCGCGAAGATTTTGCGAGGAAAGAGGATTTTCCATGATTTGAAATTCCCAACCAACACATGGGTCGGATTTGACTTCCTTGAATGCGACAGTGTAGCCCCATATGGTCAAGGTAGAACCGCGCACATTGAGTTTTGGGCTGAATCCTGTGGACATACAGCTATAGGTGATTATGGTATTACAAACACTTTGATACTTAGGACGCCATGCGGAGGAGTAGCGGTTTTTGAAGAAGACAAAGAGACTTTTTCGCCATTCATGCCCGTGGCCCCTTCTGATTTCAACGCAACCTCGTTGTGCTTCACCTATGCTAGAACTCGTAACACGATATTGAAAAATGAGACCTTGGGCAGAAATAAGTACATTGTTTTCAAGACAACGGTTGATAGAATGCCTACTGGCGAAGATGGGTGTCATTATGGGATTATAAGACGGCTTGATTATTTGCCGGGACATTTGCAATTTGAATATTTCTTCAATACGGAACCAGATGACCGGCGAATTGACGGCGATATTAAACACGGTTGGGATTTGGGGATGTGACAACAATGGTTCAAAACCGAACCTAACATGGTTCGCAGAAGCAAACGCACTTTTGAGCAAGTAAACGCATACGCCACCGGTCGCTTGTAATCCGAAATGCTACTTAAAAGGGGGGCGGGCGGGGGCGTAGGGGCATTTCGGACCTGGTAAATGTCCCCACCTCTTTAACTCTCGGCGAAGAGCTGCCATGGTGTCCGGTCGCCGATCAACTTGCGCACGAAGCCGTTTACGTGCGAGAGCAGCAGCGCGACCTGTTCCTGCGTCAGGGCGTAGAAGCTCGTCGTTCTCGATCTTGTCCTGGTCGGTAAACTCCGTGTATCTGTGCTGTTTGTTGTCCGGCGGAATTGCCGGACCTTCTGTTTGCCAGACCCGTTTCCCAAAGTAAATGCTTCCTCCCATCGGGGAGGCCTTTCCGACCCGTCCCGCATGTCCGTGTCATCACCCCACGTTCCCCACCCTCCCCCTGTCAGAGTAAATGCCCCCAGGGTAGGGGCATTTCGGATTGCAAGCAACAAAAAAAACTCTGTCGCAAAAAAACTCTTGCATTTGCGGTGTCGTGGCGGTTAGAATGCCCTCCACGCGCCGTTCATGGCCGGAAAGGCCTTCCGAACCCAGGCGGCAGAAACAAAAACAACACGGAACAAGAGAAGACCGGCCCGCCCGGGGCCAGTTGAAACCGGAGAAACAAAAAAATGGCACTGACATACGAAATGACCGGCAAGGTCAAGCAGATTGGCGAACTCCAGACCTTCGCCAGCGGGTTCGAAAAGCGCGAACTGATTGTGATCGACGACGACCCGCGCTTTCCACAGGACATCGCGATCAACTTCGTGCGCGACAGGACGCACATTCTCGACCAAATCGCCGTTGGCGACATCGTCAAAGTGACCTTTGACATCCGCGGTCGCGAATACAACGGCAAGCATTACATCGATTTGACGGGCTGGCGCGTGGAAAAGACGGCCGGAGCCGCACCCGGCGGCTATCCCGCGCCTGCGGCGCCTGTCGGATATCCGGCCCAGGCCGCCGCGCCAGCTGCCCCGTACGCGCCCGCTCCGGCCGCCGCGCCAGCTCCGGCCGCAGCCCCCGCCCCGCGCGAGGATCTGGACGACCTGCCGTTCTAGTCGCGGTCCGGCGTGGATTCCCCCCGCACTCTGGCGTGGACGCTTGATGCCGCCGCCGCGTATTTCGCGCGGTGCGGCGTAGATTCCCCTCGCGCGACCGCCGAGCATCTTGCCGCGCGGCTTTTCGGAGTCCGGCGCGGCGAACTCGCGTCGCGCGCCGACCAGACTCTTTCGACGCCGCGGCTTGACGCGATGCGGCGCGGCATGAAGCGCATCGCGGCTGGCGAGCCGCTTCAATACGTGCTTGGGCAGTGGGATTTTCGCGATCTTACGCTCAAGACCGACAGGCGGGCGCTTGTGCCCCGCCCTGAAACCGAACAGCTTGCGGGGCTGGCCATCGCCTCCCCGCGGCTGCGTTCGATCGACGCGCCTACGATCATCGACTGGGGCACTGGATCCGGGTGCATCGCGCTTTGCCTGGCGCGCGAGTTCCCGACGGCGCGGGTGCTTGGGCTCGACATTTCGCCCGAAGCGCTGGCGCTGGCCGCCGAAAATGCCGCCGCGCTCGGACTTGCGCAGCGCGTGACGTTCGCCAACATCGCCGAAATCGACCTTTCCGAAGTGCTGGACGGCGGATCGGTTGACGCCATTGTCTCCAATCCGCCATACATTCCGACGGCGCAGGTCGACAGGCTGGAGCCCAAGGTCCTTGCCTGGGAACCGCGTCTGGCTCTCGATGGAGGCGCCGATGGCATGGACGTGCTCCGCGCCGTGTGCGAAGAGGCGACGATGCTCCTGGCGCCACAGGGCGAGCTGTACCTGGAACTGGACGCCGAAAGCGGGCAGGCGGCGGCGATGTCGCGGCATTTGGCGGAGTTGGGATTCGACGAAATCCGGACCCACCGCGACTTCGCCGGGGCCGAGCGATTCGTTTCCGCGGCCCTGCCTGCCGGAGTGTAGACTTTAGGCGAGGCGGAAAAAGCCGCTGAGAACTTGCGGATTTCACAATCGAAACACGATGAAAACAAATGGCAAGGCCTTCGTAATGCTCGGTGCCTCGGCCTCCGAGCCAGACATCCAGTACGCGACCGGATTCCTGGCGCCGGATCCCGTGGCCGTCTGGCGTAGACCTGACGGCGCCGTGTTTCTTCTTGTCAGCGGCATGGAATACGGGCGCGCAATGCGCCAGGCGCGCGACTGCACCGTGGTTTCAATGGATTCGTTGGGGCTGGGCCGGTACCGAATGTCGCCGCTTTCGCTCCAGCTTGCGGCCGCCTTGCGCGTCCAGGGAATCCGCGAGATCGAGACGCCGCCTGGATTCCCCCTTGTTGCGTTTGAGAGGCTGCGGGCGTTCGGAATCAAGGCCAAAACCGCGCAGATATCTCCGTTTTCCGCCGCGCGCCAGGTGAAATCGCCCGCGGAGCTTGCGGCCATCAGGGCGAGCCAGAAGGCGGCCCGCGCGGCCGAAAGGGCGCTCGGCGCCGCAATCCGTGCGTGCGAGGCGGATAGGTCCGGAATCCTTATGCTGGGCGGCAAGCCCTTTACTTCGGAGCGCGCCCGGGCGCTTGTCCGTGCGCAATTGCTAATGCGCGGGGCGATGGATTTCGAGGGTTCCATTGTGGCGGGCGGCGCACAGGCCGCCGATCCTCACGAGCAGGGGTCGGGACCGCTGCGCTCCGGGGAACTCATTGTGGCGGACATTTTCCCGCGTTCGCTTGATTCCGGTTATTGGGGGGACATGACGCGCACGTTTCACCACGGCAGGCTGTCGCGCGAGCGCCGGCAGATTCTCCGAACCGTCGCCGAGGCCCAGAAACTCGGGCTTGGCATGGTACGCCCGGGCGTGACAGGCTCAGAAGTGCACGCCGCTGTCGCGCGTTTCATCGCCGGGAAGCTGCGCCCGAATTGGCGCGATCCGGACGACGAGAGCCGTGTCTTCGGGTTCATGCACGGGCTCGGCCACGGGGTGGGGCTGGAAATCCACGAGGAACCCAGGCTTTCGCCGACGGGACGCGAACCGCTGTGTCCCGGTATGGTCGTCACGGTGGAGCCGGGCTTCTACGACCCCGTGCTTGGCGGCGCGCGCATCGAAGATACCGTCGTCGTCACCGAAACCGGCTGCGAGATTCTCTGAACGTTCCGTCCGTGTTTTCAATTTGTTTCGGCATTTACGATGGCATGGGGGCGGCGGTCTCCATACCGCCGGACAATTGCAGATTGATGGCAATGATGATTTGTGAACATTTGCGAACGATTGCAAACGATTGCAATTTGTGAACAATTGCGAGCGATTGCAAATTGTGAACAATGAAAGTCGGTATTGTCCACCAATCCTCAATCCTCAATCTTCAGTGTCCACCAATCGTCAATGTCAATTTCGGCCCGCGCGGCGCGCCGGCCCTACTCCGCGCGGTGCGGCCGCCGAAATTCTCGACGACCTGCGTTCATACATCGCGCTGCGCCGCATGGTCGTCGGCGAACCTCCGACGGATTTGGCCGTGACTCTTTCTGCGCGCAGGGGAAAAACGTTCCGGGACACGCTCCTGGGATTCATGCGCGAACGCGGCGCGGTGGACTCCAGGGTATGCGCCGCCGCCGGCATCGACCGCCGCCACTACAGCAAGATCCGCAACACGCCGGACTACAGGCCGACGAAGACTACTGTTGTTTCCTTTGTTTTCGCCCTCCGGCTTTGTCTTGCCGACGCGGAAAAGCTGCTGCGTTCGGCCGGATACGCCTTTTCCGAGGCGTCGGATTTCGATTTGATCTGCTCGTATTTCATAGAGTCCGGCCGATGGGACCGCGACATGGTGAACGACGCGCTCTACACCTACGGGCAGCCGCTGATCTGCGGCGTCACGCTGGACTGAACGGATTTTACGCCGTATTGCACAGCGCGACGGATGTGGCGCTGCCGCGTTGTTTCACCATTCCGCCCGTGGTTTCAATTTTGCAATTGCGATTTGTGAACAATTGCAAACGATTGCGAATTGTGAACAATGAAAGTCAGTATTGTTCACCAATCTTCAATCCTCATTGTTCACCAATCGGCAATGTCAATGTCGGCCCGCCAAGGGGGCGGCGGTCTCCAGACCGTCGCTGATGTGAGTTCTACGGCGGACTGGAGTCCGCCGCCCCGCAATTGCCGATTTGTGGACAAAAATGTCGCCTGCCAGGCGACATTTTCGCAGGGGCCATGGTGCATGATTCCGCTCGTACGCCGGGAAAAACATTTCCCGCGGAAAAATCCAACACCTCAAAACAAAGGCTGACAACATGAATGAATCCCCTGCAAACTCGCCCGACGTCTTTGACGCTTCCGATCCGCTAACCGCCAAATCCGGTTTCAATGTCCATCTTTCGTTCTACCACGCCAATGGCAAAAACACCGGAAGCGCAATCAGGTTCAGCGTGGAACCGGCGACGGCGGATCGCGATGGGGCGGTGTTTTTTTCGCTTGCGAAGCAGAAATCCGTCGGCAATGCGGCGAGCGCCGGTGCCGACAGGTTCGCTTCGTTCGACTGGGCGAACAAAATCACTGTGAAACTCAATTTCATCGAAGTCGTCGAAACGCTCATGGTCTTTTCCGGACAGGAGGCGTCGTTGACGCACGCGGGAAAGGACGGTTTTTTCCACAATTCCCCGTCGGCCACGACGTCGGTCTCCCTGAAGCGAGCCGAAGATCCAGGCCGTCCCGGCTTCCTGCTCGGCGTTGGCCGAACGCCGAAGGCCGATCCGAATGCGCGTCAATACATGACGTTCGCTTTCCGGCCAGCCGAGGCGCTCGGTCTGCGTTTCGCGCTTCAATCGCAGTTGGGTGCCATGGCATTCGGCATCCCGCATGGGCGTCAGGCGGTGCCGGAAGGCGGGCGCTCCACGCCAATCCCATTGCAGTCGCCCACGGCAGCGGGTGCTTTTGCCCCGCCGCCGTCCTCCTCCATTCAGTCGTTTCGCCATGTAGCCGCCGCCCCTGAGGCCGACGATTTCGGAAATGCGTTCTAGACAAAATGCAGAGCGCAGGGTGTGGCCAAACTTTGTCAGAACGCAAAGGCCGCAATCACGCGGGCCGATGTGCCTGGGGCTTTACCCAGTTGAAAGGTTGAAAAGTTGAAAGGTTGAAAAGCCTGATGCCGAATATCGGTGGAATGGTTGTCGAATGGTTAAGTTGTTTTAGCCACAAAGAACACAAAGAGCACAAAGTTTCTGGAAAATGGCGGCTTGTGGCATGGCCGCTAACGGCGGCGTCCGATGCCACAGCCGCAATTTTCCTTGCGATCTTTGCGTTCCGATGCCGAATAGCGGTGGATGGGTTGTTTTAGCCACAAAGAACACAAAGAGCACAAAGTTTCTGGAAAATGGCGGCTTGTGGCATGGCCGCCAACGGCGGCGTCCGATGCCACAGCCGCAATTTTCCTTGCGCTCTTTGCGTTCCGTTGCATGAACAGATTTTGGTCTCACCCCGTCAAAAAAAAACTTGTTGACTTGCTTCGGGAAAAGGGGTAGCATCCGGCCCGTTTTCCGGTGCCCCGCATCGCAAATCCGGGGGATTAGCTCAGTTGGTTAGAGCGTTTGCTTGACATGCAAAAGGTCGGTGGTTCGAGTCCACTATCTCCCACCATTCTTCTGGCGCCGTCCGGCTTTTCGCCGTTCGGCGTCGGTTTTTTTCCGTTTCCAATCCCGCCAGCACGATGATCGATCGCTACAGCCGCCCGGAAATGGCGTCCATCTGGACGCTCGACCACAAGTTTCACGTCTGGCTTGACGTGGAACTGGCCGCCACCGAAGCATGGGAAATCCTCGGCAAGGTGCCTGCGGGCACGGCCGCGCGGATGCGCGCCAACGCCAGATTCACGGTCGAGGAAATCGAGGAAACTGAAAAAAGCACTCATCACGACGTCGTCGCCTTTACGCGCACCGTGGCCAAGTCTCTCGGACCGGATTCCAAGTGGCTGCACTATGGCCTGACGTCCACCGACGTGGTGGACACGGCCTACGCTGTTAACATCCGCCATGCGATGGAGCTGATCCTGGCTGGCTGCCGCAAGCTCATATCGACTCTCGAAACGCAGGCGAAGCGCTGGAAGGACACGCCGGTCATGGGCCGAACCCACGGCGTCCACGCCGAACCGACGACGTTCGGCATGAAATTCCTGCTGTGGCACAGCGACATGCGCCGCAATCTGGCCCGCCTCGAACGCGCGGCGGAGACGATGCGGGTGGGCAAGCTCAGCGGCGCCGTCGGCAACTATGGCGCGATCGACCCGTTCGTGGAGAAGCACGTCTGCGAAAAGCTCGGTCTCGAACCCGCCAGCGTTTCCACGCAGGTGCTCCAGCGCGACCGCCACGCCGAACTCATGTGCGCGATCGCCATCGCCGGCGCCTCGCTGGAAAAGATCGCAACCGAAGTGCGTCATTGCCAGCGCACCGAATTGCGCGAGGCAGAGGAGCCGTTTGGGAAAGGGCAGAAGGGTTCCTCCACGATGCCCCACAAGCGCAATCCCGTAAAAAGCGAAAACGTCTGCGGCCTTGCGCGCGTCCTGCGCGGCTACGCCGTCACGGCGATGGAGGACGTCGCGCTCTGGCACGAGCGCGACATCTCGCACTCCTCCGCCGAACGCATCATTATCCCGGACGGCACCACGCTGCTGGACTACATGCTGGAGCGCGTCGATTTTATCATATCCGGACTGATAGTGCATCCGGAGAACATGCTGCGCTCGATGGACATGAGCCACAATCTTGTCTACGCCCAGCGCGCGATGCTGGCTCTCGTGGAACGCGGCATGCTGCGCGAAACGGCATACGATCTGGTGCAGCGCCTCGCGATGCGGTCCTGGGCCGAAGAGCGCGACTACAAGGAGTTGCTTGCGGAGGACCCGGAGGTCTCCGCCCACATTTCACGCGAGGAACTCGATGCGCTTTGCCGTCCGGAGAACTCCTTTACGCACATCGGCGAAATCTTCGACCGGGAGCTTTCCGCTCCGATTCCATAGTCGAACGTTGAAAGTCTGAACTTTCAAACCTTCAAACTTTCAAACTAAACACATCCACCACCTACACGAGAAACCCATGAAAAAATACGTCTGCAACATCTGCGGCTACGTCTACGATCCGGCCGTTGGCGATCCCGACTCCGGAATCAAGCCGGGCACTGCGTTCGATGACATTCCCGACAGCTGGGTCTGTCCGGTCTGCGGCGTCGGCAAGTCCGATTTCTCGCCAGTTGCGTCGTGACGTCGGCTCGCGCGCGGTAGCCTGTCTTCGCGGGGTGCCGCGCGCATTTGCATTCCGCCGCCCCCATTGATGAACGCCCGGCCGGGAAAAGACCTGGAAAACGGCGCCACGCTGGCGCTGGACTTCTCGAAGCTCGATTCCGTGCGCGGCGTCGTGCCCGTTGTCGTGCAGCGGGCGGACACGCTCGAAGTCGTGCTTCTGGCGTATGTCAACCGCGAGGCGTTCGAGCTGTCGATGCGGACGCGCAGGCTCGTTCTCTGGAGTACTTCGCGTGACAAGTTGTGGGAAAAGGGGGCTGAAAGCGGCCATCGCTTCGAAATCGAGGCGGCGTACGTGAATTGCGAGCAAAACTCGCTGCTATTCAAGGTGCTGCCCTTCCCGCGCGGCGCGACGCACGGAATCTGCCACACTTGCAACGGTACCGGCGCCGCGCGCAACTGCTTCTATCGCCGGATTCTGCCGGACGGCGCGTCGCTGTGCAATGAAGATCCGTGACGGCGCAGCAACCGCAGGCGTGGGCGGTGGCGGCGCGCTGAAACTGCCGCCCAAGCGCCCGGGGAGGCTCCTGCCGGACCTTGCGGGCCGCACCGTGAAGTGCCCGTATTGCGGCGGGTCGTTCGTCTGGCCACCGAAGGCTTTGCGCTGCCCCGAATGCGGCGGGACCATGCGTCCGCCGCCGGGACACGCGCCTGCCGACATGGCCGCGCGCCGCGCCGCGAAGGAGAAAATCGCCGCCTCCCGCGACAAGGCGCTTCGCGAACTCGGGCGGCTTCCCGGCGCGGGCGCTGCGGCGTTCGCGTCGGGTTCGCCGGCCGCGCGTTCGCGCGCCAGGGCCGGCGCCGCGTTCGCCGCCGTGTTCATGCTGATGCTTGGAATCCTCCTCGGCGCCGTCTCCGGGCGCCATTCGGCCAAGGGGCGCCGCAGTGCGCTGGACCGCCTGGCCTGGACCACCAATTCAATCGACGTCCTTGCCATGGCGCTCGCGCACTACAACGCCGATTGCGGCGAATATCCGTCCTGGTCTGACGGATTGCGCGCCCTGCACACCGATCCCGGTGTGCAGGGCTGGGCGGGACCATACGCTTCCGGAATAGGGAACGACGGCTGGAACCGCCCCTGGTTCTACGACCGGGTGGACGGCGCCCCGGTCCTTTTCAGCGCCGGTCCGGACAGGGAGTACCGCACTGCCGACGACCTGGCTCCGCGTCCCGACCAGTACCGCCTGCATCCGGATTTCACGCCGCACGACCCCTCCCGCGTCGGTCGTCCGCACGCTTCGTCGGTGCGCATTGCGCAATGATGCGCCAATATTCCCGATTTCCCCAAAATGAACCAGACTCCCCCCAGTAATTTTCGCTACATGCGCTCGGACTGGAAACTGCCGCCGGTCGCGCTGCGCCACGTCGATTTGCTGCTGCGCTTTTTCGACGACCGCGTGGAAGGCGAAGAAACGCTGCATTTCGAGGCGCGCGAAACGCTCGACGACGTGACGCTTGACGCGCGCGACCTCGAAATCGGCCCAGCGTTCGCGCGAATCGGCGGCGAATCGGATGCCGCCGACGGCGAAGATGAGGCGGAGTTCGAGCCGTGCGCCACGCTTCAGGACAGGTGCGGGTGCCGACTTGCGGTCTGTCTGCCGCGCCGCGTGGCCGCCGGACAGCGGTTTTCGTTGCGTGTTTCGGCGACAAGCCGGCCGTCAGGGAACATTCTGGAGGGAATCTACCGCGACACCACGCCCCCTGGCGCTCCGCAGCAATACGTCTCCCAATGCCAGCAATGGGGATTCCAGCGCATCATGCCGATCATTGACGACTGCACGGCAAAATGCACCTGGCGCACCGAATTGCAAGGAGACGCGCGCTACACGCACCTGATATCGAACGGCGACGTCGATCGCGCCCTCTGCCCCGACGGCCGCCCCGTCCCCGTGCCCGGCGACCTGTCGCGCGTCCGCATCGCGTACGTCAATCCGGTTCCGATGCCTCCGTATCTTTTCATCGCCGCGGCCGGGACGTGGGATTCGCTTGCGTCCGAGACCCGCACCCCGGGCGGCCGGACCGTGCGCCTCGAGTATCTCGTCCCGCCGGGCCGCCGCGACGGCGCGCGCCTCCCGATGGAGATACTTCGCGACTCGGTGGCGTTTCAGGCCCGCGCCGCCGCGTACGAGTATCCGCGCGAATGCTACCGCACCATCTGCATGGAGAAATCCAATTTTGGCGGCATGGAAAACGTCGGCAACACGACGATTGTCACGGAGGCGGCCCTGCTCGACAAGTGGACTCCGGACCGGCGCCTCTTCTACGCGTTCGGCGTCATAGTTCACGAATACGAGCACAACCACTGCGGCTCCGACGTCACGATGGAGACGCCGTTCGACATGTGGCTCAACGAGGCCTACACGGTGCAGCTGGAGCAGGATTTTCTGGCTGACCGCTTCGGCGCCGCGTTCGCGCGCCTTGACGCGCTCGATGGCATCCGCGACCCGTTGCGCGGCCCGCTTGCACAGGAAGACGGCGCCGCCGCGTGCTTCCCCATAGTGCGCGACGGTTTCGACTCGCCGGACGACGTCGTGGACGGCGTCACCTACGACAAGGCCCCGGAAGTTCTCGGAATGCTCCGCGAATGGCTAGGGCGCGAGAACTACGACGCCACGATGCGCGCGTACTTTGCGCGGCACGCGGGCGGCAATGTCGACACCGACGACCTGATCGACGCGTTCGTGAAGCATCCGAGCTTTCCTGATCGCGGGCGCGACATTCCGCCGCCGGCGCTTCTTGACCGCTTTTTCCGCGAATGGCTCTTCACCACCGGATATCCGCGCGTCGAGGCGAGCTGGAGGCACGACGCGGCCGCGCGGCGGCTCGTGGTGACTCTCCGGCAAAGCCGCGGCGGTTCTTCGCGCAATCCTTTCGTCGTGCCGTTTCGGATTCGCGGCGTCGCGGCGTCTGGCGCCGCTATTCCCGGAATCGACCGCCTGCTCGTGCTTTCCGGCTGGAGCGAGGACTTCGTGTTTGACGGAGTGGACGAACCTCCGGCTTTTCTCGACCTGAATTCGGGACTGCCGTTCTACGGCACCGCACGCGACGTGTGCGCGACGCCCGCAAGCCTGTCCTTCGCCGCCAGGAAGTCGCCTTTTCCGGTCGGGCGCGTGGAGGCGTTCCGCGAACTTTGCGACAGGGCGGTTTCGGAAGCGATCGAGTCCGGGGCGCACGACGTTCCGGACTCTCCGGCGACTGAGGCCCTTTTCTCCGCAATGGATGCCGCGCTGCGCGAGGAGGACGCAGATCCCGGAGTCCGTGCGCGGCTTCTGTCGATTCCCGAGGACACTCTCCGACGCGACCTGCTCCCGCTTGGAAGGGAACGCGCCGCCGCCGCGCGCGCATTGCGTCGAGCCGCCGCGCGCCGTCTTGGCGCAGCCGCGCTTTTGCGCGCATATCGCGCCGAGGTCGCGGCCGGAGCCGCGGCTCCGGCCGCGACCGCTTCCGCAGAAGACGTCGCCAAGGCGCTCCCGCGCCGGATGCTCGCCGCCGCGATCGGGGACCTTCTGGCGCTGTGCGGGGACCGTGAAGGCTTGGATGCGCTGCGCCGGACGCTAGAGGCGGATGGCCCCGTCGGCGCTAGGCTTGCAGCGGCGAAGGCGCTCGTGGAGGCCGGCGCTCCCGGCGCGCGCGCCGCGCGCGCCGCGCTTGGCGACGAATGCCGTGCCGGCGTTTCGGCGTACGCCGCCTGGCTTTCCCTCGTTGCATCCGATCCCGATTCTGACATGGCGATCGACGCCGTCGCCGAAATGGAACGCGACGGCGTGTTCCGGCCGGAGCATCCCAGTCACTCGCGCTACCTGTGGGGTGCGCTGGCGCGCAACAACGCCGCGATCTGGACTCCCCGCGGGCTGCGCTGGCTTGAAGAGGCGATTCTGCGCAGCGCGCCTGTCAATGAAAACGTTGCGCTGCTTCTGCTTTCGGCGCTGCAGCTGCGCGGGGATTTCCGGGAGCCGCTCAAATCCGAAACAGGCGCCTTGTTGCGCCGAGTCGCCGACGCGCTGCCGTCCGTCGCCCCGCAGGCGACCGCGCTCGCTGCGCGCGTAGCCGCCTTGTCCGGTCCGCGCGCCGCGCGGTCCGCTACCGCGTAATGGGCTTGAAGTAGCCGCGTAACGTGCCGCGTGCGGCCGCGAAACGCCCGTGGAGCGTCTGGCAGGCCAATCCGGCCAGAAACGGCGGCAGGGCCCGCAGACGCGGATGGGTGCGCCATTTGCGCAGGAATGTGCGGTGCCCTTCGCGGAACCATTCGGCCTGCCTTTCGCCAAGCGCGCCGAGCGTCGCCGAGCCGTAGTGGAAGATCCGCACTCCTGGAACGACCGCCAGCAGTCGGCCGAGCTGTTTCACGCGGAGCGACAAATCTGCGTCCTCGAAGAAAAAACGGTAGTCTTCGTCGAATCCGCCGATCGTTTCGAGCACGTCGCGCGGCAGCAGCAGGCACGCCCCCTGAAGATAGTCTGGCGCTTCCCCGGCGCGGCATTTGCGCGGATAGGCGAATGTGCGGCCGAGTTTCGCGGCTGCGGGCATTGAGTCGCCGCCTCCGGCGCCCTCCATGTCGCAACCGACGATGCCGACACGCGGGTTGGCCGACAGTACCGCGCGCATCGCTCCGACAAGTTCCGGCGGGCATCGCGTGTCGTTGTTGAGGAAAAGCACCGAATCGGTTCGCTGATCGGCCAGCGCCAGCCGCATTCCGGCGTTCATCCCGGCTCCGAATCCGCGGTTTTCCGCCAGGCGAAGCGTTTCGACGCCGGCCGGTAGCGCGGAACGCAGGGTCGCCTCGTCGTGCGACGGCGATGCGTTGTCCACCACGACGACGCGTACCGGTTCGTTCTGCGAGACCAGTGTCCTGCAGCAGTCTGCCGTGAGCGCGATGCGCTCGTAGTGGAGGACTGTCACGTATGTCATGGCCCGAATGCTACCAGAATTCTCTCTGTCATGCCACATTCGCCATGCACGTCCCTACATTCCAAGTTCATGGATATGTCTCGCGCGAAGTTCACAATGTTCGTGAAGTCTGCTTCGACGCGGATGGAAATTGTTCACAATTTGCAAATGACAATTGTTCACAAATGACAAATCACACAATTGTTCACAAATGACACAAGTACCATGGAATGGCGCGTTCTCCGAGCGCGCCGCGATATGGCTGAGCCATCTTTGCGACTTATACGGCCTTCGTGACTAAAAAACTTCAAACTTTCAAACTTGTTGCCCGGGCGAAGCCTGACACATTGGCCCGCGTCGCGCGGCGAGCGCGCGGTGGATCAGCCAGGCCGCGGACGAGGCGAAGCCGTGGTCCATGCTGGCATTCGGGGACAAGTTTTCCCAGAGCGTCCCGGTGCTGCGGACCATCGGCTCGAAGAAGCTGCGGCACTCGTCAAGCATCTGCTCGTGGCGACCGTGGCGCAAGAGCAGTTCCAGCCTCATGTAGGCTCCGGGAATGGCGTTGCTGCGCGGAATCTCCGGCCAGACGCGCGTCATGTCGCGTCGCGGGCCGAATTCGTCGCGGAGCCGCTCCCAGAGCGCGCGGTGCGACTCAGGCGTCGCACCGCCGAAGTAGAAGGCGTAGTACTGCCCGGTTTCCGTGACGTGGCCCGTCGGCCGCAACGCGCCGGTCGCGTCGCGCACGGCGTTGTCCTCGAACCACTCGCCGTTCCAGGCCAGGCGCGTGGCGGCTTCGCGCGCGGCGGCGCCTCGCCTGGCGAGCGCCGCGTCGTCCAGCAGCGATCCCGCCGCTTCGAGCGCGGCGGCGTAGAGAAAATTCGAGGGGAAGTTCACGCCGCTGACGTGATCCTTGTCGTTGCAGGCGCTCCACTCCACGAAGACCCACCCGGGCATGTCCTCAAGCAGGCCGTCGGCGTTCTCGTGCTTGCGGAACCATCCGAGCAGAGCCGCGATCTTGGCGCGCGACGCGGCGACGATCGAATCGTCGCCGGTGCGGTCGCGGTATTGCGCGAGCTCGAGGAGCCACCACAGCGTCCAGTTGGCGATGAACTCGCCCTGAAGGGCCTCCGCCGGATAGCACATCGGGAGCATGCCGTCCGGAAGCTCCGCAAGCTTCGGGGCGAGCGCGTAGTTTTCGAGAAAGGCCCGTTCCAGGAGGTTCCGGCCGGTGAAAAGCGATTCCGCGCGGCCGGTGAAGAGGGAGTCGAAGAGCCATCCGGCGCGTTCGCGCGAGGGGCAGTCGGTGAGCAGGTCGACCGCGTTCTGCGCGAAGGTCTCCCGCGCCGCACCGACGATGGCGTCGAGGGTCGCGTCGCCGGTGGGCGGCAGGAGGGCGCGGGACTTGTCGGGATTTTCGAAATCGACGAGGCCCAGGCGCTCGATGGCGGCGTCGCCTTCGAGGACCGCCGTGGCGGCGAAGCGGACGCTGGACGGATGGAAGGCGAGGAGGTCGTAGTCGCCGGGCGCGAGGCGCCACTTCAGGATCCGCGTCCACGTGGCGCGCAACGGATTCACGGGGAAGGGCGCGCCGTCCGGGGCGAGTACTTCGTCGAACACGACGAGGACCGTTGCTCCGGTCGGAGCTGCGGCGCGGACGCGCAGCGAGATAAAGCCGGTGAGGGTGCGCCCGAAATCGTACAGCTCCGTGCCCGAGCCGCCGTCGCGCCAGACGAGCTGTGCAGCGTCGAGGGCGGAGTCGTCCTCCCACTCGGCGGGGGCGAAACCCTTGAACCAGCCGTTTCCGACGAGGGTGACTTCGCGGCGCTGCGGCGGGGTCGCGGCGGGGTCGCGCTCCAGCGCGCCGCGGCGGACCGGCGCCCCGGCGTCGTGAAAGGCAAGCGCCGGATACGGGGCGCCGCGCGGAAGAAGTCGCGGAAGAGGGCGCGGCACGGTTGCCACGCGTGTCCAGCCCTCCGGCGCGGCGCCGCCGTGGCGGAAGGCCGACGGATCCGCCGCCATGCGCCGCGATTCGACGAAGCCGCGCTGGTAGCTGTAGCGCCGGACGCGCTGCACGATCGTTTCGTCGCGCCACGCCTCGAAGTCGGCCGTCGTGGCGATGACGCGGCCGTCCGCCGCGACGGCCTCCGCCGCGAAGAAGGCGTCCTGCTCCACGCCGTCGAAGCACGGGACGTGCGCGGAATGCACCTCGACGAAAAGAACGGAGCGCCTTTCATCCGCTCCGCCGGCCAGGGGAAACTCGTCCACGCGGGCGTAGCCGTGCGCCGTGCGTGCGGGGCCGTGGGCGGCGAGGCGGCCGTTGATCCAGAGGCGGTGGAAATCGGCGGCGGCGATGCGCAGGACGGCGCCGCCGGCGGGCACGTCGAGCGTGAGGCGAAATGCCGCCGTGACGTTCATCTCGTCGGCGGGAAGATCGATCCAAAGTGCTTTCATGGTGTGATGGCGGGTACGCGGTGTGTGTGCGCCGGAAAGGAAGACTAGGACAGATTCCCGCCTTTTTCAACCCGTTTCTTTCCTTTTGGTGTGACCAAAGCCTGTCCGTGCAGCGGAACGCAAAGATCGCAAGGAAAATAGCGGCTGTGGCATCGAACGCCGCCGTTGGCGGCTATGCCACGAGCCGCCATTTTCAGTCCACGGTTTTGGGTCCAACAAATAAAACGCGGGCCGATTGTGTCATAGCCGCGCAGCGGCGTTCGATGACACATCGGCCCGCGTGATTGCGGCCTTTGCGTTCTGACAAAGCTTGGTCACACCCCTTTCCTTTGCGGTTTGTCATTGCGAGGGGCTGCCGCCCGCCGGGTTCACCGCCGGGTTGCGCGATGCTTGATCTTGCGGAGATTTTTCCCGGCGAGGCGAAAAAGGGGCGCGACGGCTCCCGCGTCGCGGAAATCGCCTTAGCGCTCGATGTCGCGGAGACGGGAATCTACCGCGTCTTCCGGCACAACCCTAAAAAACGCAGTTGACACGAACAGACTTTCTCACACAGAGGCACGGAGGCACAGAGATTGATGGTTTTATGGATGCACATGGTTCCCAGTTTCAATGCACCTTTTGGGTGAAAGCCTCGCATGCGATTTCAAAGGTTTCAAAAGCCATTTTCCAATGTTCTCCGTGCCTCCGTGCCTCTGTGCCTCTGTGTGACACTTCAACTTCGACATTTAGGATAACGACTACCACGGAGCGCTTTCCGTGAACGGTTCTCCGTTCGAACCGCTCGACGGCCCGTTCTCCGGGTGGGAGCCGACGATGATCAAACTGCACGCCGGTCGGAACGAACTGCGCTACCGCACCCGCGCCGGCTCGGGCGGCAAGTGGACGTGGGGTTTCGGCATCGGGCGGCGATACATTTCTCCGGCGATGTCGCGGGCGGCGCGGACCAGCTCGGGGTATGGCACGTCGCAGACGGTGACGAGGCCGCACTGGTAGTTTTCGCCGTCGGGGCGTCCGGTGAGCGCCTGGTCCTGATACTGGAACCAGTGCGCGCCGACCCAGCGCGGGCCGTCGAGGCAGTCCCGCACGAAGGCGCGGTAGCATTCGCCGCGCTCTTTCTGGTCGAGCGCCGGGGCGAGGCCCGGCGCGAACATCCCGGCGTCGAACGCGCCGAAATGGAACTCCCCGACGAGCATGGGCTTGTCCTCGGCGTCCGGCGGCAGGTCGCGGGCTGGCGTGCGTTCGTAGATGTTGACGCTCACGACGTCGCAGTGGCGCGCGGCGGCGCGCCACTCTTCGCGGCTCGCCGATTCCCACGCGAAGCGGCATCCGAGGTAGAGCGCGCCGGGCAGCGTTTCGCGCAGCGCCGCTTCGACTTCGGCGAAGTAGCGCTCGGCGAGGCCGGGAAAGTCCGCCGCCTTCTGAGCGCGGTCCCAGCGCAGTTCGTTGTCGACGAAGACGCCGAGCAGCATCGGGTCGTCGCCGGCCCAGGCCGCGACGGCTGCGGCCTTTTCGCGGAGAAACGCCGGGAAGTCCGGATGGAAGACGTCCGGGAACTCCTTGCATGCGGAGCCGTCGGCGAGCGCGAGCCGGTGCGGGAAGGCGCCCGTGTTGAACTGCATCGTGTAGGGGATGCGGCGGGGGGCGCGCGCGTAGTCCGGCGACCAGTTCGCGATGGTGTTGAAGCCCCACGCGCGCAGGCGGCGCGCGGCGAGGTCCGCGAAGCGCGGCTTCCAGTCCGCGCCGAAACGGCGCACGAGGTTCGCCTGCGCGAAATCGACGTGCGTCATGGCGCCGTCGGGGCCGAACCATCCGCAGCGCGCCTCCGGGTCGCCGGGTCCGGGAATCCACTCGAAGAAGCGCTCGCGTCCGATGATCGGGGTGGGCGTGCTCGCATAGACGCAATCGACGCCGTGCGAGAAGAAGAGATGGCCGTCGGGATCGACGAACCACCACTTGCCGTCGATCTTTTCGGTGCGGAAGCGTCCGGTGGCGGCGAGCTGCGGGCCGTCGCCATGGCCGCCGAAACGGTCCGCGCCGGGTATGGGGCTTTCGGGCCGGGCCGCGAGCTGCGATTCTTCGCGCGTCCAAGCGGCGGCGAGTTCGGCGTCGGTATGGATCTTGAGCGGCCAGTCGTCGTGCCTGAACTGCCCGTATCGGTCAACGAACGGGAGGAACGTCGCCGCGTCGAGCACGCGCGGCGCGACGGGCGTTCCCTCGATGGTCGCGCCGAGCACCGCGAACGACGCCGGGGCGGTGCTTTGCCGGAGCGCTCGCGTGACGAGGACTCCCCTGCACGCCGAGAGGTCGAACGCGCTGTCGCCCGCGGCTTTCGGCGCGTGTTTCATGCCTGGCAGGTCGAGCGGCGCGGAGAGCGCCCACGGCGCGCTCCAGAGCCGAAGCGGGATTTCGCGCGTCTCGTGCGGGCGAAGCGTCGCGTGATACGAGGGGTTGCGCCCCTGCCATGCGCCGGTGACGAGCGTCGCGTGGACTCGGAAGGTTTCGTCGCAGGCGTTGCTCACCGTCACCCTGAGGAGGCCCGCGCCGGAAAGATCGGCCGGTCCTCCCGCGAAGGGAACTTCCGCGCCGGACCATTCGCGGGAGCCGTCGGTGGAGACAAGGAGGCCGGGCGGATCGGGGGTGTCGGCCTCTTGCGGCAGCGTCCGAACGATGCCGCCCGCTTCGGCACGTGCCGCGCCGAAATCGAGGGGGATGCGGTTTGCCTGCGGCCGCGCCGTATTCGCGGGCTGGAAGCCCGCGCTCCCAGGCGTGGCGCGGCGAGACGCCGCGTCTTTTACTTCGCGGGCTGGAAGCCCGCGCTCCCAGGCGGCGGCGTGAACCGCGGCTAGGATCGCGAAGAGTCCGGCAATCCGGGAGTTCGGGTATCCGCGTCTCATGGCGTTACGACATCCATCCTTTTGCGGGGTCGAAGACGCGGACGTAGTCCACGAGGAATGCGTCGTCCGCCTTGAGTGTGCCGTCGGCGTTCAGGACGGCGGCGGCGGTTTTGGGGCTGTGGCGGTCCATGTTTCCGAGGCGCCAGCCCTGCACTTCGGCGGTGAGCAGGACGAACTCCTCGACCTGCGAGACCACCTTGTCCGTGCGCGTGACCTCGCGCCCGTCGCAGTAGTAAACGTATTCGCGCGGCGTCCAGAGGAGGCCGAAGCGGTGCCAGGCTTCGGGATCGACGGCGAAGTCGCAGCGGTCCTCGGCGTCGGTGTAGCCCTTGCCGTAGCCGCCGTAAATCGAGCCGGCCGTGCAGCGGCCGTCGCGCGTGAAGTTCTCCATGACATCCACCTCGACGCCGCTCCAGCGCGGGTCGGGCGACATGCCGATGGACGGCGACTGGAGCCAGAAGGCGGCCCACCAGCCCGGAAGCTTCGGCAGGAGGCAGCGGCACTCGTAGTAGCCGAACCGGTGCATGAACGTCGGGGCGGGCTGCTCGCCGACATCCCAGAGCGGGGCCTGTCCCCATGGGTTCGGCTCCATCGCGCGCGGGGCGTCGTGGTAGTTCGGGCCCGTCTGGAGCTGCGACGTCTTGAGGGCGCCGTCGTCGTCGAGGAAGAGCGAAAGGCGGAGGTTGCCGCGTCCGTCCGGGACGGCCGCCTTGTCGGTGAAGCCCTTCATCCGGCGCCGCCAGAACCACTCGCGGAAGAGCCACTTGGAGCGGTCCAGCTCCGTGCCGTCGAACTCGTCGTTCCAGACAAGCCGCCACGTGCGGTCGGGCGGCAGAAGGCTCGGCTCATGACCGGGAACGGGACGAGTCTCGGCGAGGACGACCGGCCTGGCGGCGAGATCGACGAACGGGCGGCCCTGGACGGGCGCGCCGGACTCCGGCTGCTCCGCCGGAGCGGGAATGTTCCTTTCCGTCTTCATGAATCGGCGTTACCGGAAGAACACGACCGTGCCCTGCGAGTTGTCGCTTGCGGCGCCGTATGTCGTGAACGCCGCATTGTCCGCAATGGTCGCCCGCGTGGCGGCGAGCCAGGCGTCCGAACGCGCCACGCTCGAGATGCGAACCTCGTCGATGGAGCCGGGGAAGGCGTAGGCCCGAGAACTATCCCGGTTTCCGAGGTAAAACTTGCCCGTGCCGGCCATCAGGCCGTATGGACCAAGCGTTTTTGGATTTTTGGCCACGCCATTCAATATGAGGGACGTCCGGCCATTCGATCCGTCGTATCGGAAGGCGATATAGTCCCAGGCGTTTTCGTCAATGGCGGTGCTGTCTCCCCAAAGATAGGTTGCCGTGCCGTCCTTGTCATAGTAGTAGTCGCACGTGAGCGTGGCCGTATCCTTCTTCTGGTAAACTTGATACGCCGTTGCCGTGCCGCGTTCGCAGAAGAAGAGATAGCCGTTGTTGTAGGACGGAGCGCCAGTGGTCTTCGTCCAAGCCTCCACCGTCATGTTCGTGAGTCCTGTCAGAGCGCCATCGGAATTGTCGTAGGAATAGACACCCTTGTGCGTATCGCTGGCATTGAACATGGCTGCCTTGCCCGCTGCGCCATCAACGCCCGGCAGAACGCCGGTTGCGTCGCCAAGAAGGGCAAGGCTGCGGCGGGCCGGAGTCGAGTCGGATTGTGTCGTCGAATCCGACGCGCCGTCCAAATGCCACACGGCAAGGAACCCATCGCTCCATACGGCTGAATCATCCGCCGCCGGCGCTTCGGCCCAGCCGTAGTAGCCCGTGATTTTGGTCGAGGATGTGAGCGTCGGAACCTTCACCCAGACGAACGACTCGCCGTTCCCGTCGTTCCACGTTTCCACTTCGCTGTCGAGCGCGTTTCCTTCCGAATCTGCGAACCGCAGGTCTCCGCCGTCCGCTTTGGCGCAATCCGCGTAGCGGAACCCGGACGGCGAGGAGGCCGAGAGTTTGATCAGCACCGGAAAATTCGCGAGCGTCGTTCCGGTCGGGACGCCCGGGAACGAAACGGAGAACTTGCGCGCGTACTTGTCCCAGTTGTTGCCTCCCTTCGCGATCGCTTCATACGAAGCGAACGACGAGTCGCGTACCGTCGCGTATGTCGCCGTGATCCAGTCGTCCGAACGCGCGACCGTGGAAATCCGGATTTCGTCGAGCGCGCCTGGGAAGGCGTTGCCGTCGCCGGAGCCGGTGAAGTTGCCGACGATCAGGTTTCCGTAGCCGGAAATGGACAGGATGGTTCCCTTGTCGGCCGTCCCGGAGTATTTTCCGGACGTGTTGCCGTTTAGGACGACGGCCTTGGCGCCCGCTTCGCCGTCATAGCGCCAGACGATGTGGTTCCACTGGTCGAGTGGCGGAACCAGCGCGTCTCCGGGCCAGTACGTAATGGCGGCCGACGCCCCTTCGAGCCGGGGATAGGCGACAGGGCGGCCGTTGTTGGCATAAGAATAAATGATATAGGGGGATGTACTGCTGCTGGTGTCCTGCATCCGGAAAATGTATCCGTTGTATGTGGGATACGCGGATTGCTTCGACCAGACTTCCCATGTCATGGCCGTTTGTCCGTAAAACGTCTGCGACGTGTCCGGGACGGCGTATCCGCCCTTGTGGTCGGAGCGCTTGTCGAACGCCGCCGCCGTGCCTACGACGCCGGAAACGCCCGCAGCGACGCCGTCCGCGACGGCGGTGGGGACGGTGACGTCTTTCCCGTTCGCCGTCGAATCCGCCTGCGTCGTTTCGCCGCCTGCGGCGTTCATGTGCCAAACGCCGGCGTAGCCCTCGCTCCAGACGTCGGACGCGGCGGGCGCGGCGACCGGCGAGGCGTTGCCGTAGTGGGCGACAATCTCCGTGTCGGACGTGAGGAGCGGGACCTTGACCCAGACGAGGGACTCGCCGTCGGGGTTCCACGTGTCGATCTCGTGCGCCAGGAGGTTGCCGTCGGCGTCGGAGAAGCGCAGATCACCGCCGTCCGGGAGCTTGAATCTGGAGAGATTGAACCCGTTCTCTGCGCTCACGCGCACGAGAACCGGGAAGTTCTGAAGCTCCTGGGAGCCGGCATGTCCGGGAAACGTGATTTTCACGCTCTTCGAATACCCGGACCAGTCGGGGACCTCGGCCGGAACCGGGAGCGTCGCGCCCAGCGCCGCGACGGCGAAAAGAAAGCGGGTCGGAAACGGTTTCATGGTGAGTTTTGACTCCAGACGGCCCAGGGTGGCGACATGCCGCCCGGACGAAGGCGAGAATATACCATCCAGCTCCTTAAACCGCATCGTTTGGGAACTGATTTACGCATCGACAAAGACACTCGTCCGACGAAG
>CAMOSH010000043.1 GCA_946624575.1 uncultured Verrucomicrobiota bacterium
TGGACAAGGAGGGCATCATCAAGCACCTCCGCGACACGCGCTACTTCGAGAAGCCGTGCGTCCGCCGTCACATCAAGTCCGTGCGCGCCCGCTCGCGCGCCCGTTCGATCGCGCGTCGCCAGGCCCTCGCGGCCACATTGCCTCGCATCTAGTCCCTTTTTGGGTCTGCAAGCCAGGCGAGTCCCGTAGTTTCGGGACTCGCCTTTTTATTTTTTGTCGCGGGACGCTGACGGCGGCAAACCCAAAGTCAGGGCGCAAGCAGCGCGACCACCTTTGCCGCTACGGCTTGCGGCGCATCGCCACCGCGAACCGCGATTGCGGCGTCGCAAAAGGCGCGGTACGTCGGCAATCTGCGCGCGTAAAGAACGGCCGAGGATTCTCGCGACGCCGCAAGCGGGCGCCCGGACGCGCCGCCGATCCGGTTCCAGATTTCGGCGAACGGGACGTCGAGCCAGACAACGAGGGCGCCAGCATCGCGCGCGGCTTCGCGGTTGGCGCGGGACATCGGGAATCCGCCGCCTGACGCCACGACAGCGGAGGTTTTCGAGTCGTTAAGGACGGAAAATCCGACGCGCCGCTCGATTTCGCGAAAACCGCCCTCCCCTTCCGTGCGGAAGATTTCCGGAATCGGCCGCCCCGCGAAACGCTCGATTTCGGAATCAAGATCGACGAACGGAAGATCCATGGCAGCGGCGATTGCACGACCGACGGTCGACTTGCCGCACCCCATGAACCCGACAAGCAGGATTTTCGTCGGATTCTTCCGCCAAAGCGTCGCGGCCAGGTCCGGCAGAAGATGCGAGGTGACGGCGTCGGCGTCGATGGCTAGGCCCGGATTCCAGATGCACTGCGCGGCAACAGCCTGACGGACAAGCATCGAAAGTCCGCCGACGGCGCGCGCGCCTGCACTGCGCGCGGCAAGGACGAGACGCGTCGGCGTCGGGCAGTACACGGGATCGAAAACGGCCAAACCGGAATGGAGCGCCGACGGCGAAACGGGAATGGTGCCGGCGTGCGGCCACATGCCGAGCGGCGTGCCATTGAGAAGCACGTCCGAGGCGGCGACCTCGGCGTCCCGCGCGGCCGAATCGGCCACGACGCGCAGACGCGAACCGGCCCCCGGGAAGCGCGCCGACAGCGCACCGCAAAAATCGCGCGCCGCCCTTTCGGAACGGGAAGACACAGCTAGCGCGGCGCATCCTGCGGCGAGACTTTCGGCGGCCATCATCGCCGCCACGCCGCCGGTGCCCAGCAGCATGACCCTTCCACCTCGCAACGGCAAACCGGCCGAAGCGAATCCAACCGTGTCGGTATTGTACCCGATGCCGTCGTGAACCGTGTTGACGGATTCGCAGCGGCGCGCCGCAGCCGAAAGCCCGCGCAGAAACGGCATGACAGCCTTCTTGTGCGGAATCGTGACGTTGAACCCGTCGTAGCCATCCAAAAAGCGCGACATCGCGCCCGGCAGATCGCCGGGCGCGATGTCGTTCAGTTCATACGAGCCGTCGATTCCGGACTCGCGCATGATCGCGTCGTGGATTTCGGGCGAGAGGCTGTGGCCAAGCGGATGCCCGACAAGCATGAACCGTTTTTTCACGGCGTCAGAAATAGAGATCGCGCTCGCCGGCGCAGATTCTGTCGTAGCGGGCCTTGACCTGCGGGAAGAACTTGGGATACTGCTCCGCAATCTGGGCCAGTTCGGACTCGATGACGGGCGTGCAGGCCGAGACGCTTTCGGGGGAAGCGAAATCCTCAAGCCATTCGCGGAACGTGAGCACCGCGTTGATCTTGCAGAAAGTGCCCTCTTTCCCGGTCTTCAGCGCGTCCATGATGCAACCGCCAGTACGACCGCATCGGTACCCGGCCGTGCAGAAACTCGTGATTACGCCTTCCTTGGCCAAATCGACGATCATCTGCTCAAGGGAACGGTTGTCGCCGAGCATGAACTGCTGCTCGTCGATATTCTGGCCCGTGCTGCCGGCGGAGTATCCGCCGATGTCGATGCGGGTGCCGGCGTCCATTTGGGTCAAGCCGACACGAAGGCAGCGCTCGCGCAGCTCCTTCGTCTCTCGCGCAGTCACGATCAGGCCCGTGTACGGCACGGCGAGGCGCAGCACCATGACGGCCTTGAAGAAATCGTCGTCCGTGAACGAGCTCTTCGCGTTGGCGACATCGGAACCGGACGCGGCGTGCATTCGCGGAACCGAGAAAGTGTGCGGGCCGATGCCGACGAAACGCTCAAGCTCGCGAGCATGGGCGCACATGGCCGCGACCTCGAACTTCCAGTCGGGCTGGAGTCCGAAAAGGACGCCGAGACCGACGTCGTCGATGCCGGCGTCGAACGCGCGATGGAAGCAGGTGACGCGCCAACCGTAGTCGCCCTTCACGGTGTCGGCCGGATGCATCCTGGAGTAGACCTCGTGGTCGTACGTCTCCTGGAAGACCTGGAACGTGCCGATTCCGGCCTCGTGGACGATTTTCAAGTCGGAGATGTCCATCGGGGCTGCGTTGACATTGACGCGGCGGACATTGTTCACCGCGCCTGGGCGGCGGCCGGGAACCTTGGCCTCGTAAATTGACGCAAGCGAGTCCGCGATGAACCTGGCTCCGGTGGCCGGGTGTTCGCCGTAGACCGCCATGACGCGCTTGTGCCCGAGAGCGATCATGGCCTCCGCCTCGCGCTTGATTTCGTCCATGGAAAGGCAACGGCGCTTCTCGCGATGGTTGTCCAGCGAAAAGCCGCAGTAGCGGCACCGGTTCATGCAGTACGACGAAATGTACATCGGCGCGAAAGTCACGACACGGTTGTCGTAGACCTTGTGCTTGACGTCCCAGGCCGTCTGCGCCATTTCTGAAAGCAGTTCCGGGTCGTCCACCGCGAGAAGCGTCGCGACCTCCGCGCCCGAAAGCGTCTGGATCGCCAGCGACTTCTGAAGAATGTCCCGGACCCTGGACGGATCGGGAGCGGCCGAATTGTCGCGCAGCTCGGCGCGCAAGGCGTCGTCGTGGATGAAATCCCGGCCGTCGGAGCCGAGGTATCGGTCAATTTCATCGCGTTTGATCACCGTCTGCGGCGAAAAGCGCGAAGGGTTTTCGTTCAGTTGCATTTTCTTGTCTTCCTTGGTTGCAGGGCGCCGCGCCGGACGCTGGTCCGGCGCGGCGCGCTTGGCCGCGGAGTTTGTATGGATTGGGAGAAGCTGAAATGCCCAGATCAGACGCGGAGCGGCATCAGGACGTAGAGGAACGAGGAATCATCCTTGATGAGTCCCGGGCTGGAGGAATTGTTGAGCTCGATCGTGACCTCGTCGCTCGTGAGGTTCTTGAGCGGCTCCATCATGTACTCCGGGTTGAAGATGGCGGTGATCGGAGCACCGTCGTACTTCACCGTCACAGTGTCGGTTGCCTCCTCGACGTCAGGGGCGTTCACGGCGATGGTGAGGAGATTGTCGGCGAATGCGAGGCGCATCGCGTTCGTCGTCGGAGACGTCGAGACGTTGATGCGGCGTAGCACCGCGAGCAGTTCCTCGCGGTTGACGCGGATCTTGTTCTCGCAATCGGTAATGACCACCTGCTTGTAGTTCGGGTAGGCGCCGTTGAGAAGCTTCGAGGAGAAGAAGAGAGGCCCGAACTCGAACACGATCTGCGTGTCCTTCACGGTGATGCGGACGTTGCCGTCCTCGCCAAGGGAGCGAAGAAGCTCCATTACCGTGCGCGGGGCGAGAACGACGTCAAGCGCGTCCTCAGGGGGAAATTCGACTTCGGACCACACGAGCGCCAGGCGCCGACCATCGGTGGAGACGCATGTCGCCTTGCCGTCGGCAAAAGAAAGCAGGGTGCCGGTGAGAACTGGGCGGGACGCATCGTCCGCCGCCGCCGCGTAGGAGGTCTTGCGAAGCATGTCGCGCAACGCGACCTGCGGCATCGTGTAACCATGCCCGTCGAGCGAGCCTGGAAGCTTCGGGAATTCTGATGCCGGGATTCCCGTGATGACAGAATGATAGGACCCGCACGACATCTTCACGGCGCCATTCTGATCCGTCATCGACTCGATTTCGACGATCTGGTCGGAAAGCGTCCTGACAATGGAGGTGATCTTCTTGACGGGGAGGGTGATCGCGCCTTGCTCCAGCACTTCGGCCTTGCAACGGTAGCGCTTGGCCACGGTGAAATCGGTCGTGGTAAGGGACAGATCCTCCCCGTCGGCCTCCAAAAGGACATTCTGGAGCACGGGAAGCGTGACGCGCGACCCGACCACGCTCTGGACCGCGTTGAGGGCCTCTAGGAGATTCGTCTGGTGGATTTTGAATTTCATCGCGTGATTGTTCGACTGGTGCGTGGAAGGGGAAGCGAATGCAAAACGAACGGCGCAACCGCGCGGACCCCGCGCGGGGAAAAATGCATCGCACCGCCGCCACGAAGACTAGCATCATCCCCGAACGCTGTCAAATCGCGCGCGGACACCGCCTCGATTTGGAATCTCTGCTCGGGCGCCGCGGGAATTGCGGTGCGGGGGAATTTGCGGTACTATTCGCCGCAAGCGCCCCGGTTCAGGGGCCGATCTTGCCGTGCCATCATTTCTCGACTACCAGGAAAAAGCCCGCAGCCGCACGAAATTGCTCGTGGGGGCGTATCTTCTGTGTCTGGCGCTCTTCGCGGCACTATTCGCCGGGATCGCCGGTGCCGTCACCGCATTGGTGGAAGGCGCCGAATCCGCCGAGGTACTCGCCGACCCCGACTGGTGGGTCGCTCACGCCGACATCTGCGGCGCCACCGCGCTCGCCGTCGTATCCGTTGTCGCGATCGCGACGCTCGTGCGCTCATCGCAGCTGGGCGGCGGCGGCGGCGGCGCTGTGGCGACGGCGCTTGGCGGGAGACGCGTCGCCTTCGGCGCGACGCACGATCCACTGGAAAAGAGACTGCTCAACATCGTCGAGGAAATGGCCATCGCCTCCGGCATCGCCATACCGGAAGTCTACGTACTCGACAACGAAACGGGCATCAACGCGTTCGCCGCGGGAAAAAGCCCGAACGAAGCCGCCGTGGCCGTGACGCGCGGCGCGCTCGAAAATCTTTCCCGCGAGCAGCTGCAATGCGTCATCGGACACGAATTCTCGCACATCCTCAACGGGGACATGCGCCTGAACATCCGTCTTTTGGCGTCGATCTTTGGAATCGCCTGCCTCGCAATTTTCGGACGGATTCTGCTGCGCGCCGCCTGGGAGATACTGCGCTCGCCCAGGATACGGCGTTCCAAAAAGGATGACGGTGACCCGCGCATCCCCATCTCCGCCGCGCTCGCCATATCCGGGCTCGCGGTCTGGATTCTCGGCTCGCTCGGAGTTCTCTTCGGGCGCATTCTCCAGAGCATGATTTCGCGACAGCGTGAATTTCTGGCCGATGCGTCGGCAGTGCAGTTCACGCGCAACCCGGCGGGCATGGCTGGTGCGCTCAAGACGATAGGCGCAATTTCACGGCATTCGTCGCTGTCTTCGCCACGCTCGACGGAAGTCTCGCACATGCTTTTCGCATCCGGCGGCGGCGCGCTGGCAATGCTGTTCGCGACGCATCCGCCGCTGGACGCCCGCATACGGCGATTCGATCCATCGTTCTCCGGCGACTACAGAGAGACATACCGAGCACTGGAACGCCGCCGCGCCGCAATGAACGCTGGTCACATCGCGGACGACGATCCGGACGACGCCGAGGCACTGCGGGCGGTGCTCGCAGGTGGCGTCGCGCGGCGCGCGATGCGCTCCGCGACGCGCGCTCGGGCACCGGCGACGTCCGCCACCGCCACGCCGCCGCCAACTACAGATTCACGCGTAGACGCTGCGCCTGGGGCGACTCTCGCGACTCTCCCGACCCAGCTGTTCGCCGCGCTGCGTGATCCCACGGAGGCGCCATTCGCGCTTTGCGGCGCGCTTCTGGAAGAAGACGCCAGCGCACGCGCCGGGCAGCTTTCCGCTATTGCGGCGGCGTCTGGCGCGGCGGCGCTGCCGAACGTCGAGTCCAAGGCGGAAACCTGGCGACTGGCGTTGCGCGGGATCTCGCTACGCGAAAAAATCGCTCTCTGCGAAATCGCGGCCTCGACCTTGCGCGGGGAACCGGAGGCGCGTCGCGTCGCAATCGCGGAAGCGCTGCACGCGGCAGTCGCGGCCGACGGATCCGTGACCGCCTTCGAATTCGCGGTCGAACGGCTCATCGGCAACAGAATCGTGCCGCCGCCGAAAGCCGCGCGAATTTCGGCCAGCGCCGCGGCGCCGTCGGTCGCAACCGTTCTTCATGCGATTGCGGCATTCGGCGCGACCGGCGGCCAAGCAGAAAACGCCGCGAGCGCCGGCCGGACTGCATTCGCCGCAGGCGTCGCCGCCCTGCCCCCCTCTTTCCCGCTACGCCCTGACGCGCCGCCTCCGCGCAATCTCGACTTCGGGGAATTCTCCGCCGCGCTTGACAGACTGCGCGGACTAGATCCCGCCGACAAGCAGTCCGTGCTTGACGCATGCCTCGCCACCGTGCGCGCCGACGGAGTCGTGACAGACGACGAATCGGCGAGCCTTGGCGCCGTGGCCGACACGATAGGCGCCGAAGGATGGATGCCGGAACAGGATTCCGGCTTTTCGGATTCCGGAATTTCAAACAGCCACAATCCATGACACCAGACACACCGCGCATCGCACGCGCCGACTTCCCGAACTGGCACTTTCCCCTGCCCCGCCCCCAGACCGGGATTCCCCTCGGCAATTCTCGCGTCGGACTTCTTGTATGGGGCGAAGGCCGTACGCTTCGGCTGACAATCGGACTCGCCGACCTCTGGGACCACCGCGGCGGCGCGGAATGGCACGATGGCCAGACGTACGGCGCGATCCGCGCGGCGCTTGAGGCGAAAGACGCCGAGGCTCTAAAAAAAATCTTCCCGCCCACTCCGATGACGCCGCAAGTGCTCCCGTTGGGCCGCGTGGAAATCTCGCTTCCCGAAGGACTCGTACTCGACTTGGGGAGACTTGACGTCAGGCGCGGCGCCATGGAAGTCCGGACGCGCGCGGAGAAACGGCGCGGCGTCGCGGCCAAAGGCGCCGGAGTCCCGATCCTGAAAATCGTGCTCGACCGCGAAACCGGCGCCGTTGCCGTGGCCTGGCCGGCCGGATTCGCACCGGAAAGCGTCCGCGCGGTTCCGGCATGGGAAAACGAACTGGCGCGGGCCGGGCTGGAGGCGCGGGCAATTGAACCGCCGGCGCTCGCCCCGGAAGGAGACGGATTCTCCCAGCGACTCCCGGCCGATCCCGCAGTCGCGCTGGCATTCGTCCGCTCGGCGCGCGGAATCTGCGCGTGCACTGGGCGCGGCGGAAATCCGGCCTCGATAACGGCCGGACTGCGCGCGCTCGATGCCGCGCGCACCGCAGCGGCGGCCGCGGCGGGCGTCGGCTTTGCCGTCCTCGCCGCGCGCACCGCGCAGGCCTGGCGCGACTACTGGGACAGGTCGGCCCGCATTGACGTGCCGAACGCGACGCTCCAAAACGCCTGGGAGCTCGGGATGTTCAAATTCGGCGCGAGCACCGCGGAACCAGGCGAGCCTCAATGCGTCCCGTGCCCGCTTCAGGGCCCATGGCTCGAAGACACTCGCATTCCGCCGTGGGGCGCCGACTACCACTTCAACATCAATGTCCAGGAATGCTACTGGCCGGCGTTCGCCGGAGCGCCGATTGAAAGGCTCCGCCCGCTTCTGGACATGGTCGTGCGCTGGCTGCCGCGCCTGCGCCGCAACGCCGAAGCGTTCACCGGCCTTGATGACGGCATCATGCTCTCGCACGCCGTCGACGACACTGGCAAGGCCATGGACGCCGGATTCTGGACTGGCATGATGGACCACGGCGCCACGATGTGGATGGCGGACTTCTTCTGGCGATACGTCGAACGCGGCGGCGGTGACCGGAAATTCCTTGCCAAGGCCGCGCTTCCGTTCATGAAAGGCGCGTTCAATGTCCTATGGGCCATGCTCGAACGGACGCCCGACGGATCGCTTTCACTCCCCGTGGGCCCATCGCCGGAATTCCGTGGCGCCGCGCTCGACGCCTGGGGACGCGATCCCTCGTTCCAGCTTGCGGCGGCGCACCGCCTGGCCGAAAACCTGCTGGCCGCGGCCGCACGTCTGCACGAAGACCCAGATCCGCGCTGGCGGGAACTGCTGGAAAAACTGCCTTCGGCAGCGCTCGTCGATGTCGGCGGCAAGAAGCACATCGCGCTCTGGCAGGGGCTCGACCTCCCTGAAACGCATCGCCACCACTCGCATCTGGCAGGGCTGTTCCCATTCGACACCATCGATCCCGACGATCCGGAATGGACAGAAACCGTGGATCACTCCTTCCGCAACTGGATGTGGCGCGGCTGCGCGCTCTGGACGGGCTGGTGCACGACATGGGCCTCCATTCTGCACTCGCGCGTGGGCAACGGCGACATGGCGGAACTGCTGCTGGAAATCTGGGACCGCGCGTTCGTGAACGAAGGGCGCGGGACCCTGCACGACACATGCATCAGCGGAATTTCGCTCTACGGCATGGGCGGGCTTCAGCGCACTTCGCCCTACCCACCGCCCGGAAAAGCCGAAATCATGCAGCTGGACGCATCCGGCGCCGCCGCGACCGCCGTCATGGAAATGCTACTCATGGAAAAGCGCGGCGCGATCCACCTTTTCCGCGGGGCTCCCGCCAGGTGGCTGGACGTGTCGTTCGCGCGACTGCGCGGCCCGGGCGGGGTGCGCGTGTCCGCCGCGCGCCGCAACGGCGTCGTTTCCCAGGTGGAATTCGAGGCCGAAGCAGGCACCGCCAACGTGACACTCGCCAATCCGTGGCCAGACGCCCCCGCCGCTACCCTGACACTTGAAAACGCGGACCGCGAGCCGCGTCGCCTGAAAGCTGGCGAGACCTACTCGTTCCGGCTCCCGGCCGGGGCGCACGCCACGCTCCGCGCGGCCGACGCCTGACCACACCGGCGCGGAGTCAATCCGCGAAGGCCCGGCCGCCACGAGCGGATTCCGACACGCCAATTCTGCATCACGCACCACACCACTTCATCCAATCAGCCATGCCTTCAGATTCGCTGCTCCTGCCGCTGCTCGAACAAACCGGGGTCTTCGCCCCGGGCCAGGCCGAGCGCCTGCTTTCCGCCGAACGCAATCCCGGCGAAGGCCTGGTCGCCGCTGCCGTCCGCCTGGGGTTCGCCGGAGAGGAAGAATTCCTCCGCGCCGCCGCGAACGCGCTCGGCATGGAATATGTCGACGTCTCGGAGCGCGACCTTCCGCGCGAAACCGCAGAAAAGCTCCCCGCCCGCGCCGTCACGCAATACCGCGTAGTGCCTGTGTCGTGGGATGGCGACACGCTGCTCGTGGCAACCTCCGAACCGTTCGATCCGCTGCTCGCCGACGCGCTGCGACTCAGCTCCGGCTGCGACGTGGCGCTCTGCGCGTGCACCCGCGAAAAGATCATCCGCCAGTCAAACAAGGTCTACGGCGTCGGCGCGGACACCCTCGCGCGCATGGCCGAAAGCGGGGTATACGAAGTCGACGCCGACGCAAACCAGGCCAACAAGTTCGAACTCGATGGCGGCGACCAGGACGCCTCGATCGTGCGGTTCGTGAACCAGGTGATCGCGGAAGCCGACAGGCAAGGCGCAACCGACATTCACTTCGAGCCGATGGAAGGAGCCCTGCGCATCCGGTACCGTGTCGACGGGATGCTCGGGGAAGTGGACGTGCCGCCGCAGCTCCATCGACTCCAGGCCGCCGTAATCAGCCGAATCAAGGTCATGGCCGGCCTCGACATCGCGGAAAAGCGCCTTCCGATGGACGGGCGCATCGGCATCCGCGTCAACGGCAAGGAAATCGACATCCGCGTGGCGACCTGCCCGTCAGTGTATGGCGAAACGGTCTCGCTGCGACTACTGCAGAAAGGCGGTCAGGTAATCCGACTTGAGCAGCTCGGGTTCGAACCGCGCGACGACCGAGAGATCCGCCGGACAATCGCGCGCCCGAACGGGATCCTGCTCGTGACGGGGCCGACCGGTTCCGGAAAATCCACGTCGCTGTACGCATTTCTGGACAAGGTCAACACGATAGACAAGCGCATCCTCACCGCGGAGGACCCGGTCGAATACGAGATGAAGGGGATCATGCAGGTGCCGATGAAATCGGAAATCGGACTGACCTTCGCAAGGGCACTGCGCTCGTTCCTGCGACTCGACCCAGACGTCATCATGGTCGGCGAAATCCGCGACCGCGAAACTGCCGAAATCGCCATCAACGCATCGCTCACGGGCCACCTGGTTTTCTCGACGCTCCACACCAACGATTCCGCAGGCGCGTTCGCGCGACTGGTGGACATGGGGGTTGAACCGTTCCTCGTGGCGTCGTCCGTCGCGGCGGTGCTTGCGCAGAGGCTCGTGCGCCGGCTCTGCCCGGCCTGCAAGACGGAAGGCGCGCCCGACGACAGGCTCGTTGCCGCCTCCGGTCTCGGCCGCGAATTCTTCGCGGCGCACCGCACCTGGAATCCAGTCGGCTGCCAGAAATGCAACAAGACGGGATACAAGGGGCGCGGCGGCATATTCGAAATGCTCGTAGTGGACGAGGCAATCCGTGCGCTCGTCACTGCACACCGCCCCTCGGCCGAAATCCGCGCAAAGGCCGTCGAACACGGCATGAGCCGCCTGCGCGACGACGGCTGGGCCAAGGTTTTCAAGGGCTTCACGTCGGTGGAAGAGGTGATTCGCGTCACCGAGGAATCCGACGACTGACGCGCCGCTGACGCACGGGGGGAAAACGCGATGTGGCTCTACCTTCTGAAGCGCGCGCTTCTTGCGGTGCCGACGTTTCTCGGCATCACAGTGGTGTGCTTCGCATTGACGCAAGTCGTGCCCGGCGGACCCGTCGAGCGCCGCCTCGCGCAAATGCGCGGACTTGGCGAAGGAGGCGCCGCCGCAACGGCCGGGGCGGACGCGCGCGGCGGATCGCGCGCCGCCGCGACCGAAGAGCTGCGCAGGCAGCTTGACGCGCATTTCGGCTTCGACAAGCCCCCGGCCCAACGGTACTGGCAATGGCTCGTGCGCGATCGCTGCGGGCTGCGCGCCCGCTCCTGGCACTACACCGACAAGACCGTCTGGAGGCTCGTGGCCGACAGAATTCCGGTATCGCTCTGGTTCGGCATCCCCGGCTTTCTCCTGACATATCTGGTGTGCATACCGCTTGGCATCGCCAAGGCCATGCGGCGCGGGACCGCGTTCGACCTGGTTTCGTCGCTCGTCGTTTTCGCCGGCTACGCCATACCCGCGTTCGCGCTGGGCATGATTCTCAAGACACTTTTCTGCGGCACGGTCGACGGGCTCTGGGACGCATTGCCGCTGGGCGGACTCGAAAGCGACTCCTACGCGGAGCTATCGCCCTGGGGCAAGGCCATCGACCGCGCAAGGCACATGCTGCTGCCAGTGCTCTGCTACATGTCGGGCGCGTTCGCGATGCTCACGCTGCTCGTGAAGAACTCCCTCCTCGACCAACTCTCCGCAGACTACATGAGAACCGTGCTGGCGCGCGGCGCCACGATGCGACGCGCGGTCTGGAGACATGCGCTCCGAAACGCCCTGGTTCCGGTGGCCACAGGCTTCGGCGGCGTCCTCACCGTGTTCTTCGCGGGATCGGTCATCATTGAAAGCGTATTCGAGATACCGGGCATGGGATCCCTTTCGCTCGAAGCGCTCGAATCGCGCGACTATCCTGTGTTTCTCGGACTCATGGCCGTCACGTCAGTGCTGGGACTGGCCGGACAGCTGCTGTCGGACATTTGCTGCGCGATTGTCGATCCGCGCATCAGGTTCGACAAGTAGCGCGAGGCGAACCAATCGCCGCAATGCGGCGTTCATACTTCACGGGCGGCGATGACGCCGCCCGCGACTCACCATCTCCGCAACACACGAAAAAAAAGCATGAACGAAACGACTCGAAAACTTGGGGTCCCGCTCACCGCCGCAATCCTCGCGACCGCGGCATTCGCGGACGAACCGGCACCATCGGCGCCAACGGCCGACCTGGGTTCGGTTCTGGTGGAAGGCAGCGCGATTTCCAAATACCGACCGGAAAGCGTCTCCTCCGGATCATTCACGGACATGGCGCCGGAAGCGCTGCCGCTCGTAGTGGACACGCTGACGGACGACTTCATCCGCGAGCACAACCCGACCGATCTGCACGACCTGCTGCGCTACGTGCCGGGCATCGAGTCCGGAGGCAAGTCCCTTCTCGTGCGTTCGCCTGGTCAGTTCTCCATCCGCGGCATGGGCGGCACCGAACCGACGTTCGACGGAATCCTTCCAATCGGGCGCGGCCCCGGGCTTTTCATGGACCCGTTTCTAATGGACCGCATCGAAATCGCCAAAGGGCCGATCGCCGCGCTCGCTGGCGGCGCGGGCTCGGTCCAAAACGCCTCCGGCGCAGGAGGATCCGTCAGCATGTTCCTCAAAAGCGCCTCGCTCGACGGAGATAAAACCGAACTGCGCGAAAACACGTCGTTCGGGAAGAACACCTCCCGCGTCCGAGCGATGGTGGATTCCAATCAATCGACGGCCGAAGGGCTCGGCGCGGTGCGCGTCGTGGCGACAGCCGACATCCACGATCCCGCGTACACCGCCAGCGGGTCGCAGAAAGGCGCGTCCGCGCGCGAATCATGGGCCGTCGCTCCCAGCGCGGTCTTCTCAGCCGGAGAAGACCTGACGTTCGGAATTAAGTCCCTTTTCCAGTACACGGAGCAGCCCAGCTACATCGGAGTGCCGGTATGGCGAGGCCGCCCCGGCGGCGGATATTCCTGGGACGAATCGTCCTGCCGCCCCGACGACCGGTCCGACTACAGGTCGATGATGCTGTTCCCGTGGGCCGACTGGCGCGTCGCCGACGGCTGGCTGCTGAAATTCGGCGCCTCCATGATGATTTCCGAATGGAGCCAGCGCACCCGCGAACCGTACACCCCCGGCATCGGCACCACGGAACTCGACTGGTACTGCCGCACCGGGACATGGCTTTCCGGCAAAAAGTACATGACGAGCGGCTTCTCCGAAAGCTCCGCAATCATGCACAACTACAACGTGTTCGTCAGGTCGGTGCACGACACCGAATTCGAGAACGCGGTCGTATCGTCAAACTCGTTCGTCGTCCAGCCGGACTACGGCTACCGCAGCTCGTCGGGCGGATTCGGGACCCCGACTTCGCGCTACGGGATCACGGTGCAGGACTCATTCGCGGCGGGGCCGTTCACTTTTCTGGCCGGAGTGCGCACGGACCATTTCGAGCAGGAGTCGTATTCCGCCGCCGGGCGCGGCGGAGTCGCCCGCTATCCGTCAATCTCCGCCAACGCCGTGTCGCCGCGCGCCGGAATGTCCCTTCGCCCCATCGACTGGCTGGTGATCTTCGGCAACGTCTCGCAGACCCGCACCCCGATGCTCGGGCTGCGCCGCCGCGACGGCACCACGCCCGACGACCCGTGGCGCGCCACGCAGGAGGAGGCCGGTGTCCGGCTTCGCGCCGCCGAACGGCTCTGGCTCACCACGGCATTCTACCGCATAGACCAGGAACACGTGCCGGAGTTCGACAACGATGGCTACGTCGAGGACTACGACGGCGAAAGCGCCTCGCACGGCGCCGAACTGTCGCTTTCCGGCGACATCACCGACGACTGGACCGTACTGGCGATGTACTCCTGGAACGAGTACACCGACAAGACGGTGCCGCGCGGCTCGCCGGGCCGCTCGTTCGCGCGCTATCCGCGCAACGTCTTCTCGCTCAACACGTCGTACAGGATTTCGTCCGGCGCGCTGGAAAACGTCGTAATTGGAGGCGGCTGGCGCTTCAGGTCCAAGAGCTACGCCACGATGCGCGGCTCGTTCGTGGACGAAAACCTGCGCTTCGACTCGTCACATGTGTTCGACGTGAACGCGACGATACCCTTCTCCGTGTTCGGCGGCGCGGACAACTGGGCGCTGACGCTCGGCGTCCGCAACCTGTTCGACGAGCGGTACTTTGAATCGGCCCGGCACTACTACGAATGCCTAGTCGGTGAGCCGCGCACGTTCGAGATCGGGCTCAAGGCCGAATTCTAACCAGGTTCGTAGGGCGAGACATCCAGTTCGACTCGCTCCGGAGATACCGCTTCGAGATTCCAGCGCACCGTGGCAAGCCCGGAAAGGAAGCGCTCGTCGTGACTTGAGAGAAGCATCGCGCATGGCGCGGCGGCGAGCGCCTCCTCCAGGCATTCTATGCCCGGAAGATCCATGTGGTTCGTGGGTTCGTCCATCACGACAAGATGCGGCCCGCGCGCGATGCCAAGCGCCAGCAGGAGCTTTCGCACCTCGCCAGGGGATGGCTGAGCCGAATCAAGGAGACGCCCCGGCCGCGAGCCAAGCCGCGAAAACCTTGTCATGACGAAACCAAGCCGGTCGTCCGGCAGCTTCCTCGCGTCGGCCAGGATGTCGGCCGATTCGGCCGCGGTGATTTCCTGCGGCACGAATGTCAGGTGCTCCTCGGGAACGTTGAACCGCGTCCGCAGGAAGCGCAGCAGCGTCGACTTGCCGGTGCCGTTCGGTCCGGTGAGGGCCACCCTGTCGCGCGGGAGAATTTCCAGATCGGGATGGACAAGCGTCCTGCCTGGCCCAAGCGGCAGTGAGCCTGCGGGAACGCGCAGCACGAAATTCCGGCGCGAGTACTCGGCATCCTCCAGCCAGAAGCCGACTGCGAATTCCTTGCGCACATGGAACTCCGCGCGGGACGCCTGCGCCCGCGATGCGCGTTTTGAAAGCGCGGCTGCCTGCTTGCCGGCCCAGGCGTCCTTGCCTGTGAGCTTGGCGAGCCGGCGCTCGGCCTTGCCGTCGTGGTCCCACTTGTTGGCCTTTGCGTTTTTAGTCTTGGCCTTCGTGCGCGCCGCCATGCGCTCGCCTTCCTCGCGGCGCTCCTGCGCGGCCGCGCGATAGCGCTCCGCGGCGTGCTTCGCGGAATCGTCGGCCGTGCGCGCCGCAGTTTGCTCCCGCCGATCCTGCTCCATGCCGGCCGACACGCCGCCCGGGCGCATCCGCGCGCCAGGCGGCGTCACGAAAAGGCATTGCGTGCAGAGCGCGTCCAGCAACTCGCGGTCGTGGCTCACGAGCAACCCGGCGCCGCGATACCGACGCAACGCCTCAAGAAGCACAGCCCTTGCTGGCCGGTCAAGGTGGTTCGTCGGCTCGTCCAGGGCCAGCAGTCCGGGCGAGCGCCAGAGCGCGATCGCAATTTGCAGGCGCTTGCGCTCGCCGTGCGAAAGAGCGTCCCAGCGCCCCTCCCAGTCATCTCCGACTTCCAGGTCGATTCTGGCCTGCCAGGCTTCCGCGTCGCCGGATTCGAAGAATTCCCGGACGTCGGGTGGCGGATCATCGGTGCGCTGCGCCACGTACAGGCGCGACACCGGCCGCAGCACGGTGCCGCCAGAAGGCTGCAGCTCTCCGACTGCGATGCGCAGAAGCGTTGTCTTTCCGGCGCCGTTCGCGCCAACGATTCCCGTCCATCCGCGCCCGAACGTCGCCGACACCCCGCGAAAAAGCGGCTCGGCCGCGCCGGGATGCGCGAATGAAACCGAATCGAAGCGGAGGATGTCGTCTGGCATCGCTGGCGCGTCGTGGCGGCGCGGAAATGGCGCGGCTCCGCCTCAGCGAAGACGCGGAGTTAGAATCTCCGGATCGCCAGACTCCGTCACCGCGAGCATCTGCTCCTCGTGACAGGCGCGCCTGCCGTCGGCCGTCACGACAGTCCAGCCATCGGGAAGCACTTTGATGCGGCGCGACCCGAGAGTGAACATCGGCTCAATGCAGAGCACCATTCCGGGCTTCAGGACGGGACCGCGGCCGGACGGACCGTAATTGGGGATTTCGGGCGCCTCGTGCATGTCGATTCCGCATCCGTGCCCCACGTACTCGCGCACGACACCGAAACGGTACTTGTTGGCGACGACCTCGACCGCGTGCGAGATGTCCCCCACCCTGTTGCCGGCACGCGCTGCCGCAATGCCCGCGCGCAGAGCCTCCTCGGTGCGCTCGACGAAGAGACTCCCCTCGCCATCACCCCCGCCCACGACAACCGTATGCGCGTTGTCCCCGACGAAACCCTCGTACTCCACGGTGATGTCGATCGAGACCAAATCGCCCTCGCGCAGCACCAGGTCCTGACGCGGAATCCCGTGTATCACGGCCTCGTTCACGGAAATGCACGTCTGCGCGGGATAGTTGCAGTATCCGAAATCGGCGCTGCGGCATCCCAGCGAGGACATGGCGTCGCGCGCGAAGTCGTCGAGAGCCTTTGTCGAGACTCCAGGCCGCGCGGCGTCGCACATTAGGCGAAGCACCTCGGCGGCCTTGCGACCGGCCGCGCGGCATCCGTCGAGCTGCGCTGGGGTTTTGATTCGGATGACGTCGCCTTTTCTGCTCATGTTTCTGAAACGAGTTTGGAAATCGTCTGCGCGGCGAGCCTGGGATCGGCCTTGCCGCGCGAAAGCTTCATCACCTGCCCCACGAGGAACTGGAGACTGGCCTTCTTGCCGGCCTTGAGTTCGGCGACAGGCTTCGGGTTAGCCTCGATGGCCTGACGCACAAGCGCCTCCACGGCCCCGGCGTCCGACACCTGCCCCAGACCGCGCTCCCTGACTATGGCCTCTGGGTCGCCGCCCTTTTCAAAAAGCTCCTCCAGCAGCGCCTTTGCGGTCGGTCCGTTGACGGTCCGATTCGCGACAAGCTTGAGCAGCGCGGCCAGCGACGCGGGCGTCAGCGTTGCGAGCGCCCCAATCTGCGAGGCGTCGCGCCCCGCCGCGCCCATCAGGCGGAGCACGTCGCCCATAATCCAGTTTGCCGCGAGCTTCGGATCCGCGCCGGCGGAGACGGTAGCGTCGAAGAAATCGGCAAGCGCCCTCTCCGAGGAAAGGACCCCGGCATCATACTCCGGAAGACCGAACGCGTCGCGAAAGCGGGCCTTCTTCGCCTCGGGCAGCTCCGGAAGGGCCGCACGCCACGCCTCGATTTCGGCGTCGGTCAGCTCTACGGGCAGCAGATCCGGCTCCGGGAAGTAGCGGTAGTCGTGCGCGTTTTCCTTCGTGCGCATCGAAAGCGTCTCGCCTGCCTCCCCGTCCCAGCGGCGCGTTTCCTGAATGACGCGTCCGCCGGATTCGAGCACCGCGGTCTGCCGCGCGATTTCGGATTCTATCGCCGCGTGTATGCCCTTGAAGGTGTTCATGTTCTTGATTTCCACCTTCGTGCCGAGCGTTTCGCAGCCGACGGGGCGGACGGACACGTTCACGTCGGCACGCATGTTGCCGTCCTCCAAGTTGCAGTCGGAGACGCCGGCGTAGACCAGTATCCTGCGCAGCCCCTGGAGGTAGCCCATCGCCTCGTCGGCAGACGCCATGTCCGGCTCCGAGACAATTTCCATGAGCGGGGTGCCGCAGCGGTTGTAGTCGACGCCGGAATGGCGTGCGTAGTGATTGATCTTCGCGGCGTCCTCCTCCAGGTGGATGTGATTGATGCGGATGCGGCGGCCTGGCGTTCCGGCAAGGTCTACGCCGCCTCCGATGCAAAGGGGAAACGCATCCTGCGAAATCTGGTAGTTCTTCGACATGTCCGGATAGAAGTAGTTCTTCCGGTCGAAGGCCGAACGGCGGGAAATCGAGCAGCCAAGCATCAGCCCGGACACGACGGTGAGGCGGATGGCCTCGCGGTTCATCCGCGGAAGCGCGCCGGGCAGCCCCAGGCAGACCGGGCAGACGTTCCGGTTCGGCTCCGCGTCCGGATCCACCGGACATCCGCAGAACATTTTCGTGCGCGTCTTGAGCTGGACGTGGGTTTCAAGTCCTATGTTGACGAGGTATTGCATGGGCGAAATCATACCACAACGCCCGGCAGGCGTCCACATTTCCGCGCACGACTGCGGCGCGGAGCGTCCGGCGTCCGGGGGTTTCGAAAATGCGGTCGATGTGGTATGGTTCGTGCGCGGGACGAATCCCGCCGTTGCAAAAAAGCATTGCGCGCCATGAAAACAGATTTCGCCAAGTCGCCCGCCGCGCGGGCGGAAGGAATTTCTCCACGCCCCGCCCTGATCGCGGCGGTTGCTCTTTGCCTCGCGTCGTCTCTGGCGGCGGCGCCCGCCGAGTCCTTCAAGCTTCCCCCGTTCGGCATGGTGGAAGTAGTGGATCGAGTCGATTGCACGCTGACGGACCACCGTTTCGCCGAATATCCCGCGGGCTCCAGCCGCGTCGAAACGATCTGCGGCCAGAAGTGCCGCGTCCTTCCGCTCCAGGCCGAGGAAGGATCATACATGAAGTGGCGACTTGGCGAGGGCAAGGGTGTCAGGCCAAACGCGGCGTACGTTGTCGTGCTTGAGTATCCCGACGACGGCCCGCGGTCATACCTGCTCCGCAATGGCGGCAACCATTCGCGCAGGTCGTTCTGCATCGGCCAGGCCGGAACCGACGCCTGGCGCGCCCTCTACACGGACCACCACGTCGAATCGCTGAAAATCCCGCAATCCGGCGCCATCGAGAAATGGACCGCACTCACGTACCCGGTCAATCGCTCGCCGGACGTCACCGATCCCTCGGAGAAGACGCTGCTGGACGTCGCGAACGACGGCTTCGACTTCACGATCTGCCAATTCGGGCGCGACCACGACCCGATTTCGGCCGGGGCCGCCGCGCGTTCGATTGCGCTGTGCCGTGTGCTCAACGAAAACGCCGCCCAGCTCAAGATCAACTATCCGCCGGCGCCGCTGCCGCGCCGCCGCGTTTTCTGGCGCGAGGAAATGAGCGACGGCGCCGCCGTGGACGGCGACGGCCGCCAGGTGTCCGAGCCTCTTGACTGGTACGAGCAGAAGGCCCGCACCATGAAGATTCTCGGCCAGAACACATTCTGCAAGGAAATGCTCGAATTCGGCCACAACCAGCACTGGGACCCGAACTGGAAGGCGGGCCAGCCAGGGGCGCGACCGAACGGCTGGATGTGGGGAAGCAGCGGCCCGGCCTGGAACGTCTGGGCCGACATTGTGCCGCTTGTCGCCGGGAAGTACGGCTTCGACATACTTCCCTACTACGAATACGGCGGCGCCAACGGCGACGGGCGCAACGGACCCACGCTCGGCCAGCAGAAACGCTCCAAGACCCTGGGCGGCCGCGACAACTACACCCACATCACCTGGAGCGAAGGAAAGCTCCGCGTGGACATCACGGATCCGGACACGCTCGAGGAGTTCAAGTACATCCTCGACGGCACGATCCTGCGCTTCCGCGAACAGCTCGGCCGTTTCGCTGGCGCCTGGCTGCGGCCGCGCCCGGGCCAGTGGGCCGTCGGATTCGGCGACGCCACGCTCCGCCGCTTCGGCAACGAGGAGTGCGGCGGCGCCGCCCCGACGCGCGCCATGCTTCAGTCCGACGACGCGCTCTACCGCCGCTACGTCGAATGGTGGGGGCGCAAGCGCACCGCGTTCTGCGACGCCGTCCGCGACCATCTGGAGCGCGGCGGCGTCCGCGACGCCATCGCCATCCTCGAAAACGACGACAGCGAATCAGGATACGGCCTCATGGGACGCGGCGGCAAGGTCATCACGGACGACACCGCCACCTGGGGCCGCCTTGTCGGCGATGACGCGACGCTCGACTGGCGCGATCCCACGATCCTCGGCGAACACCTCTACCTGCGCGCGATGCAGTCGCCGGGCGGGGACTGGGGCGGCTGGGAATGGCGGCACGCGTCGCCAGCCTGCGACCCCGCGCACTACAAGTCGCTGAAAAACGTCTGGATTTCCATGACGTTCAACCGGCTCTACACGGTCCAGGACCCCACCGCGTTCGACGCATTCCGCAACGGCAACGGCACCGACACCATCGTCCGGCACTACGGCCTCAACGAAAACATGCTCTACCGCAAGGCAGGTGGAAAGAACGTGCCACTTGTCGGCTACGCGATCGCCGACGTGGAGCGCGCGGGGCGCGCGTGCATGATGTCAGAAGTGGAGGCCATGGCCAACGGCGATCCAGTCAACCTCGGATACCTGATGGGTTCGACGTACACGACCGGATTCCCGGGACCGGTGCGCGAATTCAACCGCAACTTTCTGGCTCTGCCGGCGCTGCCTTCAAAGCCCATTCCCCGCGCCTGTGCCGATCCCGAGGTCTCACTGCGCGAGATCGACTGCCGCGCCTGGGGCAAGGGGCGCTACTACGTGCTGGCACACACGGGCTGGCAGCCCAAGCGCAACGTCGCGATACGATTCCCCGACGGTGTGTCAAGCCTCGTGGCGTGCGCGTTCGGATCGCGCGCCCCCGCTCCGGGAGGGGTGCTGACGATGCCCGAACTGCGTCCCTGGCAGCTTTTCGCCCTCTGGAGTCCGAACTAGGCCTGCGTCCTTTCTCCCAACCAGAAATGAACCTGTTTCCGCTTCCATCGCGTCCGGCGTGCTTCCGCTCCAGCCATCTTTCAGGTCCGCTGCCGCTCCTCCCAGCGTCGTTCGCCCTGGCATTCGTGCTCGCCATCGCGCCGGCACCCTCCGACGCCGAGATTCTTGCCGGGCTTGAGGGCTACGGCGACCTCACGCTGGTGGACGAAATCGACTGCGCAACCGATACTGAACACGAATTCCGTGACTACCCGTCCGGAGCGTCGTCGGTGCAGACTGTCCTCGGCAGCCCGTGCCGCGTGATCGATCATCCGGAAGGACATTCGGGATTCTTTGCGTACAGGCTCGGCAAAGGCAAGGGTCTGGAGCCGCACGCAATGTACCTGCTCGTCGCGGAATATCCCGAAGACGCGCCACGCACCGTGACGCTCGTAAACAAGGGCCAGAACTCGCGCAACGGCTTCTACACCGGCGCTGCGGTTGGCATTTCGCTCGAAACCGTGCTCGCGCAAGTGCGCCCGGAATCCGTCGGCGTCCCGCTCTCCGGCGACTGGTCGCGTCTGGAGCAGACGATGATCCTCGACGAAAAGGTCTATCCTCTCGAACTGCCGCCGGACAAATCCGAAAATGAGTCGCTTCTGGAGGACTCAGTCGCGAACGGCTTCTACGTCGCATTCCAGGTGTTCAAGAAATCCGCGGCCCCGGATTCGGCCGGTGCCGCGATTCGCGCGATCAGGCTCTACCGCATGAACGACGAGGCCGGGCGCGCCGTCGCGCCGCGCTACCCCGCCGGCGACGCCCCGCGCCGCCTCGTCACCGCGCGAGAGGAGATGGGCAACGAACACTGGCGCATCGCCAACGCCGACAGTCTCGACGGCATCCGCCACAAGGCTCGGATGCTCCGCGCGATGGGGCTGAACTGCTTTTCGCGGACGATGCTCGAATTCGGCTTCAACAAAAACTGGGACGCGGCATACTCCAACGAGCTCGGCGCCGCGTGGTGGCACGACGGGTGGACGGCGGAGTCAAAGTGGTCACTTTCGGGGGGCGTCAACGACCTCTGGTCCGAAGAGGTGGACGTCTACGGCACCGAGGGTCTTTATCTGCTTCCCTACTACGAATATTCCGGCGGGCGCGGCCCGAACGGACTCGGCAACAACTGGCGCAAGGCGGTGCCGCTCTTCTCCGACACCGGAATCAACTCCGACACCCACCTGAACACGTTCGTCAAGGCATCGAACGGCGCGTCGGGCGCGAACGTTGACCTCACGCAGGATGCGGCGTACGACGACTTCGAGCGGGTTCTGGCCTGCACGATCCTGCGCTACAAGGACCGTGCCGCCTTCGCGGGCGCCTGGATCCGCAATCGCGGCTCGATGCCAGTTTCGTTCAGCGACATGGCCCTCGCCTCGTTCTGCAAGGACACCGGACGCGCCGCAGGATCCGTCACCCGACAGTCGATTCTCGACTCGATCGGCGGGGACGCCACCAACCAAAAGTGGATCAACCTCTCGCAGTATGGCACGAACCGCTGGTCGTCGCTCTACTCCGAGTACCGCGCCTGGTGGTACGGAAAGCGGGCCGACTGGCTCGCGGCGATGCAGGACTACCTCGAAGAGGACGGCGGTCTTGCGAACGCAAAGGTGTTCTTCACGACGACGCCTGGCGAGGCCGGCCCAACAATGCACGAGCCGACGGGCAACAGCTACGACTATCAGTCGGGCCGAGCCAAGGCCCTCGCCAGGCTCAACTCCGACGCGACGATTTCAGGCCGCGGCACGTACAACATCCCGTACATGGCCCAGGGCTACAACGAGATCGGGCTTTTCGTCGATGGATGGAACTTCTGGCCATACGAATACAACCACGCGGAACCCGCTCACGATCCGCGGACATACATCGGGCGCGCCGACGTCGCGCTCACGTATCCGTACGACACCGTCTATTCCGCCATCGCCGGAGGTCCGGACTTCAACGCCCCGTCGTTCCGAAACGCGTCCGGCGATCTCTTCTTTGCGCGCTTCCTGAATCTGCACGAAGGATGCGGCAAAAACGCCTCCGGCAAGGAGGCGGCCGGATACTTCACATGCGAAATGGACCACGCGGGCCGCGCGATCATGCTGCCGGAGCTGTGGGGTGTCCTCTACCAGGACCCGACCGTCATCGGATTCCTTCAGGGCAACCAGTTCGCGCGCAACTTCTCCGCGCCGTTCCGCGAGTTCGCCGAAAACTTCCTCTCGCTGCCAGCGCAGCCCGGCACGTTCGTGCAGGGGAGCAACTGGTGGGGTTCGTCTTTCGGAGTGCGGCGCTACGACGCGGCCGGAGAAAAGTACTTCGCCGTCGTAAACGCCTCTGCAGACGCCATGCCCGGCAGTGAAATCTCCATCGGCGACGCCTCGATTTCAACGCTCTACGAAACCGTCGGAGGGCGCGCCGTGCCCGTCTCCGGCGGCAAGTTCACCGCAGACATCGCCCCTTACCAGCTCAAATGCTATTCGACTGTCGCTCCGGACACACCGGCATTTCTAGTCGGAGTCTCGGAAATCGGCGAAGAAACCGCACGCATCCCGCTCGATGTCTCGACGCTTGGCGGAGACGCCGCCAATTTGAGCGTCGCGTACTCGGCCTCTCCGGACATGGCCGGCGCCGTCGCGCTGCCGGTCGCGTCGCTTTCCGCGGTCGGCACGAACTGGGTCGAACTCGCGAATCTGGCGCCAGGCACTGCGTACTACGCGACGTTCGGCCTGACGAACTCCCTTTCGAAAGGCGCCGCGCATGTGCTGTCTTTCACGACCGCGTCCCCTCCCGATCCGGCCGATACGCTCTTCGTCGGGGACACGCGCGTGGTGATGACCGCCGACGGCGCGGTCGCGACTATTTCCGCGACCGTACTGCGCGCCAACGCGTCCGACGCGACAGTCGAACTGCTTGTCAACGGTGCCGTCGCGCACACCTGGCATGATGTCGTCGAAGGACAGCTCCTTTCCTTCGACGTCCCCTCCAAGGTCGGCCGAACAGACGAATTCTCCTTCCGCATCCAGTCCGAGACCGCCGGGATTTTCACCGAGACGTCGGGGCGGTGGACCGGCCGGAAGTTCGTCGACTGGTTTACGGTCGAATTCTCCGCGCAGGGCTATCCCGAAGGAACTGGATGGCGGGACGTCCCCGCCGAATGCGGCGCGTGGTCGAGCTCTCCTGACGCCACCAGCTCCCTTG